>JBCDCP010000026.1:0-27228 GCA_039181495.1 Pseudomonadota bacterium | reverse complement strand
GATCGCGGCATCTATGGCGAGGCAACACCGGAAGAGGCCAAGGCGCTCTCGGAAGATGGTGTCGACATCGTTCCTTTGCCCATGCTGCCGGAAGACCAGAACTGACTCTTGGCGGTTTTCTGGCCTTCGATCAGGCCGGCGGGTTCTGCAGGCTGGGAATCAGCGAAAGCACCAGCAGTGCAGCCATCGTCCAGTTGAAGTACTTCAACCGCATGCCGGTCTGATCGAAGGCCAGAAAACCGCCAAGAGTCAGTTCTGGTCTTCCGGCAGCATGGGCAAAGGAACGATGTCGACACCATCTTCCGAGAGCGCCTTGGCCTCTTCCGGTGTTGCCTCGCCATAGATGCCGCGATCACCGCTTTCGCCGAAGTGAATCTTGCGCGCTTCTTCGGCGAAGCGCGGCCCGACATAGTCGGCATGCTTGGTCACGGTCTCGCGGAACTTCCGCATGGCATGAACAAGCTTCTGCGCCTCTTCGCCCATACCGCCGGTCATCACTGGCAAGCGTTGCGGCGTACTGCCGTCCTCGACAGGTGCCGGCGCAGCTGTTGCCTGAACTTCTGGTTTCGCATTCGACTTGGCTGGAATGGACGGCGCCATGAGCGCCTTCTTGACATCAGTGCCGCCGCATATGCCGCACGAAACAAGCCCCGCCTCGAGCTGCTCATCGCAGGCAGCAGAGTTGCGGAACCAGGCCTCGAACTCATGACCTTCCGCGCAGGAAAATGTGTAGCGGATCATGCGCCGACCGCCGCCGTTTCGAATGCAATAACGCCGGGCGAGACCGAATCAAAATCGCGGTCATGGCTCAGTGCAGGCACCTTCTGGCGGGCCTCTGCCACCTTAGCAGGATCAATCTCCGCCATGATCACGCCGGGCTCCTGATCCGCTTCGGCAATCACCGTGCCCCATGGATCAATGATGACAGAATGCCCGTAGGTGTCGCGGCCATTTTCGTGATGTCCGCCTTGCGCGGCCGACACGACAAAAGACCCCGTCTCGATCGCCCGAGCTCTCTGCAAGACGTGCCAATGCGCCTCACCGGTCACCTGCGTAAAGGCCGCTGGAACGGCCAGCATTCCGCAACCGGCATGCGCGTAGTGCCGATACAAGGATGCAAAACGCAAATCATAGCAGATCGAAAGACCCAACCTAATCCAGGGAAGATCGGCTGCGACTGCGGCCGTGCCCGGCTGATAGGTTTTCGATTCCCGGTAGGTTTCGCCATTGGGCAAGTTCACATCGAACATATGAATCTTGTCGTATCGCGCGACAATCTGACCGTCTGGCGCGATCACAAATGCCCGGTTGGCCGCCTTGTCGTCGGACAGCCTGATGGCCAGCGAACCGATATGCAGCCAGACGCCCAGCTCCTTTGCCACGGCCCGGAACCGACGCAATGCGGGATCATCGTTTTCCGCCACGATGTTGCCGAACAGAGTGCCGGCATCGAGTTCCATGAGTGCCGTCTGTTCAGGCGTCTGGATGAACTGCGCGCCACGCTGCGCCGCCTCACGGATGAGATGCTCGGCATCGGCGATATTCGAATTGATCGAACGCCCGGCGCAGAGCTGAACGCAGGCAGCGGTAAAGGCCTCACCAAGTGGTGTGTCGGTCATCATGACTGTTTCCCTCGCCTGATCTAGGCCGCGCCCTCAAGCAGCGGATCGAGCGCTCCAGCAACCTCCAGAGCGTGAAGGTCGTCACACCCGCCGACATGCGTCTCCCCAATGAAGATCTGTGGCAGGGTATTGGCTCCGCTGGACCTTTCGCGCATGGCCGAGCGAACCTTCGGTTTGAAGGTTACATCAATCTGCTCGTAAGTCGCACCTTTGCTGTCGAGCAGTTTCATCGCGCGGCTGCAGAAAGGGCAAAACGCGAGCGTGTAGATCGTGATGGGCGGCATATAACTGGGAACCTGAGACGTGATCGGATGACAGACTATTTAGTCGCCACTCAGCACGCGGGCAAATGTCAGAACATCGACCCGTGATGCACCGGCACGTTTGAGCACCCGCGTCGCGGCATCGACAGTAGCGCCAGTCGTAAACACATCATCAATCAGAAGGACCCCTCGACCAGCCAAACGTGGCTTCTGCTCGGGCTGAACGGCAAAGGCTCCGGCCACATTCAACGCTCGCTGCGCCGGCTCAAGCCCGACCTGCGGACGGGTTGCCTTGCGTCTGACGAGAATGTCCGGCGCATAGGCGCCAAGCCGTTCGCGACACAGCCGTCGCGCCAGATCCGCGGATTGATTGAACCGCCGCCCGGCAAACCGTCCCCAGTGGAGCGGCACCGGAACAACAAGCTGTGCATCAGCCAGCAGTCCCTTTCCGGCGTGCGCCATCAGTCGCGCCATGATCGGCGCATAGTCTCCTCGATCTGCATATTTGAAACCGGAAACGATTCGTGCAGCACGCCTGTCATAGGCCACCGCCGCGCGTGCCCTGGAAAAGGCCGGCGGATTGGCGATCGCTTCCAGCGAGACAGCATCATCGCCCAGCCCAGCAGGCAGCGGTGTCCCATGGATGGGGCAAATCGGCGGCGTCAGGAACTGCAGCTCCGACCAGCACTGGGCGCACAGACCGTGGTGGTCGGCAACCGGTTTGTGACAGCCGGGACACAGCGGCGGCAGCACGACATCTGCGGCCTGCCCAAGCAAGCGTCGTACAAAACTGCCAAGCGCCAAATTGACGCGTCCGACCGGTTGATCTGTCTGCGTCATGATGGGCAGTCTAGCACAGATTGGCCCTGACCGTCAGTTGGCAGCCGGCAAGCCGACCCCAACTGAAGTGATTCCGAGCGAGAAGACTGTCGTTGAACGACAATCCAGCCCCATTCGACAGAGCCGCGCACCGCCGCTTCACTGAGCGGGCAAGGCTGGCCGGCAAGTTCGCTGATTTTCTTATCGATGCAGCGGTTAGCGACGTCGCCATGCGTCTCTCGGCAGTAACACGCGAATTCAAACGTGCGGCTGACCTGACCGCACATCACGGCCAGATGGCGCGGGCCCTAGAGAACTTTCTATCGATAGGTGAGATCGTGATCTGCGGACGCAGCTCTCAACTGTTACCCGAAGACCGGGCCTCGCCACTTGTCGTGTGTGACGACGAAGCTCTGCCATTTGCTCCCGAAAGCCTCGATCTGGTGACGAGCATACTCGGCCTGCAATGGGTCAATGATCTCCCGGGAACATTGATCCAGATACGTAAGGCGCTGAGACCCGACGGACTGTTCATCGCTGCACTGGTCGGCGGTGAAAGCCTGACCGAGTTGCGTCAGGCTCTTTTGGCAGCCGAGGCCGAGATCACGGGCGGCGCCCATCTTCGAGTCAGCCCCTTCGTGGCGTTGCGGGAGATGGGCGGTTTGTTGCAGCGTTCAGGATTTGCTCTTCCGGTCGCTGACGTCGAAACGCTGACCGTGCGCTACGCAAATCCGGGTCGACTGCTCGATGATCTGCGCGCCATGGGTTTTCAGAACGCACTACATGCCCGCAGCCGCAACTTTCTAAGGCGGGATGTCCTGACACGCGCGATGGAGATCTATGCCGAGCGTTTCACTGACCCTGACGGACGAGTTCGCGCGCGTTTCGATATCCTTCACGTATCAGGTTGGGCGCCGCATGAGAGCCAGCAGAAGCCGCTTAAACCAGGCAGCGCAAAGATGCGCCTTGCAGACGCACTGGGGACCAGGGAACACGATGCAGGCGAGAAGGCTGGCAGCTAGGGGACGGCAAAGGAATTCTGCGACTAGGGCCTAGGAGTTACCGCCACCGAAAGCGGTGACAACAGTATCGAACAGCCCGGTTACCGTTCCGCCTGTTGCATTCACGGCCCCCAAGATCACGATGGAAAGGCCGCTGCCTATAAGCGCATACTCAATAGCAGTCGCGCCACGGTCATCGCTGATGAAGGCACAAAGGGCCGCACCCAATTGATCCCGCATATCTGGCTCCGCTCCATCGCTTCAACATTTGCCGCGGCGGCCCTCACAGGAGGTCACGCAGCATTGCCACCAGAGGGACATCAGCAGGGGGCATAGAGTAGTCGGCCAAACGATTAGGCCGCACCCATTTCAGAGTCTGCCCCTCAATCGGCCGCACTGTTCCTTCCCATCGGCGACAAATGTAGAGTGGCATGAGCAGGTGAAATTTCTCATAAGCAAACGATGCGAATGTAAATGGCGCCAGGCAGGCCTCGGTAACGTCGATGCCGAGCTCTTCATGCAATTCGCGTATCAAGGCCGTTTCTGGTCGTTCGCCCGACTCGACCTTGCCGCCAGGGAACTCCCATAGCCCAGCCATGGACTTGCCCTCTGGGCGCTGTGCCAGCAAAACCCGGCCATCGGAATCAACCAGCGCACAGGCGGCAACCAGCACGAGCGGCAGAGTTGCGTACTCCTTCGCAGACGTTTGGGTCTGCTCAACTCCGGTAGTCACCATTGATCGCCACGTAGTCCTTGGTGAGATCACAAGTCCAAACGGTCGACTTGCCACGGCCTAGCCCGAGATCAACGCCGATCTCGATCTCATCATTTCGCATGTAATCCGACACCGCAGATTCGGAATAGTCGTCGACCCGTTCACCATCGCGCGCCAGCAGATGCGGACCAAAGCGGATCGCTAACAGATCACGATCGGCCGGTTCGCCAGCTTTGCCGACCGCCATCACAACACGGCCCCAATTCGCGTCGTTCCCCGCAAGAGCCGTCTTGACCAGCGGCGAATTTGCAATTGCCAGTGCTATACGTTTGGCGGATCTGGACGACACGGCCCCAGTGACAATCACGGTCACAAATTTGCTTGCCCCCTCGCCGTCGCGTGCAATCTGCTTTGCGAGATCGGTCATGACCCCGTTTAGCGCTTTGCGGAATGCGGCGATGCGCCGATCAGCAGGATCGGATATCTCCGGTGCACCACGCTTGACTGCAGCACCTGTTGCGAACATCAGGACGGTATCGCTAGTGGACGTATCGCTGTCGACGGTGACCGCATTGAAACTGCTGCCAACGCCGCGGGACAAAAGTCCCTGTATTACAGGCGGCGCTAGGGGTGCATCGGTGAACAGGAACGCCAGCATTGTGGCCATGTCTGGCGCAATCATGCCAGCGCCTTTGGCGATACCGACGATATTGACCGAAGCGCCGCCAAGCGTGACCGTCGCCGAAGCAATCTTGGGAAAGGTGTCGGTCGTCATGATCGCCCGCGCGGCGTCCTTGAAGCCGACTGAGCCTGCCTGCGCATAGGTTCTTGCCAGTACGCGCTCAAATCCGGCGGGATCGAGCGGCTCGCCAATAACCCCGGTCGATGCAAGGAACACTTCGGATGAAGAACAGCCAGCCGCCTGAGCTGCATATTGTGCAGTCAGCTCAACGGTGCGCCGCCCCTTGATTCCGGTGAAAGCATTCGCATTGCCTGAATTGACCACAAGAGCGCGCGCACGACCGCCATCCAAGACCTGCCGGCACCACTCCACGGGAGCAGATGGACAACGCGATTGGGTGAACACCCCTCCAACCGTCGTGCCCGGTTCCAGCCGGGCAACCAGCAAGTCCGTCCGACCGCGATATTTGAAACCCGCTGCAGCAGTCGCCAAAGCAACTCCGTCAATAGGCGGCGGATCCAGGATGTGCGCTGGCGCCAAAGGCGAGACCGCGCCCTCCTCGAAGGTCATTTTACCGATCGCAGCGCGAACATCAGCCACAGACCCGAACTATTGCTGTTCAACGGGCTCACTTGTGAACGGAATCTCTTTGCCGTCCGCATCGATGACCAGTAGCTCGGCATTGCTGCGAAGTTCCTGCAGATAGGCTTGACGTGCTTCCTGTGCGACCGCCTGCTCAACCCGATCGCGGATTTCTTCAAGAGGCGGCAATTGCTGCATCCGCTTGTCTTCAACTTTGATCACGTGCCAGCCGAACTCGGTCTGAACGGGATCCGAAACAGTGCCGGGCTCGAGCGAGAAAGCGGCATTGGCAAAAGGCGGCACCATACGGTCCTTGGTGAAATAACCGAGATCCCCGCCATTCTGACCTGAGGGACCGGTCGACTTCTCCTGTGCCACAGCGGCAAAATCCGCGCCGCCATCGACTTCCGTCTTTACCGCCTTCGCCTCGTCCTCTGTCGCAACAAGAATATGCCTGGCGCGCACTTCTTCCTGCCGCTCGGCATCCAGTTCGGAATAGAATGCCTCAACCGCGTCCTCGGTTACGGCGTCGACGCCGACTGAGGATAATTTGCGCTCCGCCAGTTCCTGCCGGCGCAGCAGCGCCATCTGGCGCTTGAAGCCCTCATCGTCTTCCAAACCTTCTTCGATGGCCTTCTTTGCCACCAGCTCAATGTCGGTGAGCACGCTTACAACCTGGGTCAGTTGCTGCTGCGGCGGCATCTGCCGCGCCTGCTGCCCCATCCCCTCAATTGCCAGCCGAACTTCACCAAGCGTTATTTCCACACCGTTGACCCGCGCGATCACACGATCGAGATCAACTTCCTCGGCCTCTGCTTCAGCAGGCTCCGACGACTGGGCCAGAGCGGGAGTGCCCGACAGCGGTGCAAAAAAAATTGCGAAGATGACGGTCGCAACCAGCAGCGCAGCAAACGCAGTATTGTTGGACTTCATGGATGACGCTCCATAACAGGGCGGCGTTGGCGTTAGCCGCAGAATAAGGGGCCTGGCCTCAGTGTGTGATTGTTGTTGTAACACCTGGCCCAGACTTGGTCTTGGCGACATGCAATGCGCAATTCTGCCGTCGTTGACAAGCGGATATGGCAAACTTAAGTCTCGCCGAAGCCCGCCGAGCCAATGCTGGGTCGAAGAACATGCTGGTGACGTCGATTTGCCTGTCGCCGTCGAAGCATGGACGCTCCCCTTGGCCAGTTCCATATGCTAGGGCTCAATCAAACGCCGTGGTTTCGCCGACGCCTCTTGGCTCCAGGTGAAATGATGCTTACCCGGCGCCGCTGGCCGAACCCGGCCATACACGGACGCCACACCCTCTGAGGACACATCCGACATGCTCGGCATTGGGGCCATCACCGAGAAGATTTTTGGCAGTTCATCCGACCGCCTGATGAAGGAATACCGGGCACGCGTTGAGGCGATCAATGCGCTCGAAGATGGTCTGAAGCCACTGTCGGACGACGATTTGCGCGACCGTACGGTCAGATTCCGCGAACAGCTCGAAGCTGGCGCCAAACTGGACGACCTGCTGACCGAAGCATTTGCAACCGTAAGAGAAGCGGCCATCCGGACACTTGGCCAGCGTCATTTCGATGTCCAGCTCATCGGCGGCATGGTGCTGCATGAAGGTCGCATCTCGGAAATGAAGACGGGTGAGGGCAAGACGCTTGTCGCGACCTCGCCAGTCTACCTCAATGCCTTGGCAGGCAAGGGCGTCCATGTGGTCACGGTCAACGACTATCTGGCCAAACGCGATGCCGAGTGGATGGGGCAGATCTATCGTTTTCTCGGGCTCGACGTCGGCGTGATCCTGCATGGCCTCAGCGATCCCGAACGGAAGGCCGCTTATGCGTGCGATGTGACATACGGAACCAACAACGAGCTTGGCTTCGACTATCTGCGCGACAACATGAAGTATGATCTCGATGAGATGGTGCAGCGCGGCCATGCCTTCGCCATTGTCGACGAGGTCGACTCGATCCTGATCGATGAAGCGCGCACACCGTTGATCATTTCCGGGCCCGTCGAGGATCGTTCGGAACTCTACAACACGATCGACAAGTACATCCCCGAACTCGTCGAAGACCATTACGAGGTCGACGAGAAACAGAAAACTGTGGTGCTGACCGAAGACGGCACCGAAGCAATGGAACAGCTGCTGACCGAGGCCGGATTGCTGACCGGATCGCTATATGACACGGACAATGTATCTTACGTCCATCACGTCAATCAGGGTCTGCGCGCGCACAAGATGTTCCAGCGCGACCGCGACTACATCGTCCGCAACGGCATGGTCGTGATCATTGATGAGTTCACCGGCCGGATGATGGAAGGCCGCCGCTACTCGGACGGTTTGCACCAGGCACTCGAAGCTAAAGAGGGTGTTGCGATCCAGCCTGAAAACGTGACGCTGGCATCGGTCACCTTCCAGAATTACTTCCGTCTCTATGACAAACTGGCCGGCATGACGGGAACGGCGGCAACCGAAGCAGCCGAATTCGGAGACATCTATGGGCTCGACGTGGCCGAGATTCCGACAAATCTGGAGGTAGCACGCGCGGACCACGACGATGAGGTCTATCGCACGGTAGCTGAAAAAGACCGTGCGATCATCAATCTCATTGAAGACTGCAAGCAGCGCGGCCAGCCTATTCTTGTTGGCACGACATCAATCGAAAAGTCCGAACAGCTCGCCGAGGCGCTCAAGAAGGACGGGTTTCGCCAGAAGGACTTTTCCGACGCCAATGCCTATCAGGTCTTGTATGACGGCGACTCCGGCAAGGACGCCGAAAAGGTCTTTGCCGTCCTGAACGCCCGCTACCACGAACAGGAAGCACAGATCATCAGTCAGGCCGGCATCCCGGGTGCTGTGACTATTGCCACCAACATGGCTGGCCGCGGCACTGATATCCAGCTTGGCGGCAATGCCGACATGCGCATCGCAAACGAACTGGGTGACATGGCCGAGGGCGCGGAGCGCGACAAAAAGGAACAGGCAATTCGCGACGAAATTGCGCGCCTGAAGAAGATCGCACTCGATGCTGGTGGACTGTTCGTGATTGGCACTGAGCGGCACGAAAGCCGGCGTATCGATAATCAGCTGCGCGGCCGGTCCGGGCGCCAGGGCGACCCGGGCGCGTCGCTGTTCTTCCTCTCGCTTCAGGACGATCTGATGCGCATCTTCGGCTCCGAGAAGATGGATGGCATGCTGACCAAGCTGGGTCTCCAAGAGGGTGAAGCGATCATTCATCCTTGGATCAACAAGGCGCTTGCGAAAGCCCAATCGAAGGTCGAAGCGCGCAACTTCGATATCCGCAAGAACCTGCTCAAGTTCGACAACGTCATGAACGACCAGCGCAAGGTCATTTTTGAGCAGCGAATGGATCTGATGCGTGACGAGGATGTCGCTGAGACAGTCACTGACATGCGACACCAGATCGTCGAGGATCTGGTCGCAGAGCACATTCCCGAGAAAGCCTACGCCGAACAGTGGGACACCGAGGGCCTGACAACGCGCATGCAGGAGGTCTTCGACCTTGATCTGCCGATCGGCGAATGGGCTGCCGAAGAAGGCATTGCCCATGAGGAAATCACCGAAAGGCTGATCGAGGTAACTGACAAGACCTTCGCCAAGAAGGTTGCCGATTTCACCCCCGACGTCATGCGCCGCATCGAGAAGGCCGTACTGCTGCAGACGCTGGATCAGCTGTGGCGCGATCACCTGATCACGCTCGATCATCTACGCCAGGTTGTCGGCTTCCGCGGCTATGGCCAGCGCGATCCGCTTAACGAGTATAAGACCGAAGCATTCTCTCTCTTCGAGGGTTTGCTGACCAAGCTCCGCGAGGCAGTCAGCGCCCAGCTGATCCGCGTCGAATTGGTCAAAGAACCGCCGCCGTTCGAAGATCCATTTGCCGGCGCCGAAGCCCATCACATGGATCCCATGAGCGGCACCGATGAATTTGCCGATGCAGACGTCGCACTGGCACCAGGTCGGGTAGATCCCAACCAGCGGAATCCGGGGAACCCGGCAAGTTGGGGCAAGGTCGGACGCAATGAGCCGTGCCCTTGCGGATCAGGCAAGAAATTCAAGCAGTGCCATGGACGGATCGGCTAACGGAATTTGTACTGTGGCGCTGTCGAAGGCGCGCACCGACAAAAGCACCAAAGACCGGGACCGAGGATGACAGGACCGGGAAATCCGGCAAGTCACAAGGCAGTAGTTCAGCCCGCCGGCGTTATCGATCACGTCATGAGCTGGTTGGCCGATCAGGCACTTGAATCGACAGAGCTGGCACCATTGTTCTCGGGCTTTTGCGAGCGGATCCTTATGGTCGGCATTCCGATCGACCGCGTCGCCGTTACCTGGCCCGCGCTGCACCCGATGATAAACTCGGAGCGTCTGTTATGGCGGCGTGGTGAGGATATTGAGCATCGGACATTTGGTGACGGAGAAATCGAGAGCGAAGGGTGGCAACGCAGCCCTGTACGCTATCTGTTGCACAGCGACTCGTTGATCTTCCGACGCCGACTTGTCGGTGCGCGTGCGCTGATCGATTTTCCGCTGCTCGAAGACCTCGCCGGCGAAGGCTACACCGATTACTTTGCCATGAAGACGTTCTTCTCCATCCCAAGGATCGGAAATGTCTCTACGGGCATCATGGCAAGCTGGGCCACGACACGAAACGAGGGCTTTGCGGAAGAGGAGCTTGCGATTATTGCAACGCTTCAGAAGGAGTTCGCCGTCGCGTTCCGAAGCTCCGTCCAGAACGACGTGATGCGCACGATTGGACAAGTCTATCTGGGACCAACGGCAGCGGAGCGGGTTCTTTCCGGCCAGATCCGGCGCGGCGATGGCCGGGAGATCGACGCGGTGATCTGGATATCGGACTTGCGCAACTCAACGCAGCTCTCGGAATCTATGCCGCTTTCGGATTATCTGAGCCTTCTGGACATCTATTTCGAATGCGTGGGCGGCGCAGTGCTGTCTGAAGGCGGAGACATACTGGACTTTGTTGGTGATTCGGTTGTGGGCATATTCCCGATTGACGATGACGACGCGCCAAGCCGCGCCTCGCGCGCTGCCGTGCTTGCTCACCAGAACGCCAGAGAACAACTGGAAAGAGACCCCGACCTGCCCCTGAAGTTCGGCATCGGCATAACCGCAGGCACCGTCATGCACGGCAACTTCGGAACACCGGAGCGCCTGGTCTTTTCCGCCATTGGGCCGAGCGTCAACGAGGCGGCGAGGATCGAGAAACTGACCAAGACACTGGAGGTGCCGGTTCTGGCATCTGCAAAAATCGCCGAAGCAGCCGGTGATATCTGGCAAAGCGTCGGCGAGCACCAACTGGATGGCGTTTCCAAACCGGTGCCGCTTTTTTCCGCCGATCTATAGAGAATTCCGGAGCGACACCGGCGTGCGGCACGTGGCAGGTTGGCATCGCGCATGTCATACGAACAGACACTCCTTTTCGGCCTCTTTGGTGTAGTCTTTGTGCTGCTTCTGTGGGGGCGCTGGCGCTACGACGTCGTCGCATTCGGCGCACTCGTCGTGGCCGTGATACTCAATCTGGTACCCTCGGCCGAAGCATTCTCAGGATTCGGTCACCCCGCGACCATTATTGTTGCGCTGGTATTGGTGATCTCACGAGGCCTGATCAATTCAGGCACTGTTGATCTGATCACGCGGCTGCTGATCACGCCTGGGCGCACGTTGCGCAAGCACATCAGCGTGATGTCCGGCCTTGGTGCCGTGCTATCCGCGTTCATGAACAACGTCGCCGCTCTGGCTCTGCTCATGCCGGTCGATATGGGGGCTGCCCGCAAGGAAGGGCGCAGTCCTGCACTGACATTGATGCCGCTGTCCTTCGCCACGATTCTGGGCGGACTGATCACGCTGATCGGAACGCCTCCCAACATCATCATCGCCGCCTATCGCCAGGAGCAGACCGGCGAGAGTTTTGCGATGTTCGATTTCGCGCCCGTGGGTATTGTCTGCACGCTCGTTGGCGTGGCCTTCATTGCAACCGTTGGTTGGCGCCTGATCCCCGCGGCACGGGTCAAGAGCGACTCAGCCAAAGAGCTGATGACGCTTCACGGCTATATTGCCGAACTCGTGGTGCCGACCGCATCTCCGGCAATTGGTCAGAAAGTCCGCGATCTGGATGGTGTGGCGTCCGAAAACGATGTCGCGGTCGTTGGACTGGTCCGTCGTGGACGCCGATTGCCGGGTGGGGCGCGACGGGAGGAAATCCGCAGTGGCGACATGATCGTTGTCGATGCAACACCCGAAGCGATCGATGCCTTTGTCGGTGCCCTCAAGCTCGAGTATCAGGGCAGCCAGAAACTGCAGTCTGATGCCGGCGTTGACCTTGGGATTATCGAGGTCGTAGTGCCTCAGGATTCACGAATTGAATGGCGCAGCGCGAACCAGCTGCAGCTGCTCAGCCGCCACGGAATCACCCTTCTCGGCGTATCCCGCCAAGGCAAACGGTTCCGGGACAGGGTGCGACAGATTCAGATCGAGGCCGGCGACATTCTCTTGCTGTTGGGATCACCGGAACGCTTGCCGTCCGTAGCCACCTGGCTTGGGGCGCTGCCATTGGCGGAGAGCGACCGTCAGGTCACCCAGCATGGCCGGGCCAGCATCGCCGCCGGCCTGTTTGCCCTTGCGGTCGCGGCCGCCAGTTTCGGGCTAATTTCACTGCCCGTCGCCCTGGCAGCCGTTGTCCTGCTCTATGTGCTGTTCGACATCGTGCCGATCCGCCAGGTCTATGAAGAAATCGAATGGCCTGTTGTTGTGCTGTTGGGCTCGATGATCCCATTGGGAGCGGCACTGGAGCAAAGTGGCGGTACGAAATTGATTGCGACTGGTATCGTCAACCTTTCGACCGGTTTGCCCGCCGCTGCCATTCTGACAATTCTGATGGTCGTGACCATGTCCCTATCCGACGTGATCAACAATACTGCAACCGCGGTCATTGCAGCGCCAATTGGCGTGAACATTGCCGATCAACTGGGCGTCAGTTCTGACCCGTTCTTGATGGCGGTCGCGGTGGCGGCGTCTTGCGCGTTCCTGACTCCGATTGGGCACAAGAACAACACGTTGATCCTTGGCCCTGGCGGATACCAGTTTGGCGATTACTGGCGTATGGGCCTGCCGCTTGAGATCATCGTCATAGCTGCAGCGATACCGACCATTTTGTTCGTCTGGCCGCTTTGAGGCAAAGTGTCCGACACGTCTGAGATGCTGCAAAACCGAAAGGCCGGCCCCAATCGAGAGCCGGCCCTGACGGAAAGGAGACGCTTTGCTGCGCTGGCTTACTGCGCTGAGGTCAGCGGGTCGTTGGCCAGTCTTTCGGCCATATGCCGCGGCAGGCTGCGTGAATCCCGACGAACGAAATTGTCGAATGCGCTGAAAGGATCGCCCTCGCCAGGAATACTTGCGGTGTAGCTCGACGAAGCACTGCTGGGCGCCGGCTGCGTGAAGCTCGTTTGCGCGTTGCTGCTGGTGCCCGAAGCCGTAATGCGTTGTGCGACGCTGGATACTGCGTTGCCAGCAGACCGCAGTGCTGTCATCGGGCCAGCCTGGTTGGGCGCACCGGCAAACTGCACATCTGCATTGGGATTGCCTTCCAGGCGAGCCACGGCCACCTGGAAACGCTGCTGGTCGATCTGGCGCTTCTGTTCGAGTGCCACACGCAGTGGTTCATACATCGCCAATGGCGGGCAAGCCTCGCGGGATTTCAGCGGGCTGCCATCCGCGGCAATCGTATTGAAGACATACTGACGGCCACAATAGTCGAGTAGCGGCGGTTGCAGTGTCAGATCGAAATGATCCGCACCATCCTTGAGGTTCATCCAGAATTTCTTGTGCGGGCTGTCGCGATGCCTGGCCAGGTTTTCAGGTGTCATGCGGAACGGGAAGGCCTGCACCTGGAACGAGTCCTGGCCACCCTCGAAGGCCTCGCGCGCCAGCGCATAAATCTCTTCGATCTGGGGATCTTCCATGGCGTAGCAACCTGCCGAAAGGCAATCGCCATGCACCATCAGATGTGCACCAGTCCGGCTGTGCGCGCGGTCGAACGGATTTGGATATCCAAGATTGAACGACAGGTGGTACTGCGAGTTCGGGTTCATATGAACCGGACGCACCGTGTAGAACCCTTCAGGCGCCTGTTTGTCGCCTTCCTTGAACTTCGGTCCAAGCTCCCCGGAGTACTTGCAGATCTCCCACTCGTGCAGCTTGGCATACAGCCCGGTATTGTTGCGCTTCCAGACTTCGAGCTTAGACTCCTCCTTGAAGATCCGCATGAAGATCGGATCTTGCTGGGTCATGCCGAGCTCGGCCATCTTGGTCAACAGGTGCTCAGGGATCGGATTGAGGTGCGCCGTCCGGCCCGATGTGACCTGCAAATTGGATGACGACGCACATGCCACTGTGGTGAGCGCCAGCATTACAGCACCGCTCGCCAGCAAAACCCGCTTGCGCATCGAAACCTCGTCCTCACCCACATGTGGCGCCCGCGCCGAATCGGCGACGCCAGTGACTTTGGTCAAAGGTTGTTTACGAAGGTTACGAAAACGTTTTCCCACGCTTCCCACAGCCCCAAGTTTGTCTGCCCCCACACACCGCAACGTCCCTGTCTCCCCGAGACCAGAGCCGTTGCAAAACTGGCAGTCCCTTCGCCGAAACGCTGCTGCTACCCGGTGGTAGCCTGAACCCGCCAACCCAGTTTATAGGCAGAAGTGGCGCTCTCAACCATTCAAATAGAGTTGTTTACGGCGTATTTGCGGCACCGTGACACAGCTGCAACGCGGATGCACGGGCAACCAATCGCTAGGGTTAGCAGTAAATGAACGGCGCAAATGCGTCCCGCATCGGCCCCATCAGACCTATCGCGACACACTCAAATTCTAGTGATTCTACAGTTTTCGACCGATCTCTCGGAACTTCTTGGCCCGTGCGGCGCGGATATCATCGGCTGACTGCCCGGCAAACCGATCAATAGCAGCGCCAATTGCCAAACCTGTTTCGGCGACCGCCTGCGCCGGATCGCGTTGGGCGCCACCGGTTGGTTCAGGGATAATCCCGTCGATCACGCCGAAACGTGCCAAGTCCTGCGCGGTGATCTTCATTGCAGTCGCGGCATCAGCGGCACGCGCCGAGTCCCGCCACAGAATCGAGGCAGATGCCTCTGGCGAGGCTACGGTATAGATCGCGTGTTCTAGCATCAGGACCACATTGGTGGAGGCCAGTGCCACGGCCCCACCGGATCCGCCTTCCCCTACAATGACGGCAACATTGGGAACTCCAAGCGCCAGGCACTGACCGGTCGACCGTGCAATCGCTTCCGCCTGTCCGCGCTCCTCGGCGCCAATCCCTGGATAGGCACCCGCTGTGTCCACCAGAGAGATCACTGGCAAGCCGAATCGTTCAGCGATTTCCATCAAGCGGACGGCTTTGCGGTACCCCTCCGGCCTTGCCATGCCGAAATTGTGCGCAAGCCGGCTCTGAGTATCGGTGCCCTTCTCATGTCCCATGATCATGACCGAGCGGCCTTGAAAACGTCCGACACCGCCAACGATCGCAGCATCCTCGGAAAAACCTCTGTCACCGCTAAGCGGCGTGAAGTCATCGATCAGTGCTGCGATATAATCCCCGAAGTGGGGTCGTGACGGGTGCCGTGCGACCTGAGTTTTCTGCCATGGATTCAGATTCTTATAGAGATCCTGGAGGGTCTGCTGCGCCTTGATCTCCAGTCGCTCTATTTCCGGCGACAGATTGACCTGATCATCGGCCTCATCCATTGCGCGCAATTCGGCAACGCGGCCTTCGAGATCAGCAACCGGCTTTTCGAAATCGAGATAGACCTTCATAGGAAGGAGTGCCGCCTTCTTGGGATGTGGCTGCGGAACAGGCCGGCTGGCAGCACGGCAGGGCAACCGGGAGTCTGATTGCCTTGCGCGTAATTGCCCTTCCGCTCACATGGCTGTCAACCGCACGTTAGGCAAGCACCAAAGGCCACCCGACTGTGCATATCTGGCGAGCCGCTCCTAACGCCGGGCGCGGTGTCTAGAAGCCAATGGATGAGAGTCTTCGACCGTTTGCTTGAGCCGCTCCTCCAGAACATGCGTGTAGATCTGCGTTGTGGAAATGTCAGAATGACCCAGCAATTTCTGGAGCCCGCGGAGATTGGCACCACGCGCCAGCAGATGGCTTGCAAAGGCATGACGCAGCACATGCGGTGAAATCGGTTTGCCCACCAACCCGGCCCGGCCAGCAAGTGCCTTAAGATCACGCGCGAAGGCCTGTCGGGTCAGATAACCGGTCTCGCTGTCAGCTGGAAACAGCCATGGGCTGGACCTCCGACTCTTCGGCAGAACACCGCAGTAGGCGGCCATTGCGGTGTGTGCCGGACCCGATAGCGGCACCAGTCTTTCCTTGTTTCCCTTGCCGAGCACGATAATCGCTTCGCGCTGCCCTTTGGCCGCACTGGCCGGCAGACTGACCAGTTCTGATACCCGCAGCCCGGTGGCGTAGAGAATCTCCAACAGGCAGTGCATGCGCCGAGCCCGCCAGCCGGCTGGCTTGGACGGATCAGACTGCTCGGACTCACGTTGCGCCGTAACGATCAGGGCATCAACATCTGCTTCACTCAGAACCTTGGGCAGAGGCTTGTCACGCCGCGGTGGCTCAAGCCCGTCTGACGGGTCGTCTGAGCGATCACCCTCATCAACCAGAAACTGGTGGAATTGCCGAACCGCCGAGAGACGTCGTGACACCGTCGATGGTGCAAACCCTCGTTTTGTCAGGTCGCGGAGATAGGCTTCGATTTTATGTTGTTTGACAGCTTCAACCGAGTCCTGCCGGGCGGCAAGCCAGCCCTCATAATCCGCAAGATCACGCAGATATGCCTGCATTGTATTCAGTGATGCATTGCGCTCGGCGGCCAACATTTCGGCAAACGCCTCACGGCGAAATGCTGGGGTCGGCTTGAGGTCGGTCTTGTTGGCAAAACCAGGCACCGCAATGCGATCAGCGGCCAATGTCGTCGAGACGTACCCGCTCGGTCATTTCGCGGGGTTCCGGCTCGACGAACGTCACCATCGCGAACATGCTGCCATAGACAATGCCGGCCAGGATCGCGAGCGTGAAAATCAGTCGAAACAAAGTAGGCATTGTTGCAAAGACCTGAACGAACGGTGCGGCAAAAACAAAGCTTGAAAAGAGGCCTGTCCTTACGGCAAGCACAGGTCGGGTGCAATGTGACTTTCTGCCATCCTGTTTAGTAGTTTCCGACACTTAAGCCATGGCAGCGCTTGTCCTGACGCCGCGCCGGGGCTATCACCAGCGTTTGCAATTGCGCCAAACGCACCGCGATAGACCTATTTGACCGCAATTGGCGATTATTAATGTGATCGCTCTGTGACAAACAGGAGCATAGATTTGGGACGGCACCATCTTCCCCTCGATGAGGATGACGGCGACAAGCGCCCGGGGCTGGACTTGCGCGGGCTGCAGCGCCGCCTAGCAGGGCGGTCGATCATCCTTGTTGGCATGATGGGTGCCGGCAAGAGTGCTGTCGGACGCAGGCTTGCCGAAAAGCTCGGTATGGCTTTTACCGATGCCGATAGCGAGATTGAGGCTGCTGCAGGCCGAAGCATCGAGGACATCTTTGAGGAGTTTGGCGAGGCGCATTTTCGCGACGGCGAGCGGCGGGTCATTCTGCGGCTGATCGGCGAGGGACCGCAGGTGCTGGCCACCGGCGGTGGTGCATATATGCATGAAGAAACCCGCGCTGCGATCGACAATGCCGGCATTTCGATCTGGCTGCGCGCCGAATTGAGCCTGCTGATGCGCCGGGTAAAACGCCGTAACGACCGGCCGCTGCTCAAGGACGGCGATCCTGAGGAAACCATGCGCCGTCTGATGGAAGAGCGCGACCCGATCTATGGATTGGCAGACGTTACAGTCGAAAGCCGCGACGTCCCGCACCACCATGTGGTCTCCGATGTCCTCAATGCGCTTGACGACTACCTCGACCGGGAGGAGCGGAACGCCCTGTGAGCGCGGCCGCAGATCGAACTTCCGTCGACAGCCAGACAACAAACGAAGTACGCAAGGTCTCCGTGGCACTCGGAGACCGGTCCTACGAAGTAACCATCGGCCCCGGGGTCCTTGGCCGCATCGGCACGACGATGATGAATATCGCACCGGGCGCACGCGCGGGAATAGTTGCCGACACTCATGTGCTGTCCATCCACGGCGAGACCCTTCGTGCAGCTCTCGATGCCGCAGGGATCGGGCACACCACGATCGAGGTCCCACAAGGCGAACAAGCAAAGTGCTTTGCTGAAGTGGAAAGGGTCAGTATTGCGCTGATTGATGCCAAGCTCGAGCGCGGCGACGTTGTCGTCGCACTTGGTGGTGGTGTTACGGGCGACCTTGCCGGATTCTGTGCCGCGATCACCCGCCGGGGAATGCGCTTCATCCAGGTGCCGACCTCATTGCTGGCCCAGGTCGATTCCAGTGTCGGCGGCAAGACCGGCATCGATACCATCCACGGCAAGAACCTGATTGGCGCATTTCACCAGCCCATTGCGGTTCTAGCCGACACCGCGTTGCTGAATACGCTTGATGAGCGTCAGATGAAGGCTGGCTACGCAGAGGTCGTGAAATACGGCCTGCTTGGTGATCGCCGCTTCTTCGAATGGCTAGAATCGAATTGGCGGAAGGTCTTTGCCGGCGGTCCCGAACGGGAGGAAGCAATCGCCCGCAGTGTCGGTGCGAAAGCTGAGATCGTCGCCACGGACGAGTTTGAAGCCGGTGTCCGCGCACTGCTCAATCTCGGCCACACTTTTGGCCATGCACTGGAATCTGCCACGGGCTACTCCGAACGCCTGCTCCATGGCGAAGCGATCTCAATCGGTATGGCGATGGCCTTTCGGCACTCTGTTGAACTGGGCCTTTGCCCCGGTCAGGATGCAACTCGGGCGATCACGCACATCAATTCTGTCGGACTACCCACGCATGTCCGAGAGGTTGAGGGGAACCTGAGCCAGGATATCGGGGGCGCTGACGGAATGCTGGCGCTGATGGCGCAGGACAAGAAAGTCGAGCGGGGTGCGTTGACGCTGATCCTTGCGCGCGGCATCGGCGAAGCCTATGTCGACAACAGCGTGGATACCGATGCGCTCAGCGCATTTCTCGTTCGGGAGCTTGCCGGGTAGCCAGTACGGAACCCAATTGGGTCAAAATACCTCCCGATCACTGACTGAACACCGGCCTGATTGCCGAAACTTCCACTCCAACCCGACTGCAAACATGACAACCGCATTGATTTTAACGGCCATAGCAATCCTGTTTCTGGTCGCGTTCTCGGCTTTCTTTTCCGGTTCGGAAACGGCCTTGACCGCTGCTTCGCCAGCCCGAATGCACGAGCTTGAGCGAAAGGGTGACAGCCGAGCGAGTATCGTCAACAGTCTTATCGCGGCCCGCGACAGGTTGATTGGCGCGGTCTTGCTCGGCAACAACCTGGTCAACATTCTCGCATCAGCTTTGGCGACCAGCCTGTTCCTGTCATTGTTTGGGGACGCCGGCGTAGTCTACGCCACGATTGTCATGACGGCGCTGGTTTTGGTCTTCGCCGAGGTGTTGCCCAAGACCTACGCGATCAACAATTCGGACCGCATGGCGCTCGTCGTAGCACCGATCTTGCGTGTGGTTGTCCGTCTGTTCGGCCCAATTACCGTGGCCGTCGAAGCCATCGTCAAAACGATCCTGAAGCAGCTCGGCGCGGATATCTCACGAAGCATCGACGAGGCGACCGCCCATGAGGAAATCCGTGGTGCGATCGATCTTCATGCGCGGGCTGGCATCGTGGTCAAGGACCACCGCGACATGCTCGGCGGCGTGCTTGATCTCAATGATCTGGCTGTTGCCGACATCATGATCCATCGGACCAACATGGAAGCGCTCAACGCCGATGAACCCACGCAGGTCATCGTGGATGCCGCTCTTGCAAGCCCGCACAGCAGGCTTCCGCTGTGGCGCGGTGAGCAAGACAACATTGTTGGCATTCTGCACGTCAAGAACCTGCTGCGGGCGATCGCCGCCAACAAAGGCAAGACAACGGGCATCGACGTCGTGGCACTAGCCAACCCGGCGTGGTTTGTGCCCGACACGACGACCGTTCAGGACCAGCTCAACGCCTTCCTTAAGCGGAAGGCCCACTTCGCCGTCGTTGTCGACGAGTACGGTGAAATGATGGGTCTTGTTACGCTGGAGGACATTCTCGAAGAGATCGTCGGCGACATCAAAGACGAGCACGACATCGAGGTGAAGGGCGTCCGTCAGATGGCAGATGGGGCGGTTTCAGTTGAGGGATCCGTGCCCATCCGGGATCTCAACCGCGCAATGGACTGGAGCCTTCCTGACGAGGAAGCCAACACCATAGCGGGGCTTGTCATCCATGAAGCGCAGCACATCCCGGAACCTGGTCAGGCCTTCACATTTTATGGCTTTCGGATGCAGGTCACGGGGCGAGAACGCAACCGTATCACGGGCCTGACGATCCGCCCTGCAGGTGAGACCAGCAGGTTGCCGCGCCGACAGACCGACACGTCATCGGCCTAACAGGTCACAATCGGTCGAAGGTCAGTCAGCAGCCGCGTTGATGGCCAGCGCGTGGATTGGATTGCCAATCAGCTCACACAGAGCCTCGTTGATCATTCGGTGCATTTCGACCCGGCTCTTCCCGCGAAAGACCTCGCACCGAATAGTCACGCGAAAATGGCTCTGCCCGCCTTCCGGCGCGCTGGCGTGACCCTGATGAAGATGTGATTCATCCTCAACCTCGATCAGGCAAGGACCGAACACCTCATCGAGCCGCCGCGCTATTTCGTCTTTGACCAGCATGGATAGGAGTGTGCGGGGGACTTCACCAAAACGTCAAGACGCACAGGCGAAACGGTGCTAAGGCAACTGTGCTTCACTCATCCACAATCGGTAACCCCCCGACATCAACGCATGGCCGCGATGCCTTGTTCGCGGATGCATCGGGCACCATAATCTCAGCATGGCAGAAAATTCGAAATGGTTTGATGGCATTCGCGTCAGTGGACGCGGCAAAGCCGGGGGAAAGAAAGGTGCGGCAAAAGCTGCGCCTGAGCGCTTGTGCGAATACCCGGGCTGCGACAAGCCCGGAACCCACAAGGCACCGCGGGGTCGAGGGCAGGAGGGGCAGTTCTACTATTTCTGCATGGACCACGTGCGGGAGTACAACAAGTCTTACAACTACTTCTCCGGCATGGCTGCCGATGATGTCGCCGCCTATCAGAAAGATGCCGCTCTCGGGCACCGTCCAACCTGGAAGATGGGCGAGCGGGGCAAGCGACCTGGCACCGGGCGCAACGGCAAGACCGGCAAGACATTTGCCTATGAGGACCCAATCAACGTCCTTGGCGAGGATGGTGTTGAGATCGAAACACCATCGATCGAACGTCGCCAGCTCTTGGCGCAGCAGCGGCGGGCATTTGAAACGCTCGACCTGGACGAAGCAGCCGACGGAGAATTGATCCGGACCCGCTTCAAGGCACTGGTCAAGAAGCACCATCCCGACGTAAACGGGGGTGATAAGTCCTCGGAACACCGCCTGCGCGAGGTCATTCAGGCCTACAACACGCTCAAGGCTGGCGGTTTTTGTTGAATCGACGCTTGCTGCGCTCAATCGGCTGTGTGAAGACGGCAGCAGCTCCAGAACAAGCAGACGCTGGCCCTCAGCGGCCGCCACGCCCCGCAGGAGGCAACGCATGACGCAGCACGCCATGGCCGCAGTGCCCGACATGAAGGTCTCGGTCCGTCAGGTCTTCGGGATTGATAGTGATCTTGAGGTGCCGGCCTTTGCCGATGCCGACGAACATGTCCCGGACATCGACCAGGACTACCTGTTCAACCGTGACACGACGCTCGCGATCCTGGCGGGCTTTGCCCACAACCGCCGCGTCATGGTGCAGGGCTATCACGGCACCGGCAAATCGACGCATATCGAGCAGATTGCCGCGCGGCTGAACTGGCCTTGCGTGCGTGTCAATCTCGACAGCCACATCAGCCGGATCGATCTGGTTGGCAAGGATGCCATCGTCATCAAGGACGGCATGCAGGTGACTGAATTCCGCGACGGCATTCTTCCCTGGGCCTACCAGAACAATGTCGCGCTGGTCTTCGATGAGTATGATGCCGGCCGGCCCGATGTGATGTTTGTCATCCAGCGCGTACTCGAATCCTCTGGGCGCCTGACGCTGCTTGACCAGAGCCGCGTGATACGGCCGCATCCCGCATTCCGGCTTTTTGCGACCGCCAATACCATTGGACTAGGTGATACCTCCGGGCTCTATCACGGCACGCAGCAAATCAACCAGGCACAGATGGACCGCTGGTCGCTCGTCACCACGCTCAACTATCTGCCGCACGATGACGAGGTTGGCATAGTGCTGGCCAAGGTGAAGCACTTCACCGGTGAGGAAGGCCGAGACACGGTATCCAAGATGGTGCGCATCGCCGACATGACACGTCAGGCCTTCGTCAACGGAGATCTTTCGACCGTCATGAGCCCTCGTACGGTGCTGACATGGGCAGAGAACGCCGAGATCTTCGGCGATGTGGCGATCGGGTTCACGCTGACCTTCGTCAACAAATGCGACGAGTTGGAGCGCGGTATCGTAGCCGAGTTTTATCAGCGTGTGTTTGGTGAGGAACTGCCGCAATCAACAGTCAATCTAACACTGAACTAATGGGTGCGGCGGACACGGACCGCCTTCGCTGAGCCGAATATGAGCAGCAACCGCAGCCGCAAGAACAGTCAGCAGAGTCGAACAGACCCCTTCAAGGGCGCTGTCGCGGCGACTGTTCGCGCGATTGCCGGTGACGCCGAGGTTTCAGTCAACTTCGCCTCTGACCGTCCCGGATTTTCCGGCAAGGTCGTTCGCCTGCCAGAACCAAGCCGAATGCTGGAGCCTGGAGAAGTCTCCATAACCCGTGGCTATGCCGATGCCATGGCGCTGCGGCTCGCCTGTCACGATCCCGATATCCATCGCCGGCATCAGCCCGAAGGGCGCAACGCACGCGCGGTCTATGAAGCGGTGGAGCAGGCCCGCGTCGAAGCGCTGGGGTGCGAACGGATGGCAGGCGTTGCGCAGAATCTGTCGGCCATGCTTGAGCGCCGCTACGGCAAGATGAACATGGCCGATGTCTCAGACCGCGCCGATGCGCCGTTGGAAGAAGCGGTCGCTTTGCTGGTCCGTGAGAGGATCACCGGTCTGGCGCCGCCCCCAAGCGCCGAGAACCTGGTCGGCCTATGGCGCGACTGGATTGAGCAGAAGGCTGCGACCGACCTGACGCGCCTGGAAGATCTGATCGAAGACCAACATGCCTTTGCCGAGACGATTCGCGATCTGATCTCGAGCCTTGATATGGCCGACGAGCTGGGCTCGGAGAACACCGAGGAAGACACCGAAACCGACGATAGCGAGGATGCTGCCGACACTGGCGATGATCCCGACGACGGCGCCGATGATGATGGCGCCGATAGCGAAACATCGGAGAGTGCAGAAGCGGACTCAGGCGATGAGGAGATCGAGCAGGAAGCCACCGAGATCACTGCTGATGATCTTGCCGGTGACGTCGATCAGGTTGAAGGCGAGGAGATCGATCAGCCCTATAGACCGCCCTATCCGATATCCAACGAGCTCGATGATTCCTACAGCGTATTCACCACGGCCCATGACGAGACTGTGCCAGCCGAAGAACTCTGCGATGCCGAAGAACTCGATCGTCTGCGTGGTTTCCTCGACAAACAGCTCAGTAGCCTGCAGGGCGTTGTGGCACGGCTTGCCAACAAATTGCAGCGTCGCCTGCTGGCCCAGCAGAACCGTGGCTGGGAGTTTGACATCGAGGAAGGCCTGCTCGATTCGGCGCGCCTGCCCCGGATCGTCATTGATCCCATGCAGCCCCTGGCCTTCAAGCGAGAACAGGACACCGAATTCCGCGATACCGTCGTCACCTTGCTGATTGACAATTCCGGCTCGATGCGCGGCCGCCCGATCACGGTCGCAGCGACCTGTGCGGACATTCTTGCGCGAACGCTTGAGCGCTGCGGCGTAAAGGTTGAGATTCTCGGCTTCACCACAGGCGCCTGGAAAGGCGGCAAGTCCCGAGAACAGTGGATCGCGGCTGGCAAGCCACTGCCCGCCGGTCGTCTCAACGACCTGCGGCACATCATCTACAAAGCCGCCGACACGCCATGGCGGCGAGCCCGGCGCAATCTTGGGCTGATGATGCGGGAAGGGTTGTTGAAGGAGAATATCGACGGCGAGGCGCTGAACTGGGCACACTCGCGCCTGATGGCTCGGCCAGAACACCGTCGCATCCTGATGATGATCTCCGACGGTGCGCCGGTCGACGACTCAACGCTCAGTATCAATCCGGGCAACTATCTCGAACGCCATCTTCGGCGGGTGATTGACGACATCGAAACCCGCTCGCCAGTCGAACTGATCGCCATCGGAATCGGTCATGACGTGACCCGCTATTACCGGCGGGCGGTGACGATTGTTGATGCCGAAGAGCTTGCCGGTGTGATGACCGAGAAGCTGGCAGAGCTTTTCGAGGAATCAACTGGCAGCGGAGCGCCGGCAGCAAACCAACGGTCAGCCCGGAAGAATGGCGCCGGACGGGGTGGGGAGGAAGGTCGCCGTTTCGGCCACCGTCGTGTGAGCACGGGTCGATGACGCCATTCCGGTGGGCCGTTGCCGTCATCCTGTGTCTGGCGACCCTGACAACCAGTCCCAAGGCCCAGGCCGACGATCCTGTCACCATCACGTCCGAACCGATCACGCGGTTTGGCATCGGCAACACCTTTGGCGCGTTGACCTATCTCGGTGGTGCGGTGCTTTCCTCGGACGATGAGCGCTTTGGTGGATTTTCAGGTCTTTCCGTTGATGCCGAAACCGGTCGAGTCATCGCCGTAACCGACCAGGGTGCCTGGCTGCAAGCCACACTCAGAATCGATGACGACGGAACGCCCCAGCTTCGCAATTCGCAGATGGGCGCCATGCTCAATGCCGACGGCAAGCCATTTCCCAACAAGGCACGGGCCGATGCGGAGGGTCTGGCGCCGGGTGTTGACGGGCGGCTCTATGCCAGCTTCGAACGACGCCACCGCGTACTGATCTATCGGCCCGGCGACCAGCTCTTCAGTGCCAAAGGCGCCTGGTATGCGCTACCCGAGACCTTTCGCCGACTGGAACGCAACAAGGGCGTGGAGGCCATTGTCGCCCCGCCCAAGGAACCCGGTCAGAAGATCCCGACCTTGATTGGTTTCTCGGAGGCCCGCGACGAGCAGGGTCGGGTCTACGGCTTCATCATGCGCGCGCGCGAGAAGCACACTTTCTGGCTTGAGGGCCATGAGCGTTTCGCGGTCACCGACGCGGATCTGACCGAAGACGGCCACATCATTCTGCTGGAACGTTTCTTCTCGCCATTGACCGGGCCGAAGATGGCCGTACGCCGGGTCAGGCTTGAGGACATCAAACCTGATGCAACCGTGTCCGCCGAAGTGCTCATGACAGCAAGCTTCGCCCAGCAGATCGACAATATGGAAGGCCTGTCGATCACGTCAGGCGAGGACGGCAAACCGATCCTCAACATCATCTCTGATAATAACTTCAATGCGATCCAGCGAACGCTCTGGCTGCGGTTCCGACTGGACGGCTAGCTTCGGAAACCTAAGACGAAGCCGGTGAGCCGTTTGCCGCCTTGGTCTCGGGACGCCATTCGGCTATGACGCCAATCATGGCGCGGAACGGTATGAGCAGCGTGAGCGCCACAACCAGTTTCACGAGAAAGTCGACGAACGCCCAACCGGCCCAGACCGGTGCTTCTCCGACAAGTGGATAAACCGCCGTCCCGATCCCCGCGCCAGCAAAAGCAAGCGAGAAGAACAACACGGTATCGAGCGCCGACCCGATGGTGCTGGAGATCAATGGCGCGCGCCACCAGACACCAGTGCGCAACCGGTTGAAGACGAAGATGTCGAGCAGGTGAGCGGTCAGAAAAGCTGTTCCTGAGGCAAGGGCAATGCGCGGCGTTGCAAATACGATCGACAATGCCACGGCAATGACAAAACCGACCAGAACAACGCGCCGGGCCACATCAGGCCCGAACCGCCGGTTCGAAAGATCGGTGACCAGGAAAGCAATCGGATAGGTGAATGCGCCCCAGGTCAGATAGTCCTGAAGGCCCCAGGGTGTGAACGGATGTTGCACGAGAACATTCGAGGCGACGACGATAAAAGCCATCGCTGCAGCGAAGGCCGCAAATGTCCGGCTAAACAAAATTGATCCCGACATCACGTCGATCCCTCAAGCGACACCAAACGGGATCAGGAAGCAGAAGCTGCCAGGATCTCTTTCTTGATGGCGCGCGCCCGATCCGACAGATCGGCATCGCTTGCCTTGACAAGAAACTTGTCGAGGCCGCCACGGTGCTCGACTGTGCGCAACGCGGATGCAGCCACCTTGAGGCGCACACGGCGGCCCAGCGTGTCGCTCAACAGCGAGACGTTCGCGAGGTTCGGTAGAAAGCGCCGACGGGTCTTGTTGTTGGCGTGGCTGACCTTGTTGCCGGTCAGAACGGCCTTACCGGTGAGTTCGCAGCGGCGTGCCATTGTCTCAGTCCTTTCAACATCGCACAGCCCACTCTCAGGGCCTTGGAACAGACGGGTCGCAGGCTCGCCTCAGATTTGGGCTGCCGGACGCTGTTTCTGCGATCGTTCAACATGTCCAGATTGAGCGGGGACACCTACAGCGGGACCCCCTTTCGGTCAAGAGGCAGCGCCGCGATCCTCACGACCTGCCAGACCCTCAAACTGGCGGCACCAGAAACGCTAGGAGGCCAAGCCAAGCCCAACAACGATCAGGTAGATGCTCAGCACTATCCAGGTGCCGACAATTGCCCAGAACAGAGCCGGATTTGTCCGGCGTTGGATATGCTCGACAAAATAGGTCTGGCCGCTTCTCAAGGCGGGAAGCGTCCACATCAGAAACAGTACACCCCAGACGATGTCGATCTGCATCAGGATGGCGGTCCAGAGGGCCGCTAGCGCGAGCACCGTTTTCCATGGCCACGATGAACCAGAACCGTCCGTGAGTGCCTGGTCCGTGCCGCCTGATCGCCCTTTGGTTGCTGCCGGAGCGATGAAGAACGCCGCACCATCCCGATCCTTCAGGAGGATCGAGTCCCCCGCTTCGTAGAGGGCTTCACCGCCCGCACCGAGCGCCGCTTGCTTTGCCTTCGCGATATCCGTCACGGCAAAATGGACACCCCAGAACTCGAACTTGCCCCGTACCTCGTCAGGCAACTGGTGAATTTCCGAGACCGTCTGTCCACGGGCATTTCGAACAGGGGTAACGCCTGCCGCGGTCTCATTAGGCTCAAGCCGCCAGGCGAACAATCTCTCATAGAACGCAGCGACCGCGTCGGCATCGG
>JBCDCP010000025.1:0-27366 GCA_039181495.1 Pseudomonadota bacterium | reverse complement strand
GTGAGATTTTGATGTGGTGCTTTAGCATAACTGCTCGCTTTCTGATCGACAAACAAAACACATAAATTATTGTGCCAAAACACAATGAATTGAAAACCAACAATTTGAAGGCAGGTGTTTTCTTGGCATGGTCATGGTCGTGTTCGGCATGCTCGTGGCCATGATCATCGTGACTGTGCTCGTGGTCATGGTCATGGGCGGCTTCGGTCTTTTTCGCGTGGTCATGGCCATGATCGTGGTCGGCATGATCATCGTGGCCGTGCTCTGCATGATCGTGATCGTCATGGCCGTGTTCATCATGCGCATGTTCGTCGCCATGATCGCCGTGATCATGGTCATGCTCATCAAAGGCGCCGCCTTCGCGGAACTCCAGCTTCACAAGGTCATGTGCATCCAGAAGCTCAACCGTCTTTGCGCTCCCGGCGATGTTTTCAAGTGGTCCTTCGAGGAACGGCTCCAGATCATGGCCAACCCAGAAGACCACATCTGCGTTCTGCAGCATTGCAGCCTCTGAGGGGCGCATGGAATAGGTGTGTGGTGAGCCGGCGCCTTTGACGACAAGTCCAGGCTCGCCAACCCCCTCCATCACGGCCGATACCAGCGAGTGAATGGGTTTGATTGACGCAACGACGTTGATGTCCTCATGTGCAACAGCAGCAGAGGGGACAAGCATGGTGGATGCCAGCAAGAGGGACTTTGCAAAGCGCATGGTGATCTCCGGAACAAGTGAATACGCTGCGCGATGGCGTCACATCGCACGAGTTGCGTAACGGTATAACGTGTGCAATAGCCGATGCAATATGTTTGATCACTTCTCAGAGTATTGCCGGCCATGTTGAGCCGTAATGAGCCGCTCGTAACGCTCGACAATGCCGGGATATCACGCAACGCACGATGGCTCGTGCGAGGAGTATCGCTGACCGTCGATCCCGGTGAGATCGTCACCCTGATCGGCCCTAACGGGTCAGGCAAGTCGACGACGGCTAAGATGGCGCTCGGCATTCTCGCGCCGGATGAAGGAACCGCGATCAAGCGCAACGACCTTTCGATCGCCTATGTCCCGCAAAAGCTGTCCATAGACTGGACGTTGCCGCTGGCGGTAAGCCGGTTCTTGCGTCTCACTGGTCGCATCAGCAAGAAGGATGCGGATGACGCCATGGCCGCGACAGGTGTTTCCCACCTCGCCAAGGCCGAAGTGAGAACTCTTTCGGGTGGTGAATTTCAGCGGGTGCTGCTCGCTCGCGCGATTGCCCGCAAGCCGGATCTTCTGGTGCTGGACGAACCTGTGCAAGGCGTGGACTTCACCGGCGAGATCGCTCTGTACGACTTGATCCGGCAGATCCGCGACGACATGAACTGTGGCATCCTTCTGATCTCGCACGATCTCCATGTGGTCATGGCGGCCACAGACCAGGTCATCTGCCTGAACGGTCATGTCTGCTGTTCGGGCACGCCGACTGTGGTCGCCTCAAGTGCGGAATACAGGGCCCTGTTCGGTGCGCGAGCGGCCTCAACACTCGCCGTCTATGAGCACAGTCACGACCACACGCACCTGCCCGATGGGCGGGTGCAACATGCTGACGGTTCGATTACCGATCATTGCCACCCGGATGACGGGCATCATCAAGGGCCGGAAGAGGCGCGCGATCATGCTGGATGATTTCTTCACCCGTGCGATCCTCGCAGGAATCGGCGTCGCACTGGTGGCGGGTCCGCTGGGCTGCTTTATCGTCTGGCGCAGGCTCGCCTATTTCGGCGACACGCTCTCACACGCCGCGCTGCTTGGCGTCGCGCTGGCCTTTCTCTTCGAAATCAACATCACATTGGCCGTCTTCTGCATCTCAGCCGTGATTTCGATCTCACTTCTGCTGCTTCAGCGCGGTGCAACGCTATCCGCGGATGCTCTGCTCGGCTTGCTTGCCCATTCATCGCTGGCGCTCGGACTGGTGGTGCTCGCCTTCATGACCTGGGTCCGCATCGATCTCATGGGATTTCTGTTCGGGGATATCCTGGCGGTTTCAAAGTCGGACCTCGCCATCATCTGGTTTGGTGGAGCAATTGTCCTTGCGGTCCTCGCCTTTGTCTGGCGCCCGCTGTTCGCAGCGACCGTCAATCACGAACTCGCCGAGGCGGAAGATATGCATCCCGAACGTGCGAACATCGTCTTCATGCTGTTGATGGCGGCGGTCATCGCAATCTCCATGAAGATCGTCGGTGTGATCCTGATTACAGCGATGCTCATCATTCCCGCCGCGACTGCCAGGCGCTTCGCGACAGGGCCGGAGCAAATGGCAATCCTTGCCGCGGTCGTCGGAGTCGCTGCGGTGATTGCAGGCCTGTTCGGGTCACTCGAGTGGGATACGCCGTCCGGTCCCAGCATCGTTGTGGCAGCACTTGCGCTCTTTCTCATTTCGCTTTTTCCGTTTCAACGGCTAGTGCAACGGCGCACGAGAGCCAACTCGGTAGTGTCGGACGCAAGCAATGGAGGTCTGAAACCATGACATCGCATGCCCAAACCGGTGTTGACCTGACGAAGAACCAGACCTTGGTCATGGGCGCTTTGTCGAATGCAGACAGCCCGCTCAGCGCCTACACCATCCTCGACAAATTGCGCGATGATGGGCTTCGCGCACCACTCCAGGTCTATCGGGCGCTGGACAAACTTGTTGAGTTCGGGCTCGTCCATCGGCTGGAAAGCCTCAACGCCTTTGTCGCCTGTCGACACACCGCGTGCGGCGATCATGGCCAGACAGTCTTCATGATCTGCGAACCGTGCGGCAAGACCATCGAAATCACAGACAAAGCCATCGCCAAGCGGCTTACGACACTCGCTGGCGACGTGGGATTTGCACTGCGGAGGGCGACCATCGAACTGCGCGGCACCTGTGAGACGTGTCAGGCCGCCTGAAAGTGCAGGCTTTCACGTTCCACTCGATTACCCGATGTGAGCTCGTTACGCCTCGAGTATGACTGACGCTTCCATACGCACGGCCCGGTCCCTGCCCGTTTGGTCAGCTTCACCTGATCCATGAAGATTTGCCTGGACAATCTGCAAACTAGGCAGAATGACGTTGCGCTGTACTCATTATTTCGATAATTCGCGATATATGGATAAGAACCAGGCGATCGAAGCACTCTCCGCGCTTGCACAAGATCGGCGGTTGGACATCTTCAGACTGTTGGTCAGCGTTGGCGAATCTGGACTGCAGGCAGGCGAGATTTCGGCTCGGACAGGCTGTCTGCAAAACACGACATCCGGCAATCTTGCAGTGTTGTCACGGGCCCGACTGATCACCGCCGAGAGGGAAGGCCGCAACATCCGCTACCGCGCTGACTTCGCAGTCGCGGGGGCGTTGATAGGTTACTTGCTCGAAGACTGTTGCAACGGGCGGGCCGAGGTCTGCGCGCCGGTACTGGAGAAACTGGAATGCCTCAATTGAAGCCCGGGCAAGCGACGGTTCAAGGTAGCGTACTGCCGCGCACGGTTCTGGTGCTGTGTACCGGAAATTCAGCGCGATCGATCCTTGCTGAAGCGATCTTCAATCAACGCGGCGCCGGTCAACTGACGGCCTATTCAGCCGGCTCGCAGCCTAAAGGTGAACCAAATCCGGCTGCGCTGTCGCTGCTCAGCCAGAGGGGACTTGATACTGCATTCGCCAGATCGAAAAGCTGGGATGAGTTTGCCGGCTCCGGGGCGCCAGCCATCGATATGGTTGTAACCGTGTGCGACAGCGCTGCATCTGAAGCCTGTCCGGTCTGGCCCGGTCATCCGATGAGCGTGCACTGGGGGATACCGGACCCCGCCGCTGTGACGGGAAGTGCATCGGATGTCGCCCAAGCCTTCGAACTTGCCTATCGCCGCCTCGATGCACGAATTGCGGCGTTCATGGATTTGCCATTCGAACACCTCACGCCTGAGGCGCTCAAGGATGCAGTTCGCGAGATTGGCCGGCTGGACGGTGCGACCGCCAAAGCGAGCGCTGCATGACGTCGGATTCGCTTGACCGTAAACTCGCTGCTGAGTTCATCGGGACCGCCTTCCTGCTCGCCACCGTTGTCGGGTCCGGCATTATGGGCGATCGGTTGTCGGGCGGCAGCGTCGGCTTGGCGCTACTTGCCAACTCGCTTGCGACCGGCGCCATACTGGTTGTTCTGATCACGATGCTCGGGCCAATTTCAGGTGCCCATTTCAATCCCGCTGTGACTTTCTCATTCTGGCTTCGCCGAGAGATCACACTCAATGTGGCACTGGCTTTCGTTGCGGTGCAGGTGATAGGCGGCATTGCCGGCGTCTGGTCGGCCCATCTTATGTTCGCTGAACCGCTGATCCAATTCTCGCAGACCGTTCGGACCGGTCCGCCGCAGTGGTTTGCGGAAGTTATCGCCGCGTTCGGGCTCGTCTTTGTCATTTTGGCGACATTGCGGGCCAAGAGCGAAGCGGTCGCCATGGCGGTGGGGCTGTACATCACGGCCGCTTATTGGTTCACGGCATCGACATCCTTTGCCAACCCAGCCGTCACAATTGCCCGCGGGTTGACGGACACATTCGTCGGCATTCGGCCGATCGATGTTCCGCTTTTCATAGCGATGCAACTGATCGGTGCGGTAGCGGCTGTTATGATTGCCCGCTGGCTTGCGGACGAACGCTAGGATCGATTTGGCGCACTGACGTCAGGCTGCGCCCGGGTCGCACAAAGCTGTGACATGGCGCTGGCAATCACAGCCCAATGGGCTTATGTCCGCCGGGTCGCGATTCCCGCTCCGAGTTCAATGACCTCATCACTCTTGCGCCTCTACCGGCTGCTGTTTCGGCCCTATAAAATGCCGGGTTATCTCGAGGATCAGGCCGTCATGGCCTTCTTTGAGGGCCAGCCGAACGGCTATTTTGTCGATGTCGGCGCAAACCATGGCGGCTACACGTTACCCTTCGAACAGGCGGGCTGGGGAGGCGTTCTGATCGAACCGCTCCCAGATCTGGCGGAAAACCTTCGCCGAACACGAAAGGCGCCGGTGGCTGAAACGGTTTGCACCGAACCGGAACAGGCCGGAGGCACGGTGACCTTCTATCGTGGTGAGGCCACTGGGCTGTCCACCATGCATCCCGAAGAACCGAGCCAGCGCGGCATCGCCGAAGCAATCGAACGGCCCGCAGCGACGCTGGATTCGGTTCTCGAGCAACACGATGCGCCCGAGAGTGTCGGCCTGGTCAAGCTCGATGTCGAGATGCACGAGCTGCAGGTGTTGAAAGGGTTTGATTTCGGGCGCTGGAAGCCGACTCTGATCGTCGTCGAGGATCATGCCTATGATCACCGTCTGCACCGATACATCACGGAAAATGGCTATCGCTACTACGCCCGCTACAACCTCAACAGCTGGTATGTGCCTGACGACTCAGATCATCAGGCTTCGGCGTTCATGCGGTATGCCTTCTTTCGGAAATACTACATCGGCCTACCGCCACGCGCGCTGAAGCGCGCGATCCGAAAACGCCGCCGTACCCGTGAAATGGCGGGACGGACGTAATTAGCCTGTCCTGCAATCTGATCCCAGCGCCGAGTTTCCCCAAGGGTGGGAGACTAAGATCAGGTCACTCCGCCGCCTTGGCGGTGTCAGTCTTGGGCTCGGGTGGTTGTTCCAGTTGGATCAATGGCTTCCCTGTCTTGCGCCAATGCGCATAGAGGAGCGCCAGTGCGCAAGAGCCCAGCCGCGCCCGATCATCGTCCGAACGGCTGGTCAGAATGACAGGAACCTTCGCACCGATCACAAGTCCCGCCGCTTCGGCATGGGCAATGAAGGTCAGTTCCTTGGCCAGCATGTTGCCAGCCTCAAGGTTGGGTACGATCAACACTTCCGCTCGCCCGGCGACAAGCGAAGTGATGCCCTTGGTGCGAGCCGCATTGATGTCAATCGCGTTGTCCATGGCCAGCGGGCCATCAACCAGTCCACCCTTGATCTGACCGCGCTCAGCCATTTTCGAGAGAACAGCAGCGTCAAGGGTCGAGGGAATGTTGGGATTGACAACTTCGACCGCGGATAGAACCCCGACCTTTGGCGTCTCAATACCGATAGCCCGGGCGAGATCGATCGCGTTCTGGGTGATCGAGACCTTGGCTTCGAGATCGGGATTGATGTTGATCGCTGCGTCCGAAATCAGCACCGGCGTGGGTCGGCCCGGCACATCCATCGCGAAGACATGGCTGAGACGGCGTGATGTGCGCAGTCCACCCTTCTTCTTGACCACATGGTGAAGCAGCCCGTCGGTATGCAGATGCCCCTTCATGACCGCCTTCACGCGCCCCTTATGGACCAGTGCGACGGCGTGGCCCGCAGCCTCCTGTTCGTCCTCGATGTCGATCAGCTCGATGGCTGAGATGTCGGCACCGATCTCCCGGGCGGCCTGACCGATGCGCTTCTTGCAACCGACAAAGATTGGCGCGATGAGCCCTTCTTTCAGGGCCAGCATCGCGCCACCGAGCGAGTTGGGGTCATCGGGGCAGGCAACCGCTGTATCCAGCGGTGGAAGACCTTCGCATGCCTCAAGAATCCGGTCGAAATGCTGATGACGGTTGACCACGATGTCAGGCACCTCATGGTCCTCGAAGCGGATCTTCTTGGTCGGTGCGATGACTTCCGCCTCACCTTCGGCAACCACCTTGCCGTCGCCTCTGGTGATCACCGTGACAAGCCGGACAACGCCATCCTGTTCTTTTTTGACAACCTCGATGCGAACCGTGAGCGCGTCGCCGATATGGGCGCGTTCGGCAAAGCGCAAGGACTGACTGCGATACAGTGTGCCGGCCCCCGGCAGGACATTTCCAAGGACCGCTGAAACCAGCGCGCCGACCCACATCGAAGGTGCGACAGCTTCGTCCTTCTGGCCGTTACCATCCCGGTCAATGTCCGGGATGTGCATCGGGTTCAAATTGCCTGATGCGTGGGCGAAGATGTACAGGTCATTCGCATTGACGACCCTGCAGATCTCGGCCTGGTCGCCAACGGTTATCTCATCGAAAGTCCGGTTTTCGCGGATCATCAACAGCCTCTGGCTCTGTTGTGCAGCGGCTTACCTAGGAACCGTTGCAGGACAGTGACAGACCGGCCCTCTGTCAGGCAACCACGCGATCCTTCCGGTAAGGAGCCATCCAGGCAAGATTTTCGCGGGTTGACCCGGCCGCATTGTATGCACAGCCGACATAGCCCTCATAGCCAAGTTCATCGATCAGTTCGAACAGGAAGCTGTAGTTGATCTCGCCGTGATCCGGACGGCTGCGCAAAGGTGGATTGCCGATCTGGATATGTCCAAGCACATCTCGACAGGCATACAGTGCCTGAGCCAGATCCCCCTCCATGATCTGCCGATGGTACAGATCGAGCAGAAGTCTGAGGTTCTCTGCACCGACCAGTTCGATGACCCGCAGGGCGTCATCGGTGCGGCTGAGAAAGTAGCCCGGGTGGTCGCGTGTATTGCGCGGTTCGATCAACAGGGTCTTGCCGTTGCTGCGGGCCATCTCGCAGACCCGCGCAAGATTGGCAACCAAGGTCTGCATGGCTTCGGCGCCAGTCACGGTCGGATCTATCCTCCCGATGATCACGTTGATCATGTTGCAGCCCAGCGCATCGGCAACCTTGATGGATTGTTCGATCGCGGTGTCGAACACCGCCTCGTATCCGCGACGGCAGGCAACACCCTCTTCACCGCTGTCACGGTCCCCGCTTGGCGCGCTGATCACGGTGAGCTGCAGGTTGTTGGCTGTCAGCTCTGCTGCGGTTTGGCTGAAGTCGTTGTCATCAGGAAAGAACAGGTCGACATGGTCGAAACCAGCCATACGCGCAGCTGAAAAACGCGTGCGGAAGGGAAGCTCGCTGAACAGCATATCGAGGTTGGCGGAAAAGCGTGGCATGCGGCATCCGATCTGCTGATTCCGAATCGATCAACATGGTATCGCGCCCGTCAAGTTTGCGGCACTGTCTTCTGCGTCTCGACCACCGCGAATTCTTCTTGACCTTCGTCAACATCCGGTCTGGCATTCCCTGCCAAAGTCATTTTATGACCTGTTGTTGTGCGGGGCTCGCTGTGGAACTTGCTCGCGTTGCGTCACTTGAATCTGGCGCTACGGATGCTGATGTCACCGGCAGCTCGAGAGATGAAGCGAAGAAGGGCAGGATCGGCCATGACCGAGCACATTTTAAGCAAGATCAGGCTCAATCTGGCGCGCAGCCACGACTATCCCAATGGCTCTGCCCATCATGGCTATGAGTTCGTGGCGCCGCTCAGCGAAGACGGGCACATTGACGCTACGAAATGGAAACAGCACCGCGACCGCTGCCGCGTCCGTCGCTTCTGGGAAGGCGAGGAAGAGGACATCGGCCATTTGGTGCACAAACCGGGTGGTAGCTGGGCCTTCACCTATGACATCGAGGGTGATGAAGACGATGAAGCAGGGTACCGCTTCGGGCTCCACGCCTTCGTGCCTGGTGAGTATGTCTCGATTCGCGATGAAGATGGCGACATGCACACCTTCCAGGTGGTGACCGTCGACCACATCTAGATCGAACACCGTATCGTTTCTGATAGAGGTTGGCGCTGGACAGACGGTGCCAGTCCCGACTTGCCCGGCCTCAGCTCTCCTGTTTGGTCAGGTCGAGCGTGACGTGCATCAGGCTGCCGTCTTCCGCATCGGCAAGGCTGGCGAATCCAAGCGCTCGGCACATCGACAGCATGGTGGTGTTTTCCTTGAGCACTTCGCCGTAGATTTCCTCGAGCCCGTCATAGCGGCCATAGGCAATGATCTGTTGCATCAGCTGCCAGCCCAGCCCCAGACCTTTCAGGTTTGAGCGAACGAGAACGGCATATTCGCCACGTGTTCGATTGGTCTCGATATGCAATCGGACGACCCCGAGGAGATCGCCCGACCGCTCATCCAGAGCGGCAAAGGCCATCGACCGCGCGTAATCAATCTGTGTCAGCCGGGCGAGGAATTCATGGCTGAGATTGGGGTTCGGGGTAAAGAAGCGCAAACGTAGATCATTGCGTTCGACTGCCTCCAAGAATGCTGGATAGAGTCGCTCGTCCTCGGGGCGGATAGGGCGCACGGTCAGCGGCCGTCCGTCCTTGAGCGTGATCCTGGTCTCCCATTGGGCGGGGTACGGCCGGATGGAGAACCGCGGATTTACCCCATGACCGTCAATGCGACGCTCTTCCGCGATGGTGATCCGCTTAGGGTTAAGTGCAAGCCGGCCGTGTTTATCAGTGACCAGTTCCGCATCGAGAGCCCGGACGTCGCGCAAGTCGTGGCAAAGCTGCCCCAGCCGGACCAGGAGCGCAGCCAACTGATCGGTTGTTTCGGAATCGTGTTCGGCAACCAATCCGCTGCGCTTTAGCATTGAGCTGGCCAGAAGCGGGTTGAGCGGCGGCAGCGCATAAGTTCGCTGCGTTGCGCCTGTGTCGCCCGTACGCAGGCCTACATAGAGCGCGGGACCAAAGACCCGATCCTCTACAATTCCAAGGCCGATTGCGACCGGTTCATTAGGGCCGTTGACGTTGGCGACGGGCAGATCAAAGGCCTTTAGCAGTGGAGCCAGGTCCGCCTCAGGCAGATTGTCGGCACCATCTGCCAAAGCGGCACTGACCAAACCCTTGGCGGCGTCCAGGTCGATACGAACGTCATCGCGCAATGTGGGCGGCGTTTCCATCAGTTCCGCTTGCGCACGGTCATGGTGTAGCAGGTGGGTTAGCGCTTCGACGGCATCCGCCGGGGTACGAAATGCCGACAAGCCGGCGGCCTCCATCAGCTGACGTTCCGGAGCGCTGTCACTTTCGCCAAGCCAGACCACAAGAACAGGTTTGGGCGGCCAAACCTTGCGCGAAACCTGCAGGACCGGTCCTGCCAGAACTCCGGCGATCGCGCCCGAGTCGGCGAGCTTGGTTGGGCAATGAATAACCACCAGCCCATCGACCGCCTTGTCATGCAACAGCGCGATTGCCGCGGCTTCATACTTTTCTGCGTTGGCATCTCCCAGCATATCGAGTGGATTGTTTGCTTCGCCGAACGCCGGTAGGAGTGCGTCGAGCTGCTCTCGTGTTGCGCTTGATAGTGCGGCGATTCGACCTCCAAGATCGACAAACCGCTCTGCTGCCAGAACCCCCACACCGCCGCCATTGGTCATGACCGCAAGCCGGTCTCCAGGAACCGAGCGCACCCGGTTGAGAATCTCAGCGGCGCCAAAGAGCTGCCCCAGATCATGCACCTGAAGCACGCCGGCTCGGCGCAGTGCAGCAGCGAAGACATCCGCTTCCTGCTGCGTGGCGGCAACACTGGGACCATTGTTTCCGGCCAGATGTGCCCGTCCGATCTTCAGCGCGACAATTGGTCGGCTGCGGGCTGCGGCGCGCAAGGCCGAGAGAAACTTGTTCGAGTGCGAGATGTTCTCAACGCACAGGAGGATCGCACGCGTATGCACATCGGAGGCGAGATGGTCGACAACATCAGCGAAGTCGACATCGGACTTATCGCCAAGTGCGATCATGCGTGAAAAGCCGATCTGTTCATGCAGCGCCCAGTCAATCACAGCGCCCATGATCGCACCCGACTGAGACACAAGTGCCAGATTGCCGGACTTGGGCAGGCCAACAGCGAAACTCGCATTCATTCCGATCCTGGGAACAAGCAGTCCGACACTGCCTGGCCCGACGATACGCACATCGTGGGCGAAGGCCGCGCGGCCCAGTTCATCGCGCAGTTGTGGTCCGGCACGATCAAATCCCTCAGCCACAATGACCGCTGCCCGTGTACCTCGGGCGCCGAGCAGCGAAACCGTCTCGGGCACGGTTGATGGCGGTGTTGCGATGAGAGCCAGATCAGGCACGATTTCGAGATCTTCGATCCGTGCGTGAACCGGGATTCCGCCAATGCTCTTGTGGCGCGGATGAACCAGGTAGAGCCGGTCCTGAAAGGTATCCTTGAGGTTGTCGACCAACGCTGCGCCAACGCTTCCGGGGCGGTTGCTCGCTCCAATGATGGCGATGGTCTCGGGCGCAAAAAATCGGTCGAGATGGCGTATCGACATGGCCGTGCTCGTGTGTCCTGGGACGATGGCGCGGGTAGACCTACGCCCCTCAAAGCGTCTGCTACTTGATCGGTGTCACGGGATCCTGGAGCAGCATGAAGCTGGGCTCAAGACTGATGTTCCGCCCGCCTGAGACGACCATGCTCAAGCAAGAATTGCCGGTCGGCGCGGGCAGCATGACCCGTGTCTACTGTCGCATGCACGATGGCCAGGCCTTTATCGCGGCGCAACGCATCGAATTGGTCAAACAGGGCAGCCGCATCGTCTTTGGAAAGCCCGTCTGCCGGCGCATCGCACAGCAGGATCTTTGGCTTCTTGACAAGGCTGGTCGCCAGTCCCACTCGAATGCGCATTGGGCGGCCCAGCGTGCTGACAGGGACATCGGGATCGCCGTCGAAGCCGGCGCGCCGAAGTGCCTCTATGGCTTCGCGTTCGAGTGTTTCTCCGGTCTGATCGGGTTGGTGCAGGCCTTCGAGGACGGCGCGGACATTTTCGGTGGCGGAAAGCCCTGGAAGCAGCATACCGGCGGCAAACAGATGACCGATCTGGCGCCGCCGTCGCGTTGCTTCCACCCCGCCCATGGGGTTGATCAGAGGTCCATCCTCGAACAACACCGTACCGCGCGTTGGCGTCTCGAAGCCGGCAAGGATGGCCATGAACTCCGGCCGCCCGCTTTGCGGCCGACCCTCGATCGACACGATTTCATCTGGACGTACAGTCAGGCTGCAATTGCTCAGAACATGGCGTTCGGTGTCGCCGCGCCGGGTGATCAGCCAGACATTCAATGCCGAAAGCAACGCAGGTACGGAGCCGTCCGTATCCGATGTTGTCGGGTCGCCGTCCAGATCATGTCCATTCGCGGCAACGATGGCATCCATGCCCGAACTCCATCACGTGGGATGTGCCCCACACGCACCAACAAACACGGTCGCGCATCGCGTGTTGCAAAGCGGACCGGTGGCAGAGACAAAGCAGCACTAGGACGGAGTTTCTCTGCGTTCAGTAATCTTCGCCAATCACCTGCCTGAGCCCTCGGCGAACAACTGGACTGTCAGAAGATACGGCGGCGATACAACCATCGCTAGCGCACAATCCCCCATTGGGAACCGCGCTTACGTCAAACCGGCCACACCCAGTGCCCAGGCCAGCATCATCGACACGGTGGCAACGCAAACAACGGTTGAGATCAATACCGCCGCGGACATGTCCCTGACGAGCACGCCATAGCGTTCGGCGATGACGAAGACATTCCCCGCAACCGGCATTGCGGCGATGCTGACGGCAATGGCGGTCGCGGGTATCGGCACGCCCAGCAACGGGTGCAGCAGTACAAAGACCAGTCCGGGATGAACCAGAAGCTTGAGGACCGAGAGGCTGGCGACGAGGGGCAGACCATCCCCGGCCGAACGCCCCGCAAGCGAGGCGCCAAGTGCAAACAGCGCGGCAGGACTGGCCGCCGCACCGAGGAACTGCGCCAGGCTGTCGAGTGCAGCCGGCAGGCCAACACCGGAAAAGGCTAGCGCGAGGCCAGCGAAGATCGACAGGATGAAGGGGTTCAGGGCGACACCCTTTATCATCCGCCTGACCGATCCGGTCCCTTCGAGGACGGCGATAGACAGAGGAATCAGAATGACCAGATCGACCACCAGAGCAATGATGATGGGACCAACCGCCGCCTCGCCGAATGCGCCGTAGGTCAGCGGAAGTGCAAGGAACCCGATATTTCCAACCGCTGCCGCCTGTCCGGCGATCGCCCACTGGGCCCCGGTGCTGGCTGAGCCCAGAATCAAGCGTGCAGCCAGTGCGCCGACAGCAAAAACCACGAGCCCGGCAGCCAACCAGCCGAGTGCCATCTGCCAATTGAGGAGCTGCGCAAAATCAGCCCGTGAAATCGCTCCAATGATGAGAGCGGGCATGGCGAAATTGAAGACAAACACATTGAGGCTGCGAACAGCGCCATCGCTGAGCATGCCGCTGCGGGCGGCAATCCAGCCGAGAAGGCACACGGCGAAGAACGGGAATGTGAGCAGCAGAACAGCGGTCACGCTGGTGTCCGTAATCGGGTGGCAGCAGACGGGGCGACGGTCCTATAATACGCGGCCAATCGAATGACGAGTGAGACGCCAGATGCACGACCAACACGGCACCGAGAGCCAATTCGTGATCGACCATGGCTGGAGACCGGGCGTGACTGGCGCACTGATCGAATTGCAGGCGAAATACTATGCGACACACCATGGCTTCGGGCATGGCTTCGAAGCTGCACTTTGCAGCGGGTTGGGGGAGTTTCTGTCCAGCTACGACCCCGCACGCGATCGCCTGCTGCACGCCTGGACCGACGGAGACTGTGTCGGCGGTCTTGCGGTGGATGGCGTCTCCGCACCCGCTCAGGATGCCGATGCCAAACTGCGTTGGTTCATCGTCGCACCTTCGAGACAGCAGCGCGGTATCGGCCATACACTGATGCATGAGGCGTTGTCGTTCTGCAGCGAGGTGGGTCATCACACTGTGCTGCTGGAGACATTTCGTGGTCTCGACGCGGCCCTCCTGCTGTATGAGCGGCACGGCTTCAAGCTGCAAAGCGAGGCGGAGACGACGCGTTGGGGCCCGCCGGTAATGGAGCAGGTGTTCATGCGGAAGACTGCTCTCGTCTGAGCGCGCACCACTCGCAAAGCGCAATACAGCCCTGCAGGAAACGGGTGGTGCAGCTGGCGCCGGCGCCCTAAACCGGCGGCTCGGCCGACCACACCAGAACCTCAATCATGTCTCAGCCAATCCGCGCCCAGATGACCGCCCGCGAATGGGCCATGCTGATTCTGCTGTCGGTTCTTTGGGGCGGGTCGTTCCTGTTCCAGAAGATTGCGGTTGCGGAACTGCCGCCCTTCACGATCGTGCTGGTGCGCGTCGCTTTGGCCGCCCTGACACTGCATGTCATTCGGCCATTTGTCGGGGTCGCCCTGCCGGGACTGAGAATCTGGGCCGCATTCGCAGTGATGGGGCTGCTCAACAACGTCATCCCGTTCAGCCTTCTGGTCTACGGCCAGACCCAGATCGGCGCGGGTCTTGCCTCGATCCTGAATGCCATGACACCGGTGTTCACCGTGATCCTGGCGCACTTTCTGACCCAGGATGAGAAGTTGAGAGCCAACCGCGCCTTCGGTGTCGTTCTCGGATTTCTTGGCGTCATCTGCCTGATCGGCATTGAGGCTCTCGGCGGCCTGACGCTCGCCGTTGCGGGCCAGATCGCCTGTGTCGGTGCGGCGATCTCCTATGCATTCTCAAGCATATGGGCACGGCGGTTTCAGAACGTGCCGCCCTTCGCCAGTGCCATGGGGCAGCTTACCATGTCGAGCATGATGATGATCCCCATTGTACTGATCGTCGATCAGCCCTGGACTCTCGGCTGGCCGAGCCCAACTGTCGTGTGGTCGCTGGTATTGCTGGCCATCCCGGCCACCGCTCTGGCCTATCTTCTGTTCTTCGCCATCATCCGGGCGGCAGGTGCCACCAACATCATGCTGGTCACCTTGTTGGTTCCGGTAAGTGCGGTGTTGCTGGGAGCGGTCTTTCTCGGCGAGCGGTTATCGGTGACCGACGCGCTCGGCATGGCGCTCATCGGCATGAGCCTGTTGGCCATCGATGGGCGCATTTTACGAAAGGTGCTGCGAAAGCCAGCCTAGCGGGCCGGCGCAAGATCGCTGGCAAGAACCAGACCGGGTTGATAGCCGGCCTTCAGCGCGGCAATCGTGATTGGCGGCGTACACAGGCGCGCCTTCTTGCCGGGCGCCGGACCGGGATGCCAGCCATCGTGAGCCCAACGCAGCCACGTCGCCGCCTGGCGTGTGAGGAAGTTGGCCCCATCCTGTACGACCGCGCCATCGGGAAGTGCCTCAAGTTTCTTGACCTTCGGCTTTTTCGCTCGCGTGCGTTGCGCATGCAGAACCTGATCCACAGCATCAACGCCCGGGTTCAGCCGTCGCCACGCCTTATCCTGACGCAGGCAATTGAAGAAGCGCGCCGCGTCCGCGCGCCGGCACTCGAAACAGGGCCTGTGGCCTGCCGCGAGTGCCGTTACCTCATCGAGAAAGAAGAACTCGGTGTAGCTCTGTTCCCACACATCACGATGCCGACCATCGAACTCTAGCCGGCAGATGATCCAGCGACGGTTGACCCAGCGCCTCGACGTCCAGGCTGGGTTGAGCAGCGTCTTGGGTTCTGGCTCATGCAGCCTGCCGCCGCGATTTCCCATGCAGGTGCCGCGTGCCGTTACCGCGTGCGGCACACCTTCGGGGTCCATCCGGTTCTGCAGCGGCATGACATGGCTCAAGGCAATGGGCTGAGGCTTGCTCCGGCTAAGGATTGCCTGCATATCGCTGCCGCGCAAGCATGGCGCCGGTCGCAAGACAAGACGTAACGCGAGGGAGTGGCAATGCCCGTCATAACCAATATCGAAGATCTGCGTGTTCTGGCCGAGCGCCGCGTCCCTCGGATGTTCTATGATTATGCCGATTCCGGTGCCTGGACCGAGAACACCTATCGCCGTAACTCGACTGACTTTGACGATATCCTGCTGCGGCAGCGCGTTGCCGTCGACATGACCAACCGTTCAACATCCGTGACCATGATCGGCCAGGACGTTTCGATGCCGGTGGCTCTTGCGCCGACCGGATTGACGGGCATGCAGCATGCAGATGGCGAAATCCTTGCCGCCAAGGCAGCCGAGGCGTTTGGTGTTCCATTCACGCTTTCGACCATGAGCATCTGTTCGATCGAGGACGTCGCCGAGAACACGTCAAAGCCATTTTGGTTCCAGCTCTATATGATGAAGGACCGTGGCTTCATGGAGCGCCTGATCGGCCGGGCCAAGGAGGCAGGCTGTTCGGCTTTGGTGCTGACGCTGGATCTGCAGATCCTCGCCCAGCGCCACAAGGATCTGCGCAACGGGCTAACCGCGCCGCCCAAACTGACCATCGCCAATCTGATCAATATGGCGACGAAGCCGCGTTGGTGCATGGGAATGATGGGCACCAAACGTCGCGGCTTCGGCAACATTGTTGGCCACGTCACCGGCGTCGACGATATGTCGAGCCTCGCCGAGTGGACTGCGGAACAGTTCGACCCGTCATTGTCATGGGACGATGTCGCCTGGGTCCAAGAGCAATGGGGTGGCCCCCTGATCCTCAAGGGCATACTCGATGTCGAAGATGCCCGCCGCGCAGCGGACACCGGTGCCGAGGCCCTGATCGTCTCTAACCATGGCGGGCGTCAGCTCGATGGAGCCCAATCGGCGATCACCGTATTGCCAGAGATTGTCGATGCGGTGGGCGACAAGGTCGAGATCCATTTCGATAGTGGCATTCGCTCCGGGCAGGATGTGCTCAAGGCCTTGGCGCTCGGTGCCAAGGGCACCTATATCGGTCGCGCCTTTCTCTATGGTCTGGGAGCGATGGGGCAGGCGGGGGTCACCAAGACGCTGGAGGTCATCCACAAGGAACTCGATGTCACCATGGCACTTTGTGGTCACCGGCTGCTTGCCGATGTGGATCGGTCAATCCTGGTCGACGACTACGGCCACAACGCCCGCTGAGGCTTGGGCTCGACGATAACAGGTCCACCATCGGTGGTTCGGTCGCCGGGTCATGATCCTGCGCTGATCAACGCAACCACGACGCATAGTCCGGATGGGCGTCCTGCATGTCCTGATAGAGCCAGACCATACGGTCCACGAACCACAGCTTTCCTGCATAGATGATCGTCCCGCCAGCGATCACTGCCCAAGGGTCGGCAACAACAAGCCCAAAGATACAAACCGGCACGCCCAGAGTGCTGATGACCGAAAGCACAATCGCTGCGCGGGCATGGTGCGCGGGGATCGGAATGTTGGCGCGATTGAGCCACACTCGCTCGCCCAATGTGCCCCGCGCGGCCCAGCTATCGGTCGTGGCCGGAGGCGGGAAGGCCCGCGGGTTGTACCAGACCCAGAGGCAGGCCGCCGCAACCGGTGCAAGGCTCCACCAGCCGATCCAGTGGGCGCTGTAGATCGCCAGTAGAAGCAATGGCAGCGTCGCCACCCGCGTCCACACGCTCCATGGGTTGGCGTGCCTGTCCCAGGTTGCGTCATCCATCGTCATGGCGCGAGCGAACCACGAACTCCAGCCAGTTCCCGTCGCTGTAGGCTCTGTCGCCATTGCTATGCCTCGGATGGTCGCATCGTTGTGCCGCCTCTTTCTAAGCGTTCAGAGAGCTTCGGTTGCCGCCGACACAATAGTGCTGGACCTGGTGCCGTTCGTTGAGTTGTTCAACATGCCCAATACGTCGCAAGAAGGGTCGCTCAAAAACGGCGCCCTTTAAGGCTTCAACACTGCAGAAAAGAACCTTTGACCCTGTTCAGCTCGTATTTCTACCAATGAATCGTTGCCTTGCTGGGGTTCTGTCCATAGGCTCGCGGCGTCGATAAGGCTCTTCTTTTTCCGTCGAAAACAACAATGGGCGGTGTCGCGAGCCTTGGGGCAGACCCGGCGCATGAGACGCCGACGGCCCAATTCTAGGGAGGAATGCACACGTGAAAAAGTTGCTTGCAACGACAGCGCTGTCGCTGTCGCTCGCTTTCGGCGCGGCTGGATCGGCCAATGCCGTTCAGGAACTTGACTGGGATATGCCAGCCACGTTCCCGTCATCACTGGTTCAGCTTGGCACCATGGGCAAAGTGCTCAGCGAGCGACTGAACGCGATGACCGACGGGGCCATTAATCTGAAATACGCAGAGCCTGGCGCCATTGTGCCTGCACTTGAAGTCTTCGATGCCGTGCAGTCCGGTGCCGTGCAGGCAGCATGGTCCACATCCGGCTACTGGACCGGCAAGGACAGCTCGCTGGCGCTCTTCTCTGCCGTCCCATTCGGTCCTGCGGCCAATGAATACTATGCCTGGTACAAGTTCGGTGGCGGCAAGCCGCTGTTCGAAGAAATCTACAATGGCTACGGAATCCACTCGATCATCTGCGGCGTCATCGCGCCGGAGGCTTCCGGCTGGTTCCGCGAGGAAATCACATCGATCGATGACCTGAAGGGTCTGAAGATGCGCTTCTTCGGTCTGGGTGCAAAGGTCATGCAGAAGCTCGATGTGTCGACGCAGCTGCTGGCTGGCGGTGATATCTTCCCGGCACTTGAACTCGGCTCGATCGATGCCACCGAGTTTTCGATGCCCGCCATCGACCTCAAGCTCGGCTTCTATCAGGTGGCCAAGCACTACTACTTCCCGGGCTGGCACCAGCAGTCGACGATGTTCGAGTTGATGATCAATCTCGACGAGTGGGATGCACTTGATGACCAAACCAAAGCGGTCATTGAAACAGCCTGCGAAGCCAATTTCGCCTACGGCATGGCCGAAGGTGAAGCCATCCAGTTCGCCGCTCTGAAGGAACTCCAGGAAAAAGGCGTCACGATCCACAAGTGGCCCCAGGACGTCCTGGACGTACTAGAAGAGAAGTGGCTCGAAGTGGTGGAAGAAGAGAAAGCCAGCAACGAGAACTTCGCCAAGGTTTGGGCTTCGCTGTCCGAGTTCCGTGAGGGATACAAACTCTGGAACGATCTCGGCTACTTGCGCTGAGGGCCTAGCGTCTGAAAGTCCGCGCCTGGCAGCAAGACTGCCCGGCGCGGGCCTTCTTCAGATGCGCCTTGGCTGAAAACAGATCGATCAGGCAGCCTCAATCCGCCCGATTTGCCCTCGCTTTCCCGGCATTGCGACCTTTGTCGCGCTTGTGCCGCGCGAGCTGCACCACGCAGGTTGCAGCTGCTGCGAACTGGCCCTTGAGGGTCGAGAAATCGCGCAAAGGCTCCATGGGCGCAAAGGCTGGGGACAAGGATAATGGGCAACTATCTGTCATGGGGTGCAATCGGGCTCGCTGCAGCCGCGATCTTCCTGCCCTTTCCGGCATCGAATTTTGTGCTTGCCGCCGGTCTGGTGATGGCCCTTGTTGCAGGGTTTACCGGGAGTCGCGGCGCGCTAGCGCTGATCGCCATTGTGGCGGTGGTGTCCATTTTTCAAGCTTCGCCGGATGGTGCGAGCCACTATCTGAAAGAGAACTTCGACATCAATACCCGGCGGTTCTGGCGGTCTTACTCAGAACTGGTCGCCTTCGGCTTCGGTATCGCGATCTGCGCGATCTACGTCACGTGGGCTCGCTGGTCGGCGTTGGGATGGCCGCGCTATGTCGTTGACACAACAAAGGATCTCGATCTGATCGTGGTCTGGGTCGGACGGCTCGCCGCGTGGCTGTTCATTCCGATGATGCTGATCATTTTTTACGACATCTCCCAGCGCAAGATCATTGAATGGGACAATGACTTTGTAAATTCGATCTTCTTTCTCGACTCAAACAAGCTTCAGGAACTCGAATGGCACCTGCATGCGACCCTGTTTCTGCTCTGCCTCGGCTATGCCTATGTCAAGGACGCCCATGTTCGTATTGAGCTTGTTCGCGACCGGATGGAGGCACGGACCCGCGTAGCGCTCGAACTCATCGGTGTTGTCTGCTTCCTGCTGACCTACAGCTATCTGATCGCCGAATTCGGTGTTGTTTTCGCCCAGCGTTCATACGCCATCAATGAGGTGTCGGCGGCTCAGACCGGGCTAACCCATCGATGGATCATCAAGGGCATGATGCCGTTTGGCTTCATGTTGCTGTTCGCTGCCGGTCTGTCAGCTGCCTTCAAATGCATGGTCTACCTGTTCGGTCCGGACGATCTACGCGGTGAGGTCAACGAGTATGCGGGCACACATCACGCCGATATTCCCCAAGACATTCATCTGCCGTCAGCGGCCGGCCCCAAAGCGGACTGAGTGCAATGAGTTTCGTCGAACTGCTTCCGATCTTCATGTTCCTTGCGCTCGGGATTCTGCTGTTCACCGGCTTCCCGGTGGCCTTCATCCTCGGCGGCGTTGGCCTTGGCTTCGCCTTCCTCGCTCAGGAACTGGGTGCATTCAACATTGCCCGGCTTGCGATCCTGCCCAACCGCATTTTCGGCGGCACCATGGAGAACCTCGTCCTTGTTGCGATCCCGATGTTCATTTACATGGGTACGATGCTCGAGAAGTCCGGTGTGGCCAAGGACCTGCTCTACTGCCTGCAGGTCCTGACCCGGCGCATACCGGGCGGACTGGCGCTGTCGGTGACTCTGATGGGCACCATCATGGCGGCGACAACGGGCATTATCGGGGCATCTGTCGTGATGATGACGCTGCTGGCGCTGCCGGTGATGCTGGACCGCAATTACAGCCTGCCACTAGCCACCGGAACGATTGCTTCATCCGGGACGCTGGGGATTCTGATCCCGCCATCGATCATGCTTGTGATCATGTCGGACCTTATGTCGATTCCGGTCGGGACCGTCTTCCTTGCTGCGATCGTTCCCGGACTGCTGCTGTCTGGCCTCTATATGGCCTATCTGCTGATCCGCTGTAATCTGAATCCCTCGCTCGCCCCACCGCTGCCCGACGATATCGGACCGAAAACCAGCGGTGAGTTCTGGTTCATGATCTTCCGGAGCTTCATCCCGCCCATCGTACTCATTGTGATGGTGCTGGGTTCGATCTTCGGTGGCATCGCTACACCGACGGAAGCCTCGGGCGTGGGCGCGGTCGGCGCTACGCTCCTCGCCATATTCAACCGGCAGCTGACGTTTCAGGTGCTGCGGGAGGTTTGTGAGCGCTCGGCGCTGACCACCGCCATGCTGTTTGGGATCTTCATTGGGGCCACTTGCTTCAGCCTGGTTTTCCGTTTTCTCGGCGGTGAGGAGATGATCGATCATTTCATCCTCTGGGCCGGTGTTGGCGAGTGGGGCATCCTCTTCGTTCTGATGGCGATGATCTTCCTGCTCGGTTTTTTCTTCGACTGGATTGAGATCACGCTGATCGTGTTGCCGGTGTTCGGACCGATTGTTGCCGAACTCACTTTTGGCGATCATCTGGCGGGCTTCGAAGCCGTGGGCCCGGTGGCGCTGATCTGGTTCACGATCCTCGTTTCGGTGAATCTTCAAACGAGTTTTCTCACGCCGCCATTTGGATTTGCGTTGTTCTATATGAAGGGCGTCGCCCCACCAGAGATCACCATTCAGCACATTTACAGAGGCATCATCCCCTTTGTGCTGCTACAGCTGTTTGGCCTTGCTCTGTGCCTCGCCTTCCCGGCCATCATACTCGGACTGCCTGCGGCATTGTTGTAGGTCGGCATAGCGGGACGCATCCGATCCCGCGTCTGGCCGTATTCTCAAGCAAGGCTCCAATTCACCGTCCCGCACGGCACAGCATGTGCCAGCTGCGTGGCTGTGGCAGCATGGCGAACTTGCATGAGCGACGCACCGACCAAACCAGGATCGAAACCACGCAAGCCGGCGAGCCGCGCCAAGAGGGTTAAGACTGAGCCCCGCACCGTCACCGGATACCAGATAGAGAACCGATTCTCGGTACATCCACGCCGCGGCCAGGTGCTCGGCGAAGTTCATGCGCGCCCGTTCCATCCCGAGCCTGCCCCATCGCATATCTTCCGCTTTGCGCTGATGACTGGTGCAGCAGAAGGCGATGCCCATCGCAAGGCGGTGCAGACATTGCTCGCCGACCGGGCTCTGCCACCAATGCCGACAGAGGCCCGACATCACCGCATCGAGATCGGCGGCGTCGCCTTGCGCTGGGAACAGCACACCGAATTCACGACCTATGATTTCAGTATCCCCGATCGACAGATCGAGGGCTTCAACCTGGCGGTGCCCGATACCGTGCAGGGTTTTTTGGACGGACTTCCGGGCCGGCTGCTCGTGGCTTGTCGACTTGCGCTTGTGCCGAAGTCTGCAAAGGCGGCTATTGTCCGGGAGTTCGACCCGAATGCCATTGCTAATGCCACTGCCGAGAACGGTCGCGCTCAGGTCGTGACCGATCTCAAGCCGGACCTTTCAGGGTTCACGCGTATCGCCATCATCGACCAGGCAATGACACCAACAATAGCCGGTACGCTCGTTCAGCGGGTTGCCGAAATCGAAACCTACCGAACGCTGGCGCTGCTTGGATTACCACTTGCTCAAGCCGTGTCGCCGCGTGTCGCTGATATCGAGCGCGGACTGGGCGACGTAACGGCCTCGGTTCAGTCCGCCAAGGGCCTTGATGCCAATCGCCGCCTGCTTGAACAGCTTGCCGAAATGGCAGCCGAGACCGAGGCGATTTCAGCGGAAACATCTTATCGGTTCTCAGCCACCCATGCCTATGGCGAGATCGTGAAGGCCAGGCTGAAGGCTATCGATGAAACCGCCTCCAATGGCGGAATGACGCTTGAAGCGTTCTTGGCCCGGCGAACCAATCCGGCCATGGCGACCTGCCGGGCGATGGAGTCCCGGCTTGAGACCCTCGCTGCCAAGCTGGCACGCGCTGCCTCGCTTCTCAGGGCGCGGGTCGACGTCGAACTGGAAAGCCAGAACCGCGACCTGCTGGAGAACATGAACCACCGTGCGCGGCTGCAGCTGCGTCTACAGCGCACGGTGGAGGGGCTCTCGGTCGCTGCGGTCAGCTACTATATCGTCGGGCTTGCCGCCCACATCATCAAAGGCACCGACGGGCTGGGAACCGGAGTCTCACCCGCGATGCTGACGGCAGCCGCAGTCCCGATCGTTGTTATTGGGATGTGGATGGCGGTTCAGCGGATCCGTGCCCGTAATGAGCAGGATGATCGCGACTGACGCGCATCATGAATATGCGCGCCGTCTTTTGGTTCCGGCAAAGGTGTTGAGCAGTCAGTCTGATTCCAGATGAAATCAGCTAGCCTGTTCAATACGGGCCCGTGCCTCATCAACGTTCAGCCCGCGATCCCAATACGGCTCCGAGCCATAGAGGTCTGCGAGATAGTCGATGAACGCCCGCACTTTGACAGGAAGGAAACGGCGGCTGGGGTAGACCGCGTGAACGGCGACCCTGTCGGACGAGCCATATTCGGGCAGGACAGCGACGAGGCTGCCGTCATTGAGTTGTGGCCCGACGTCCCATGTTGAGCGCAATGCAATACCGAGACCGGCCAACAGGCTTTCACGCACCACTTCGCTTGAATTGGTTTGAAGGTTGCCGTTGACACGAATGGAAATCGGACCTTCCTCGCTTTCCAACCGCCAGACCTCTTGCTGCATCGTGTACAGACAATTGTGACGGGTCAGATCGTCGAGGGTCTCGGGTACGCCGTAACGTTGCAAGTAGCTTGGCGTTGCGCAGATGACACGCCGATTGGGCGCCAGCCGGCGCGCGATCAGGCTTGAATTCTCGAGTTCGGCGATGCGGATCGCGAGATCATATCCTTCACCGACAATGTCGACGAAGTCATCAGCCAAAACGAGGCTGAGGTTGAGATCCGGATAGCGGCTGAGGAAAAGCCCAAGATGCGGGGCGATATGCATCCGACCGAACGACGTCGGTGCTGACACCCGAAGTGTTCCGCGCGGCTTGGAATTGCGCCGCGATACGAAGGATTCGGCCTCCTCAATCGACGCCAGAATGGCCACGACCCGCTCATAAAATCCCTGGCCTTCCTCAGTGAGGGCAATTTGCCGGGTTGTTCGTTGAAGAAGACGCGCACCGAGACGCTCTTCAAGCCTGCGGATGCGTTTTGAAACAACCGCGGGTGACAATCCCATTTCACGGCCTGCTGCTGACATGGATCCCGCGGTCACGACCCGCGCAAAGATCTCCATATCGGTGAGGCTTCCCATTCGGTGGCCGTCGTCTCGCACTGCGATCTCCTTTCGGCCAGTCATTGCTTACAAGCAATCTGACAACTGTGCTGCCTGGCCTGGTTTCTCGCCCGTTCTAGTCCACGCCCCGACCGCGCGCTTTTTGCTGAAATGATCTTATTCCAACTATGGAAGAATACCTAGGGTAGCCGCGCCCAAAAACAACCACCATCGATTTTTGCCCAAACTAAATGCAATTCACTTATGTCAAAAATGGAAATAATTGAGTGCCCGGTCAGATCGCGACGACATAAAATCGAATTTTATTCTGTTTTTCAGTCGCTTATGATGTGTCCAGTCAAACATCACGCGCGATGCACATGGCGGATCTCAGCTCTCTGCGTAGGAAATATGCTTCCGACCACGCATATTTTCGCTTCTACCGCTACTCACGCCCTTCCAGAGCGCGATCAATCCGATCGAGTGCCCTTTCAATACGCTCCATAAGGCTGCGCGCATCGACCTGGAGATTGGACAATTCGTTACGCGTCATGTGCAGGAGGGCGCCATCCGCATCGGCACTAGGTGCCTCGCCACGGCCCATCAGCAACCAGGCAGGACTGACGTTCAGCAGTCCCGCAAGCATGACCAGCCGATTCGCTCGCGGTTCAGACCGGTCAGCTTCCCACTGCGCCAGCGTCGATGTCTTGACTCCCATGCGGCGCGCCAATTGCGCGGTGGTGAGATCGAGGGTGTCGCGCGCCTGGGCAATTCGCCCACCCATCGTGATTTCTCGTGCCATCGACTTGGCCTCCCATCGGTTATGTCCAGCGGTTCGGACGCAATATTTGCACATTGATCCGAAGTCTAGTTTTGGCGTTGGCCAGCAATGTGCCATAACCGCATAAATACGTATAAATTGATCTGGTCACACCGCTCCGATTGAGAGCCGACCGCATCGGCTGACGCAGCGCAGCATGTAGTCAATCATACCTGCCAGAGGGGGGCACAATGGCGGTGTTTGATGCCGAAACGGCTGAACCCGCAGAGATTGAATTGCCTGCCACACTTGGCACACGTCAGCTCGAGATTCTGAGCGACGATGTGCTTCGTTTCCTCGGCGTCTTGCATCGACGGTTTGAGGATCAGCGCCAGAGGCTCATGAAGCTGCGCCAGAGCCGGCATGAGCGTTTTGCTGGCATCAGCGTACCGAAATTCCAGTCGACCACCGAACACATCCGTGATGGCGACTGGGAGATCGCTCCGTGGCCTTCCGATCTCGATGATGCGGCTGTCATCCTGTCGGGATCAGCCGATCGGAGAGCTTTGATTCAGGGGCTTAACTCCGGTGCCCCTATCTATATTGCCGATCTTGCGGACACGACAGCCCATAGCTGGAGCGCTGTGATCGACGCCCAGATCAATCTACTGGATCGCTGGGATGATCGTCTTGAGTCGACCGACGAACGCTCTGGCAAGGCCTGCCGGCTAAACGAGACCACGGCAGTGCTCATGGTACGCCCGCGTGCCTGGGATCTTGAAGAGCCGAAGCTGCGGATTGCGGGAACACCCATATCGGCCAGTCTGTTCGACTTCGGATTGTACGCCTTCCATACAGCACACAAGGCGGTTGCCGCTGGAGCGACGCCGTATTTTGCGTTGGCTGGTTTGGCGAACAGCCAGGAAGCGCGGCTGTGGGATGATGTCCTACGCTTTGCCCACGAGCAGCTGGGTCTGCAGCCGGGGACATTGAGAGTCTTGCCCGGGTTGGAAACCCTCACATCCGTCCACGAGATGGACGAAATCCTCTATGAGATGCGCGACCATGCGGTGGGTTTGTATCTCGGAGCCACCAATCTTGCCGTATCATACATAGCCACATTGCGGGCGGATTCATCGCGGGTCCTGCCGGACACCATTGATCTAAATTGCAACGGTGGCTTTCTGAATTCGTCGTTACGGCTCATGAGCCAGATTTGTGCCCGGCGCCGGGCCAAAGCATTTGGCGGTGCTGTTGCCGCTCTGGATATTGGCGCCAATCCGAATGGCGCAAGGAGTCCCGGTATCGCGGTTCAGCAGAACCATGCAGCAGATCTTGACGGCATCATTGTCACGAACACTGACTCTCTGGTCGCCGCACTGGATGAGGTTAGGACGCCCAGCCCCGCTGCATCATCTGAAGATATCATGTCAGCCGATGGGATCATTTCAGCTGCTGAACTGTTGGGTGCACCAAAGGGTGACTTGACCGAAGACGGCCTTCGCTCATCGATCCGTTTGGGATTGAGCTATCTGGAAGCCTGGCGTCGCGGGCGCGGCTACACGACAATCGACGGCCGTGTCTTCAATGCAGCCGATGCTGATCTGGCGCGTGCGCAGGTGTGGCAGCAGTTACGGCATGCTGCGCGACTCAGTGATGGCCGTGTTGTCGACCCAGGACTGGTCAGTGTGTTGATTGAGGATGAGCTCTTTGCCATCAAGAACAAGGTGGGCCCAGAGACCTATTCCCGGGGGTGTTATCCCGCCGTTCAGAAGATCTTCCGGTCTTTGGTCTTCAGTTCGGATCTTGAGCCGAGCATCATGTGCATTTTGGACGGTAATTCAGAATAAACCACGCTTTTTGCCGCTAATTGTTCGAGATTAAAGAACACAAGGATCGTTCTTATCGCTCTACCCTTGGCCAGGTGTCTGACCTAAGTCGGAGCTACATCGTTCCTGCTACCGGAGACGCACCGCCAATGTCCTGGCAACCCTGCACCGACCCGTCACCTGGCGACAAGTCCGCCTGCGATCTGATCGACACCTTGATTGTTCCGCGCGCCAGAGACCTTGGTGGTTTCGAGGTTCGACGAGCCTTGCCGTCCACGAAGCGGCAGATGGTTGGGCCGTTCATCTTCTTCGATCAGATGGGTCCTTCTGAGTTCGTACTCGGGGAGGGGATGGATGTCCGTCCGCATCCGCACATCGGATTGTCGACGATTACCTATCTGTTCCGCGGCGCGATCGTTCACCGCGACAGTCTTGGGACCGAAATGACGATCGAGCCGGGTGCCGTCAATTTGATGACGGCCGGTCAGGGCATTGTCCATTCTGAGCGGACCGGCCGGGAGGAGCGCAAGACCGGCGCAAAGCTGTTCGGCTTGCAGACCTGGGTCGCACTGCCGCAGCACGCCGAAGAAACCCTGCAGGATTTTGAGCATACCGCGGCGGACGCGTTGCCTGAACTCAATGATGGCGGCAAGAGGGTCCGACTGATTGCTGGCTCGCTCTATGGTGAGTCGTCACCGGTAACCACCGCCCATGAGACGCTCTATGTCGATGTCGCGCTGGAGCCCGGCGCGAGGCTACCCTTGCCGGCCGATCATGAGGAGCGTGCCATCTACACCGTGGAAGGCGATATCGAGATCGCAGGCGACAGCTTCGGCCCGGCACAGCTCTTGGTGTTCAAGCCTGGTGACGAGATCACGGTGACTGCGAAAACAGCGGCACGTTTTGTGATTGTCGGCGGCGCACCGATGGATGGCCCGCGTTACATCTGGTGGAACTTCGTTTCCAGCTCCAAAGAGCGCATAGAGCAAGCCAAGGAAGACTGGCGGCAGG
>JBCDCP010000024.1:0-28037 GCA_039181495.1 Pseudomonadota bacterium | reverse complement strand
TCGTCGCCATGCTCGGCGTCGAGCGCACCGTGGCTGCAACCTGGGTCGAGTTGGATTCCGGTGATCATCCGCCAGATGCCTTGGCAGCGGCACCGTCTGATGTTGGTCCGGTTCCGATCGGCAGGATATCGCACGAAACCAAGTCGGACCAAGACGAAGGAGCACCGACCAGTGCGACCGAAGCACCGCTTCCCGGTGCGGCCCATCTGTTCAGCCAGATCAACCGTTTGTCTCAGCGTTGGGCGGGCGAACCGCCATCCTCGGCGGCCAAGAGTACTCCTGCTGCGGATGCTGTGGGTGACAGCGACCTTTCAAGTCCTCTGGCATTGGCCGAAGCGTTTCGCCATCTCGATGCCGATGTCGCCTGTGAGGAGCGGCCACTATCCTCGCTCGAGGAATCGGACTTCCCCTGCATCGCGTTGCTGGAGGACGGGTCAGCGCTAAGCCTGGTTGAAAGGCGCGAGACAGAGCACGGGCTGTTCTACGATGCGGAGGCGGAGGCCGGTGTCCGGGCAATTTCAGCTGAAGCAGTCGAAGCACGTTATGGCGGCGCCGTATTCCGGGTCCGCCCCAAATCGGCGATTTCGGATCGCTCCGCGTCCGGTGCTGGCGGCGCACACCCCGATCGGGCCTTGTTTGAGCGTCTAGAAAGCCCTGCCACCCTCTTTGTCGATGTCATCAGGGCGATCTGGATAGAGAAACGTCAGCTCGTCATCCAGCTCCTGCTTGCAGCATCGCTGTCTTACGTCTTCCTGATGTCTCTGCCGCTATTCACTATGGCGGTCTATGACCGGATCATCCCGCACAAGGCGATGGAAACGCTTTGGGCCTTGTCCCTGGGCATCATCCTTGCGCTGGTACTCGATCTCGCCATTCGCTTCGTACGGCTCAAGCTCGTCGATGCTTGCGGGGCGGCCGCCTATCTGGCGCTGCAGGCGCGGTATTTTTCGCGATTGTCGCAAATCCGCATGGCCGATGCTCCGCGTCAGGCAGGGCCAGTGTCGCAATTTGTTCGCGATATCGATCAGATCTGCCATCTGACGCCGATGCTGATGGTCGCAGTGTTGATCGACCTGCCGTTCTTTTTTGTCTTGATGGCTGTGCTGTACTTGATCGGGGGCGCGGTAGTTCTGGCGCCAATCGCCGGGCTCTGTATCCTCGCTGCATTTCACCTGATTGCGCATCGACATGCGGCAAAGGCGGTCGTGAAATCCTCCGAGATCAGCCAGAAGCAATCCAACCAGATTATTGAGACGGTCGCTGCACTGGAAGCCGTCAAGGTGACCGGGGCCCACGGGATGCTGCTGCGCCGTTGGGAACGGCTCGCTGATGAGAGCGGTTTCGAGAGCCATCAGATGCGGCTCTGGAGCGCCTTCTCATCGCAATCCTCGATGGTGATCGTTCAGGGTGTCATCGTCATGGTGTTGATCATCGGTGTCCATGAGGTGGGCACCGGCGCCATCACGGTCGGCGCGTTAGCAGCGTCATCGTTGCTGGTCGGCCGGCTTATCGGACCGATTTCCGCGGCAATTGCACTGGTCGAGCGCGCGTCGCAGGTGTCCCGTTCGGTCAAGGGCCTGATTCATGTCCTTGATGCCGCGCAAGAAGATGCCGGCGACGACGCCCGCACACCATCCTCGATCACCGGCCGTATCGACTTCCATCAGGTCCGGTTCTCCTATCCCGACGCGGAAGCGCCGGCGGTCGATGAGATACGGTTCTCAATCGAGCCAGGTGAGCGGGTCGGGATCATAGGGCGTGTCGGCAGCGGAAAGAGTTCGCTTCTACGGCTGATTCTACGGCTCTATGACCCCGATGAAGGCTCGATTCTTTTGGATGGCCGCGACATTCGCCACTACCCGCCAGCTGTGCTGCGGCGTGACATCGGTTTCATGCGCCAGGATACGACCCTTTTCGAAGGTTCGCTGCACGCCAATCTGGGCTTCGGCCTCGACAAGCTTGATGAGGCGAAATTCCGCAAGGCGATCGAGATCTCGGGCGTTGGGGCCATGGCCGCCCGGCTTCCCAAGGGTTTTTCCACCAGCGTCGGTCCGCGAGGCGAAGCTCTATCGGGCGGTGAACGGCAGATGGTAGCGCTGGCACGAGCACTGATGAGCGATCCGCCGCTGCTGTTGCTGGATGAACCAACCGCGGCGATGGACAATGGTCTTGAAGCGGGGATTATCGAGCGCCTTGCCCCGGCGCTTGAGGGCAAGACGCTGATCGTCGCCACTCATCGGGCGCCGATCCTGAAACTCGTCGACCGGCTGATCGTGGTCGATTCAGGACGCATCGTGTCGGATGGCCCGAAAGACCAGATCCTCAAGCAGCTGAACGCTGCCTAGCGGGAACGTCCGACGACCTCACCCATTTCAGCGCGGTGCGCGTTTGGCCAGAATACGTTGCAGCGTGCGTCGGTGCATGTTCAGTCGCCGCGCGGTCTCCGAGACATTCCGATCGCAGAGCTCATAGACACGTTGGATGTGCTCCCAACGTACCCGGTCAGCCGACATCGGGTTTTCGGGCGGCGGTTCCGGCTTTTCCGATCCGCTCAGCAGTGCATTGACGATCTCGTCGGCGTCCGCGGGTTTTGCGAGATAATTCACTGCTCCGAGCTTTACCGCCGAAACGGCAGTTGCAAGATTGCCGTAGCCGGTCAGGACCATCGCGCGTGCGTCGGGGCGCAAGGTTGCCAGCTTTTCGAGTACGCCCAGGCCATTGCCGTCCTCAAGCCGCATATCGATCACGGCAAAGGCGGGGGGCTCGGACTGCACTTCGGCCATTGCGGCGCGCACCGAGTCGGCAGCGCGCACGCTGAAACCGCGCTTCTCCATGGCCCGCGCCAGTCGGTCCAGAAATGGGCGGTCATCGTCGACGATGAGCATCGACTTGTCGGAAATTTCTTCGAGCCGCACCGGCCCCGGCATACCGGTGTCAGCCATGATCATGTGCCCTGAAAAGGCGCGTCATTTTCTAATTCTCCAGTGCCGCCAGTTTCGGTCAAGTTCTGTTGCTGACAGTATAGTGCTCAACGTTTCGTTCGCCCATTGCCCCTTGGTCTGCTCTGGTTCGGTTTTCGTCGCAATACCTACAAGTGCTGGTTCACACAGTATTCATGTCGACCGCCAGCCAGCGTTCGGCCTCCGCTCGGGTCCAGGTGATTTTGACGATCGCGCCTGTTTGGCTGCCGGGGCGGTTGGAAAAGGTCATCTGAGCGCCAGTGCGTTCCAGCAATGTCTTGGCAATGAACAAACCAAGCCCGAGCCCCTTTGCATCATCGCCGCGTTGTCGTTTGGTGGCTGCGCGCTGAGCGGCTGGATCGGGCTCGCCGATCTTTGTCAGCCGGTCCGGTGGAAAACCAGGCCCGTCATCGGTAACCCGAATCTCGACCACCTCGTCCGACCATCGGGCTCGTACTTCGACGCTGTCTCGCGCGAAATCAACAGCGTTTTCAATAATGTTGCCCAGTCCATGTTCCAGTCCCGGGTTACGACTCCACACCGGCTCTTCGCCCGCACCTTCAGCCGAGACTTCAATGGCGATCCCGAATTCGGTGTGAGGTGCACTGGTTTCGCGCAGCAATTCGGTCAGGCTGTGATGCGCGAACGGGTTGCCCTCACCTTCGGTCAGTGAGCCGATCTTCGAGAGGATATCGCGGCAGCGTTGGGTCTGTTCAGCCAGAAGCGTTAGATCCTCGGTGTAATCCGCCTGATCTGCGAGATCCTTCTGCATTTCCTTGACAACGAGAGTGATGGTCGCAAGCGGCGTCCCCAGCTCGTGCGCCGCTGCAGCAGCGATACCATCAAGCTGAGATAGATGCTGTTCGCGCGTTAAAGCAAGTTCGGTGGCCGAGAGCGCATAGGATAACGAGCGTGCTTCCTCGGCAACCCGCCATGCATAAACTGCTGCAAAAAGAAGGGTAGCCAGAACGGCAAACCAGCTTGCAGCCAGATAGAGTGGCGGCAATACGAACGGCTCGCTCGCATGCCAGGGTAGAGGAAGGTGGAACCCTGCGAGGAAACCGGAGGTGCCGACGGCCAGTCCGCCAAGCGCGAGCGTGTAGCGCAGTGGCAAAGACCCCGCCGAGATAACGACCGGAACGATCAACAGCATCGAAAAAGGGTTCTTGATGCCACCGGTGAGATAGAGCAGGCCGCCAAGCTGCAGCAGATCATAGGCCAACAAAGCAAGGCTGGCCTCAGGTCCCAGCCGTGCAGATGACGGAAATCGCAGTGTGGTCGCGATGTTGAGCAGCACCGATGTGAGGACAAGCGCAAGCACCGGCACAAGCGGCAGCGAGAACTCCATCCCGAAAGCCACGACGACGATTGCCGTGAACTGCCCAACAATGGCGATCCAACGCAGATTGACCAGCGTCTGGGCTCGCAGACCCTCCTGCGCCGTCAGCCGACCAGTGATATTCGTGCGGCTCGGGCTGTCGACCTGTTTGTTGCTGACAGCAGCGTGACCAGAAAATTCGGCAGTCATGATCGCCGTTCTTGCTGATTTTGCAGCCCGATGCGAGCCAATTCGATCCAATATACGGTTAGTTACTTGTAAATGGGCTGTTAGCCATGCCTGTGGCACAGTTTGGTGTCGGTCCATGAGCATATGGGCGTATTGCCTTCGGCAGCCAGCGCGACTAGCGTTCATGCCGCAACGCACAATAACGAATCCGCGGCGAGGTTATCGAGGCACGCGGCAGCGTTGTGGCGGGAGGAGCGAGCAGGGGTCATCTCGATCCAAACCGCTTGTCGGGGGAGTATGCCTGAATGGCGTTTTATCAATTGTATGAGCTGACCCACGCGGCGCTGAGTCCGTCTCGCGCCCTGGCCGATGTTACCCGGCTCTATTACCGCAATCCGGTCAATCCGCTGGCCCACACTGAATTTGGCCGTTCGATCGCCGCAAGCGCCGAGCTTTTCGAGCGCCTGACGCGGCGTTACGGCAAACCGGAATTCGGCATCACTGAAACTGTCGTTGGCGCAGAACGCATTCCGGTTCGCGAGGAGGTGGTCTGGAGCCGTCCATTCTGCCGCGTACTGCACTTTGCGAAGCAGTTTCGTGACGGTCGTGGCCCAGGTCCGAAGCTGTTGCTCGTCGCGCCTATGTCCGGTCACTATGCCACGCTGCTGCGTGGCACCGTGCAGGACATGCTGCCCAATCACGATGTCTATATCACCGATTGGATCGATGCCCGGATGGTCCCACTTTCCGAAGGGCGTTTCGATCTCGACGACTACATTGATTACGTCATCTCGATCCTGCACAGGCTTGGCCCGGACACCCATGTCATGGCCGTTTGTCAGCCGTCGGTTCCGGTGTTGGCCGCCGCAGCCGTGATGGAGGCGCAGGACAACCCCTATCGGCCTCAGTCGATGACCCTGATGGGTGGTCCGATCGACACCCGCATTAATCCCACAGCCGTCAACAGGCTGGCTGAAGAACGCGATCTTGAATGGTTCCGTCGCAACGCTGTGATGCGCGTCCCATTCCCGCACCCCGGTTTCATGCGTGATGTCTATCCCGGTTTTCTTCAGCTGTCGGGCTTCATGAGCATGAATCTGGATCGCCATATCGCGGCCCATCATGAGCTCTTCCACCACCTCGTCGAGGGCGACGGAGACTCAGCCGAGAAGCACCGCGATTTCTATGATGAGTACAATGCGGTGATGGATCTGACCGCCGAGTTCTATCTTCAGACCGTTGATACGGTGTTCATTCGCCACGCCCTACCGAAGGGCGAAATGACCCATCGCGGCGTTCCAGTGGACTGTTCGGCGATTAAGAACACCGCTTTGATGACTGTCGAAGGCGAGAAGGATGATATCTCGGGCGTTGGACAGACCAAGGCCGCACATGATCTGTGTGCAGCACTGAGCGACTCAAAAAGGGCCCATTATGAACAGCCGGGCGTCGGTCATTACGGCGTGTTCAACGGTTCCCGTTTCCGCTCGGAGATCGCGCCTCGTATCTCCGATTTCATCGCTTCAAATGACACCAGCAAGCGGCGGCGCAAGTCACGACCTTCCAAATCGACGGCTCGAAAAACCTTTACAAAACAAGCAGCTGAATAAACCGTTTCGGTCGATTTTGCTCGAATTCGGGGTTGATTTCCGCCGATTTCGCTTGTTTTGATCTATTTCGCTTCCCACATCAGGTTCTGAACCAATTGAGGGAGCAGGACCTTTGAGCAAGTTCTACATTCGTCCGGCATGGACGCCTTTGAACATTGTCCTCATGGTTCTGGGCTTCATCATCTTCTGGCCGCTTGGCTTGGCGATGTTGGCCTGGATCATCTGGGGTGAAAAGGTTGCCGACCGTATGCGCGATGCCGAAGTGCGTTGGCGCAGTGAGAAGACCGGCAACCACGCTTTTGACGACTATCGCAAGGCCGAAATTGAGCGCCTTGAGGAAGAGCGGCGCCGGCTTGATGCCGAGCGTGAGGAATTCGAAACCTATCTGCGCGATCTGAAGCGCGCGCGCGATCAGGAAGAGTTCGATCGCTATATGGCTGAGCGCCGCGCCGGCCAGACCGCCGCAGCTCCGAAGACATCCGGCGCCGATGACGCACCGGAATCGGGCTCAGCACAGCCGGCCTGAACGCGTGTCTCGGTCGCAGCTGACAGCAACGTTCGCTGCGGCTGAAACAGTAGACCGACAACGTCTGGGGCGTAAGAGCGCCCTGGGCGTTCTTGTTTGTCACATTCCCTCGATAGCGAGACAGAACCAGCCTTGAGCTGTGGATTCAGCGGTCGAAAAGCCGGGAGTTGTCGACAGTTCACCGGCGAATTCACTTACGGCATGCTCGGTTTCCGCCTGCAGCATTGACCGCGGAATCGCCGCTGCTCAATGCTCGCCGAAACGATCATTCAAACTGATTCGGTCAGATCTTTCGCCGATGTTTCTGAGATCCAGAAGACCCTCGCCGGGACGCGCCCGAGCCGAAGACGCCGTTATGACGCTGACGATTGACGGCGAGGAGACGCGTGTGCGGGTTCGCCACCAGCCGCGTGCGCGCCGATACAATCTGCGAATTGCCTCCGCAAATGGCGAAGTGATTCTCACAATTCCGAAGGGTGGAACTTATGAGCGTGGCCTCGACTTTGTGGCGCGTCACGAGGAGTGGCTGGCGGAAAGGCTGGCCAGGCATCCCGAACCGGTACCGTTTGAAGATGGCCGGCTGTTGACGCTAAGAGGCGTTCCGCACCGACTGAGGGTATCTGAGCGTTTCCGGGGTACTGTCTCGCCGTTGCCGGCCGACCATGCCGACGGTTTCCCGGTGCTCGAAGCACCGGGCGGCACGGCTCACGCACCACGGCGACTGGAGGAGTGGCTTCGTCGTCAGGCGCACGATGATCTGAAGCAGTCTGTCGAACAGCACACAACCAACCTCGGCAAGCCGGCCAGTGGAATCACCGTACGCGACACAAAGTCGCGCTGGGGTTCGTGTTCGAGCCGCGGACACCTGTCATTTTCGTGGCGGCTGATTATGGCGCCACCTTTTGTGTTGGATTATGTCGCCGCCCACGAGGTCGCTCATCTCAAGGAGATGAACCATAGTGCCCGTTTCTGGGCGGTGCTGAACGATTTGTCGGATGATGTCGACCGTGCCGAGGCTTGGTTGCGCGACAATGGGTCCACGCTGCACCGCTATGGCCGCGCGGCCTGAGCGGACAATACCAGTTGCGGCCCTAGTTGATCCCGAACAACCGTCCGATGAAGCGACCAAATCCACCGGATTCACGGCGCTGAACGACCACCTCGCCATTACCGCCGTTCACGCCCATGCTCGGACGCGGTCCTTGCGGATGGCCCTGGCCACTGCCCCAGGGCAGAGGCTGTTGCATGGCAACCGCGGTATCGGGCTGCGGCACATACCACCCTGGCAGCGCGGCAACAGGAAATCCTTCATGTGCCCGCGAGCTGTAATCCTGCCAAACCATGGCTGGGAGATTGCCGCCGGTAACGCGCTTCATCGGTTTCTGGTCGTCATTGCCGATCCAGACACCGGTGATCAGATCGCCGGTGTAGCCAACAAACCAGGCATCACGGAATTCCTGGGTCGTGCCCGTTTTTCCTGCTGCAGGTCTGTTGTGAGGCAACTGAGCCCTGCGAGCGGTCCCATCATCCACCGTCAGCGCCATCATGTAATTCATCATGCCAACGACTTCGGGGGAAAGGACAGGCGCAACAGTTGGTGGCTGGCGCTGATAGAGGATATCGCCTTCGACCGTCCGGATCCGTTCGATGACATATGGCAGCACCTCGAACCCGCCATTCGCGAATGGAACGTAGGCGCTGGTGAGTTCGAACAGCGTAACTTCCGATGTGCCTAGCGCGATTGACAGGTTGCGCTGCAACTCGCTGTCGATGCCCAGCCGTTGTGCCATCGTGATGACGTTGTCGGGCCCAACCTCGGCCACGAGAGAAACAGCAACCGTATTGATCGATTCGGAAAGCGCCTGAGACAGCCGTACCGGCCCTTTGAACTCATCCTTGTAGTTCTTCGGGCTCCAGTCGCCGTATTGGACCGGCTTGTCGATGCGCAGGGTGTCCGGCGTCAGGCCATATTCCATGGCTGCCGCGTAAACAAACGGCTTGAAGGCCGAACCGGGCTGACGGTTGGCCTTGGTTGCACGATTGAACTGGCTTTCCGCATAGGACTTGCCGCCAGCCAGCGCGCGCACGGCCCCGGACCCATCAAAGCTGACAATCGCACCCTGACTGGCATCTTTTTCCGGACCCTCGTTCAGTAGGACGGTGGTCAACGCATCCTGTGCCAGCGTCTGCAGTCGCGGGTTGATGGTGGTATCGACAATGACATCCTGGCCAACCTCGCCGATTCGTGCGGCAATGCGCTCCATCACGAAATCCGCGACATAATTGGTTGCGCTGCCCCGCACGGTGGAATTCACCTCGGCCGGTGCGGTCAGTGCAATATCCATCTGATCGCGAGTCAGAAACCCAACTTCGATCATGGCATTGAGCACGACGCGCATGCGGGCTTCGGCACGCTCAGGATTGCGCGAGGGGGCAAAGCGCGACGGCGCCTTTAGCAGCCCTGCGATAGTGGCCGCCTCAGTCAGCCGGATATCGCGGGCACTCTTGCCGTAGTAGCGCTGTGCTGCCGCTTCGACGCCGGTCGCACCCTCACCGAGATAGACCCGGTTGAGATACATCTCGAGGATTTCGTCCTTCTCGAACTGCCATTCCAGCCACAGCGCGATCATCATCTCCTGGATCTTCCGATCGATGGTGCGCTTGGGTTCGAGGAACAGATTTTTGGCGAGCTGCTGGGTCAGTGTAGAACCGCCCTGCACGATCCGGCCGGCCTGCACATTGATAATCATCGCGCGCGCCAACCCGATCGGATCGACACCAAAATGGCTGTAGAAGCGCCGGTCTTCGATGGCCATCACGGCCTGTGGCAGATGAGGCGGCAGCTCAAACAGCCTGATCGCTTCACCACCGGTGGGACCGCGATTACCAAGTACGGTGCCATCCATCGCAACGATACGGATGTTGGCTGGCCGCTCGGGAATTGAGAGTTGACTCGGTGGCGGCATCGTGATCGCGAAATAGCCGAAAATCCCGGCAAGTCCGATGACGCCCCAGATACCGAGGATAAAACCCCAATAGACACTGAACTTCGTGGCGCGCCAGAGCAGTGAATTGTCCTGCCTGCGCCGCTGCGGCTTTGCGCTTTTGCCGCGCCGGGGCCGTCCGGGCCGACGGCTATTCCCGCTGCCACCACCGCGACCTTGACCCCGACCGGCGGAATTGCCGCCACGCGCCGAACTTGAACCGCCCGCGCCTTGGCTCGCCTGGCGACCGGCGCCGGCCGGACGCGGCCCTGCCGAGGGAGCAGGCCTGGCACCGGGGCGATCGTGCTGGGTCAGTCTGAGATCAAGTTCCATGGCGCGCGGTTTGTCCCCATGCATTACGGCAGGGTGATGGCACCCGGACAGCCCAAGGCATTTGTATGGCAGAAATCTGCCCAACCCGTTTTGCAAAGTGATGCCGATTGCCCATTCTCAATGCAGCAAAGGCAGAGGAACGGGCAATCGGCAAACATGTCTTCCGGATCCCCACGCAACACAAAACCGGCCCGGAACACGGCACTTCGCGGGGCACTGCTGCGAACGTTCAAGGTCAGGGTTCGATTGTCCGCAGAACGCTGCCACGGGCGGCATCATGGCCGCAGCCGTTTAAGGCCGGGTTAAGGCTGACAAAAGGTGAATCATGACTGGCCAGTAGCGATGACATGCAGGTTGAAGGGGCTACTCGCCGTTGCTGGTCGATACCTTTCGCGTCGGCAGACCGCTTGCAATCCAGCCAGCACCGTTCGCGCCGCCAACCATGCCCTCACTGACATCAATCACCCGGCTGAACCCTCGTTTCTCGAGTTCTTTCTTGAGAAATGCCGAGCGGTTCCCGCGCGCGCATATCAGCGCCACAGGCTTGCTGAGATCGCCCTCGTTCAGTCTGCCGAGCTTGTCCAGGAACCCCGGAACATGCATCGAGATCGGGTGGCTCGAGGACGGCACGCCGGTTTGCCGCCATTCATCCGGCGAGCGAATGTCGATCAGGATCAAATCGCCGGCGAGTGCAGCTTGATGAGCGGCTTCGGCCGACAAGATGGTGACATCGGACGCGATGGCGGAAGACGCTGGCAGTAGATCGGCCAGGGCGGGCGACATCCCGATGGCGGCAAAACCCGTAACCCAGCCCAGAATCTGACGTCTATGAGGTTTCGCCATGCCGATTCAGCCCTGACTGATCAAAACACCGGTTCGCGATCTGCTGCTCCCGAGCTCGTTTCCTGTGTCGTCGGTGTGGACCAAGCCAGCACAGCCTAGACCTGTACGACGTCACCGCGGGGAGGTTGTGCGGTATTGAACCAGAAGTCGATGATGGAATCGATGATTTCGCCCATTTCATCCATCGTTCTCGGCTTGCGGACCACCGCGCTGGCACCGTCATGATAGGCCCGGCGTACCGAGTCGTGGTTCTCGACACCAGTCATCACGATCACGGGCAGCCCGCGCAGTTCCTCGTCGCGGCGGATCGCCATCAACAATCCATGTCCGTCGAGGAATGGCATGTTGAGGTCCAGAATCACAAGAGACGGGCAACCCGGCTCATCAATTGAAGCGAATGCTGACAGATAATCGAGCGCTTCCCGACCATTGCGCGTCACTTGAACTTTGGCCCGTTCCAGCCGCCTGCTCAGCGCATGGGTCAGCAGAAAGACATCGTCGGCGTCGTCTTCAACCAGAAGGATCCGGGTTGCCTCGCTACCGGGTTCAATATGCATCTTTCTAAACGCCCCCTCAGCGCCACTTCGAATACACACCTTAGCACACGCTCAGGTTGTTTTAACCTCAAACTTTCGACAGGATCGGATGAGCGAAGCGGTGCATCATCGCTGGCTCGATCACAGCTGATCCGGCAACGAGGTCTTGAATCGATGAATTATGTGGACCAGCGATGAGTCCTCGCGGATTGACTTCAGCAGATCCGCGCATCGCCAGCATCAGCCGCATACACAACCTGACCGCGACGTGCGTCACGCAGATACGTGACAGATCAGTTTGTATGGCAAAAAACGATGCTAGGTAACGTTGCGTAATGCTGAATTTCAGAGTTCCAGCCCTCATCGCACAACAATACCAAGCGCGATGCCCTTGACCGCGGCCGACACCCGATCATGCACATCCAGTTTGCTGAAACACCTTCGGACAAGCGTATCAACCGTGTTCTCTGACACCCCGAGCGAACTCGCGATCGCCCGGTTACTCTTGCCCCTGACCAACAATCCCAGAACCTCTGTTTCCCGCGCGGACAACCCCGTGGGTGCGGTATCGATCTGGCCACTCAACTCCATGTACATCGTGTGGGTTTGGCTGCAGGCGTACTGGATCGAAAGAATGTCATGCTGGGGGAGATCAAGTTTTTCGATCGTGGAGCCAACGCCGAAATAGGCTACGTTTCCGGTGGGCCCAAAGATTGGAATCGCGAGCCCGTCTTTCATCCCGAATGCCTGAAGATCGTCCATAAAGGCCTTCTGCGCGGCGGACAAGGAATGCAGCTTGTCCACGTCAAACCAGTGGAACGGCTTGGTCGAGTGGATCGCGGCCTGGATGATCGGGTCGATCTCGAAATACCGCTTCTCGCGGTAGCGTGTCAGCCAGGCCGAAGGAAAAGCGCTGACAACGAACCCATCCTCAAGATCGATGCGGGTCAGATGCGACTGAACGAGATGGTAGCTCAGACAATCCGCACCATAATGCCGCACATACTCTCGCAGATGGGCAAATAGCTCGGTCGCCGTGCGCGCGTTGGTTGTTTCAGTGATGAAGCGCGTAAGCCGCATCCCCGCTGCCTTTCAGACTGTGGAATGACAATAGCTCATATCGTCATTCATTCTGGTCATATGGAACCTATCGGTGCCAATGGAAGTCATTCCAGATAACGCGCGGTAGCAGTGCCGTGAAAATGACAAGCCGCAAGAATCGCGACCGGGATCGTCCATCATCACTTATTGTGTGGCGATCAGAGGTTGGATTGGGCAACGAGGTTGGAGGGTCGTCGGTTAGCCGGCTGGACACTGGCCTGCCGCGATGGCTGTAACTTCAACAGCTCGTGCCGCGTAACCAAGCCTTTCAGGCAGGGTGAGCTTGGCCATTTCGCGATCTGCCAGGTCGCTGTCACCACCGACTTGGGCCGCAAAAATCGCAAAATAGTTCTCCGGCAGGGTCTCCTTGGCGAGATCGTAGCTGCACCTGCAGGCTTGCTCGCTCTGACCCTTGGCCATGCAGCCCTCAACGAATTCGGTTCGGGCGCTGTCACAAGCCATCAGCACGACACACAACCCTGCCAGCGCCGCCAGATTTCGTGAATTCACAGTCAATCGATTGTCAGACATCGACGGAGGCATCCAGGGCGTTCTCCTGGATGAACTCCCGGCGCGGCTCGACAACATCGCCCATCAGTTGAGCAAATGTCTCATCCGCATCGTCAGCCTCGCGCACCTTGAGTAGCGAGCGGATATTAGGATCGAGCGTTGTTTCCCAAAGTTGATCCGGGTTCATCTCACCCAAGCCTTTGTAACGCTGCAGAGCAATGCCCTTGCGGCCTACGGCAGTCACCACATCATGCAGCTGGGAGGGCGCACGAATGGCGGTCTCGGACTCTTTGCGGCGGAAGGCCGCGGCCTTGCCATAAACCTCCTGCAGATGCGGCGCGTGGTGATCGAGCCGGCGCGCGTCTGCCGAACGGATAAGGGCCCCGTCAATCTCGGTCACCTCGCGCACGCCGCGCACCTCGCGGGAGAAGCGGAAACCACCATCATCGAGTGGCAGACCTTCCCACCCCTTTTCATAGGTGTCGGCGAGCAGGTCCAGACGACGCGCTATGTAGGCGGCGGCTTCTCCCCGTTGTGCGTCGGATTGCGCAGCCTCGGGCGACAGAATGCCAGCGATGGCCGCTTGCTCAACCGCTGCCTTGTCGTAACGCGAATGTAGGCCGTTGAGCGTTTTGACGATGTCCCGCGCTGTTTCGGCAATCAGCCGAAGGTCCTCACCAGCGCGAACCTCGCCATTGGCGAGCGTCAAGGTGGCATCCTCGATACCGTTCGCGATCAGGAACTCTTCGAGCCCGAGCTCATTCTTGATGTACTGCTCCGACTGACCTCGTCGTACTTTGTACAGAGGCGGCTGGGCAATGAAGAGATGACCGCGTTCGATCAGTTCCGGCATTTGCCGGAAGAAGAACGTGAGCAGGAGGGTCCGGATATGCGAGCCGTCGACATCGGCATCGGTCATGATGATGATCTTGTGGTAGCGCAGCTTCTCGATATCAAAGTCATCACGGCCGATGCCCGTACCGAGCGCGGTGATCAAGGTACCGATTTCGTTGGATGACAGCATCTTGTCAAAGCGCGCACGCTCAACATTCAGGATCTTGCCGCGCAGCGGCAACACGGCCTGAAACCCGCGGTCGCGGCCCTGCTTGGCCGAGCCACCAGCCGAATCGCCCTCAACAAGAAACAGCTCTGCCTTGGTCGGATCGCGTTCCTGGCAATCGGCCAGCTTCCCCGGCAGGTTGGCCACATCCAAAGCCCCCTTGCGCCGGGTCAGTTCGCGTGCCTTGCGCGCTGCTTCGCGAGCTGCTGCCGCCTCGGCCACCTTGCCCACAAGCAGCTTGGCTTCGCTGGGATGCTCCTCAAGCCATTGGTTGAGCTGCTCGTTGAAGATGCTCTCGACAACAGGCCGTACCTCCGAGGAGACAAGTTTGTCCTTGGTCTGTGAAGAGAATTTCGGATCGGGCACTTTGATCGACAGGATACATGTCAGCCCTTCGCGGCAGTCATCGCCGGTCAGTGACACCTTCTCGCGTTTGGCGATCCCGCTCTGTTCGGCATAGCCGGTTACCTGCCGGGTCAGTGCCGCACGAAAGCCAGCCAGATGAGTGCCGCCATCGCGTTGTGGGATGTTGTTCGTAAAGAGCAGAACATGCTCGTGATAGCTGTCATTCCACCACAGCGCGGCTTCCACGGTGACGCCATCGCGCTCGCCGGCGATGGTGATTGGGTCCTTGACCAAAGACTGGCGGTTCTTGTCGAGATAGCGAACGAACGCTTCGAGCCCACCCTCATAGCTCATGGTCTCGGTGCGCTCTTCGACGCCCCTGGCATCCCTCAGCGTGATGGTCACACCGGAATTGAGAAAGGCAAGTTCGCGCAACCGATGTTCGAGCGTGCTGAAGTCGAACTCGGTCTTTGAAAACGTCGCGGTACTGGGTTTGAAGGTCACCTGCGTGCCCGTCTTGCTACCGGCATCGCCAACCACCGCCAACGGGGCTTCGCTGACACCATCGGCAAACCGCATCATGTGTTCCTCACCATCACGCCAGATGCGTAATTCCAGCAAGGTCGACAGAGCGTTGACCACAGACACGCCGACGCCATGCAGGCCACCTGAAACCTTGTACGAGTTCTGGTCGAACTTTCCGCCGGCGTGGAGCTGGGTCATGATGACTTCAGCTGCCGATATGCCCTCTTCGGGGTGTAGCTGTGTGGGGATGCCTCGACCGTCATCGATGACCGTCACCGAACCGTCTGGGTTGAGTGTCACGGTGACAGCCGTCGCGTGGCCAGCCAGCGCCTCGTCGATGGCGTTGTCAACGACCTCATAGACCATGTGGTGCAAGCCCGAGCCATCGTCGGTATCACCGATATACATGCCCGGGCGCTTACGCACCGCATCAAGACCCTTGAGAACCTTGATGGACGACGCGCCATAGTCGTCATTGCCCTCTTCTGGCGTCACACCTGTGGGGTTTTCTGCGGGTTGGGCGGGCGTCATTGGCAGTCCTAATTGGCGGTTTGGAACGGGCTGGGCCGTGTGGTTCTCTTGCGCGACTCAGATAAGCGGCCCAAACGTCTTCTGGACCATAGATATGGTGTTTGAATGGCTGTGAATCACCCCATGACACTATATCATCCAACTGACATAAAGCGAACGATACCGGTCAGTTTTGCGGGCAACCCAGGGTACGCCGCGATGCTACCAGTCGGACAGGACTGCATCGGCAACGTCGACCGTTTGCGCTGACTCCTCCAGCGGTGCAAAGGCCCGGCGATCGGTCCCCGTCATCAGCGCTTGCCCGCCCAGCTGCCGAACCGTGTCAAAAAGAGCCTCGCGACGGACATCGTCGAGATGTGCGGTGATTTCATCAAGCAGCAAGACAGGCATGCGTCCGTTCTTCTCAGCGCGCAGGATCCGTGCATGAGCCAGCGTCAGGCCGACCAGAAGGGCCTTCTGTTCGCCGGTTGAACAGACGGCTGCCGGCATGTTCTTGTGCAGATGTGTAATCACCAGCGTCGATCTGTGTGGCCCGTCCAACGTCCGGCCTGCCGCGGCATCCTTATGGCGCGCATGCTGGAGCCTGTCGCGATAGGCATCTTCCGCTGCGGTGGCTGATCCCTCGCCCATGTCCATCTCAACGCTGCCCTGAACGGCTATCCCCAATGGTGGGAACAGTGCATTTTCCGCCTGTCGCTCTGCCTCTGCACGAGACAGCCGCGACAGGACATAGAGACGGGCGTCTGCAATTGCCACGGCATGTGCCGCCATGTCCCGCTCAAGTGCAGAAAGCCAGGCCTTGTCTGGGTTTGCGTCATCAAGCAGGCGGTTCCGCTGCCGCGTCAGTTTCTCGAAGGCATTAATGTGGCTGGTATGGTTGGGCAGAATGGTAGCCGTCAGTCTGTCGAAGAACCGCCTGCGATCTCCTTCAGGCCCTGTGAACAGACCATCATGGGCAGGGGTCAGCCAGATCGCAGCCATGACGTCGCCAAGCCGTGCGACAGGCACGGTTTCACCTTCCATGCGCACGATACGGCTGGCCCGGCCGCCAGGTGTTGTGACAGGCGCGGGGTCGAGCCCGGTACCTATGCTGGTTGCCCCATCCGGATGGGAGATTCGGGCCGAGACGGCCCAATGTCGCCCCGCTTCGGGTCCGCCACGGCTTAGATGGTTGAATTCGACGCCGCGCAGTCCCCGACCGGGCACGAGAAGCGAAACAGCTTCAAGAAGGTTGGTTTTTCCGGCCCCGTTCGCACCGGTGATGACCACCATGCGAGGCTTTAGTTCAAGAATTGCGTCGGCGTAGTTGCGGAAGTCGGTCAGCCCAAGGCGCTCAACGGCAAATGCCGTGGGCCCGGCTGGTTCGAGGGATGTGAGGTTGTCTGTCAGAGCAGTTCCGCGGATCGCCTAGACCCGCATCGGCATCAACACGAACAACGCGCCATTGTCCTGATCGTCGCGCACCAGCGTTGGCGCGCCAGGATCCGAGAACTCAAAACGCGCATTGTCCGACTCAAGCTGGCTGGCAATATCCAACAGATAGCGAGCATTAAAGCCGATATCGATGGCGTCGGACCCGTAGGATCCGCCGATTTCCTCCGTCGCGGTGCCTGAATCAGGATTGTTGACCGTCAGAACCACGCGATCATCGGCGATCGACAGCTTCACTGCCCGTCCGCGTTCGCTGGATACGGTCGAGACCAAGTCGACGGCACGCTGAAAAGACTTCGAGTCGACATTCAGCACCTTGTCGTTGCCGGTTGGGATGACCCGCGCATAGTCGGGGAACGTCCCGTCAATCAGTTTGGAAGTGAGAACGACCGGCCCGACTGTGAAACGGATCTTGTTCTCCGACAGTGCCACAGCGACCTCGGCGTCCATGTCGTCAAGAAGCCGGTCGAGTTCTTGCACTGTCTTGCGCGGAACAATGACGCCAGGCATGCCCTCGGCGCCACCGGGGGCTTCGACGTCAACACGCGCAAGCCGGTGACCGTCTGTGGCGACCGCCCTCAGCGCGTTGTCTCCATCACCGCTGGCCATATGCAGATAGATACCGTTGAGATAGTAGCGCGTCTCTTCAGTTGAGATTGCAAAACCGGTCTTCTCGATAAGCCGCTTCAGCGCACTCGCTGCAACAGAGAAGTTGTGGCTCATCTCCCCGGCCGTCAGGTCCGGAAAATCTGCTTCTGGCAGAGCCTGCAGCGTGAACCGCGCCTTGCCGCATTGCAGGATGACCGTGGTGTCGTCGGGTCCGCTCGCAAGCGAGACTTGTGAGCCATCCGGCAGCTTGCGAACGATCTCGTAAAGCGTGAGCGCGGGAACAGTCGTTGCGCCACCGTCGGAGACCTCTGCCGGGATCGCATCGGTAACCTCAAGATCGAGGTCGGTTGCTCGCAAGGTCAGCGTCTGGCCATCCGCCTTAAGCAGCACATTGGCAAGAATCGGAATCGTGTTGCGGCGCTCCACGACACGATGAACATGGGTGAGAGCCTTTTGCAGTGCTGAGCGTTCAACGGCGACGCGCATGTCATGCTCCGGAGTGTGCCGGTGAGGGCATTTGCCACCATCAGTGGGCAATGCCACCTATCAGGAAGGGTAGGACGATGACGGAAGCTGAGTGCCGTCCGTCCGGACCTCGTCAACCGGTCCGCATGGTCCCGGATGGGAGCGAGACACTGCCGAAATTCGCTCAGGCGCGCAAGGTCAAGCGTCCGTTCCATTGCCGTTGAGGGCAGGAACATGTCTGATTGAGGCCGAACTGTGGATGAAACAGCCGCGGGGGAGGTCAGATGACCCTCCGCGGCCGATTGCTGTGCAGGCCCGCAACCTCAGTCGTCGAGGTTGCGCGTTTCTTCCAGAATAAGCGATCTGAGCCGCTCGACCTCCTGCTTGAAGGCCGGATCATCACCGCGCATCTTCTCAATCTTGCGCACGCCATGAATGACCGTTGTGTGATCTCTATTGCCGAATCTGCGCCCGATATCGGGCAGCGATCGGGGCGTCAGTGTCTTGCTGAGAAACATGGAGATCTGTCTGGGCAAAACGATCGCGCGGGTGCGCCGTGCCGACAGAATATCCTCGACTGAGATACCATACTCGCGAGCTACGACCTTCTGGATCAGGTCTATACGGACCGACTGGCTCTCGCGTGCCTTGAGCAGGTCCCGGATCAGGTTCTCTATGCGCTTGACCGTGAGCGGCTCGCCCGGAGCGGATTGCACACCGTCGAAGTGAATCAAGCGGTTCAGCGTACCCTCGATTTCGCGGCCGTTTGAAGCAACATGCCGGGCGATGAAATCCAGGGTTTCCTCCGGCAGATCGATAGGCTTGCTGCTGTTGCGATGGGCAGAAACGCGGTGTTCGACGATCTGGCGGCGCAGCGCGTAATCGGTCTTCTGGATTTCAACGACTAGTCCGCCGGCCAGCCGCGAACGCAATCGTTCGTCGAAACCGTCGAGCCCGCTCGGCGGCCGATCGGCCACCACTACAATCTGCTTGCAGGCATCAATCAACGCATTGATTGTCTGAGCAAATTCGCGCCGCGTCGCCTTGCCCTGCAGGAACTGCAGGTCATCGATCAACAACAAGTCGATGCCTCTGAGCCGGGTCTTGAAACTGATCGTGTCGTTGCTCCGCACCGCGGCCACAAAAGACAGCATGAACTGCTCGGATGTCAGATAGAGCGTCCGTCCGCGGCCGGCCTCGGCCGTCTTCCAGGCAATGGCATGCAGAAGGTGTGTCTTGCCGCGTCCAACACCGCCATGAATGTAAAGCGGATTGAAGTGTGCCAACGAGCCAGGTTCTGATCCGGCCACTTCCTGCGCTGCCGCGCGTGCGAGCTGATTGCTGCCATCGGACAGGTATGTCTCAAAGCGCATCCGTTGCTCGAGCGGCGCACTCTCAAAGCCCGGTAATGCGGTATCGTTGGCATCGGCGGCCGGAGCCGAAACGCGGCGCGCATCGGACGCACTGCGTTTGGCGACCGCACCGCTGCTGCCGTTGGTGCAGGAACCTGCGGGCAGACGTTCCAAACCGCGCAAATCAAGCACAACGTCTTCGATGACCGAGGTGGCGTCCTTCCACAACACCTTGATCCGCTTGAGATAATGATTGCGAATCCAACTGCGGAGAAACTTGGTCGGCACGGTCAGAATAACTGAATTTCCGCGCTGTTCTTCCAGCTTGACCCTCTTGAACCAGCTATCGAAGACGTTTTGCCCGAATTCTTCGACTAGCTGTTGGCTTATCCGCGCCCAATGGGCCTCAAGCGTCTTGCGCGGTATTGATGCCACTTCTGCCTCCTCGTCATTCTTTGAGCATCCGCCGCCAGATGCCTTGCCGCCATTGTTGATCAGCCCAGCCGGCCTCGCCTCCGGCAATAAGGGCTTGTTGGTTGCGTTCGCCCCGTCCGCCACCGGGGGCGACGCGAGGATCACTCCCGCTACCGCATCAATTGTTCGGTCCGCCGCATCTCCTCCGGGTTGCCCCGGTATCCGTCCCGCATCCTGCACAGTGTCCTCCCTTAAATTGCTGCCGACACGAGGGTCCGACCGCGACGCCCGCCGGTCGGTCTTCCCTCAGTGCAACGTCCATTCAACTCATGTCTCGCGGGGTATCCGTTGATCTCAGACGGCACTCCGCACGGCCTCACACACCGACTAACTCTAACTAACTCTGCACCCATGGAAGGCCTGAAGCCTTCCAACCGCTCACGCGCCCTCGTCTTCTCTCGCCATCAAGGTCTCCCTCAAAGCCGTCCGACACGTTGGCGCAAGCAGTGAATCCTGCCTCTGCCATGGCCAAGGCAGCTGCCTGGCTACGGCCGCCACTGCGGCAAAGAAAAAGCAATGGCCTGTCCTTATCTGCATCTTGTCCGCCTAGCGCGTCCGTCAGTCGCTCAATGAAAGCGCCATCCACCGCCATGCCCGGATAGGCTTGCCAAGACAGAAATATGCCGCGTCTTGCGGGCACGTCCGGAATACCCACAAATGTCCATTCGGCTTCCGTGCGCACATCGACGAGGATCGCGTCGGCGTTGGACGAGAGCTCTTCGAAGGCTTCGCGAGAACTGATCTGGGGTATGGTGTTCATGGACTGACCGGACCTGCCGAATAGGCAAAGAAAACCTGTTCGCTGACATCATGTCAGCGCTAAAAAACTCGCTACGATAGGAACATAAGAATGCGGCCAGCTCGCGCCGCAAACTCGGCATCAAGGTGTCAGAAAGATGCCACCAAGGAATATGACGGGAGAATATTCAAAAATCGGCAAAACGCATCTCGACTATTCATCAGACAAAACTCTCCCATCTTCGCTGAAGCGAACCAATACTAACTTGTTCACTGAAAAACTTGAGCGAGCCGCTCAAGCCGAGGGGAGAATAAACCGGAGACTGGGCCTTTTTCAAGCCGACTCACGGCGCAAAATTTCGTCTTTTAGGGGTTGACTCGATCACGATCCAAAAGCCGTTTCGCGTACGATTTTCTAACCACCTAAAAACACGTGAGGAATCTCCGATGCCCTGCAAACTGTACCCAAAAACACACGTGGAAAAAAAGTTCATCTTTTTGCCACAAAGCCAGTTTCTGGCGTCCGTGCGGGGCGTATGGGCATCCAAGAGATAGTCTCTAACGCATTGATTACAAATATTTTATCGCGTTCGGATGCGTGTTTAGCAATCGTCCACGCCATGAAAGACGCTTATTCCAGGTTCAGAATCTGACGTTAGAAATTGTTTTCCTTAGGAAAAAACCCCTGCGATCAACACACCGCAGGATCGGTCCGTATTTGTGCCGATTCTGCGCCACAGACCCGAGCAATTTTGGCTTAGCCCAGGGCGCGGACACGCTTGGTCAACCGGGACACCTTCCGGGCCGCCGTATTACGGTGCATCACACCATTTTGCGCAGACCTGATGATCTCCGGTTCAGCCGCACCCAGCGCTGCCTCCGCGGCCGCTTTGTCGCCACTTGCGATGGCCTCTTCAACACTGCGGATATGTGTCCGCATCCTGCTACGGCGGGCTTTGTTGACTTCTGTGCGCCGAGCGATCTTGCGCACCATCTTCTTGGCTGACTTGGTGTTCGCCATGGTTGGATCCTGCCTTTAACTACCCGGAGCCGTCGCCACCATCATATTGGTCGCATCATCGGTCGAAATGGGCATGAAAATACAAAGCCGGAGCTAGCGCTTGGAACGCTGACCGGCGATTGGCGGTGCTCTTACGACGTGTCCGAACAGGCGTCAACCGATCGTCGCGTCCTGTGCCATCGCTGTGACCGATAACGGCCGGCAGTTAGCGATTGCGAAATTGCGGGCTGCGCTTCTCCGCGAAGGCAATCATGCCTTCATTCTGATCTTCGGTGGCGAACAGAGACTGGAATGCCCGTCGTTCCATCAGCACGCCCTCGGCGAGCGTTGTTTCGTAAGCGCGGTCGACGGCCTGTTTGGTCAATATCACCGCCGGACGAGACAGGCTGTCGATCTTCTCGGCCGCCTTGAGGGCCTCTTCCATGAGATCGTCACTGTCCACTACGCGTGAGACCAGCCCCGATCGTTCAGCTTCCGCTGCGTCCAACATGCGACCGGTCAGACACATCTCCATGGCCTTGGCCTTGCCAACAAACCGCGTCAGCCGTTGCGAACCACCTGCCCCCGGCATGATCCCGAGATTGATCTCCGGCTGGCCAAACCTTGCAGTGTCGGACGCAATAATGAAATCGCACATCATCGCCAGCTCGCAGCCTCCGCCCAGCGCGTAACCCGACACAGCGGCGATCACCGGTTTCTGGACAGCGGCAAATCGGTCCAGTGGTGCAAGGAAATCGTCTTCGACCATGTCGACAAAATCGCGGTCGACCATCTCTTTGATGTCAGCTCCCGCGGCAAAGACCTCGCTCGATCCGGTTACGATCATGCAGCCCTGGGTCACATCGCCATCGAACGCAGTCGCGGCGGCTCCGAGTTCGTCGATCATCTGCCCGTTGAGGGCGTTCATAGAGTCAGGCCGATTGAGCGTCAGGATCGTGACGCCGCCGCGGGTTTCGTGGTTGAGAGTTTCATAGGGCATGGACGGCTCCGGAAAGGGGCGGCGGAACTACCGCTGACAGTGGGCGCAGAAGAATGTCGAACGGCCAGACTGGACAATGCGCTGAACAACATTGCGACAGTTCGGATTTTTGCAGGGCTCGGCCTCGCGATCGTATACTGAGAAGGTGTGCTGGAAGTAGCCCAGTTCACCGTCGGCATGGCTGAAGTCACGCAACGTTGACCCGCCAGCCTCCAGGGCCGCCTCAAGAACGTCACGGATGGCCCGGACCAGCAACTCCACACGTTTGCTCGGCGCACCGCGCGCTGTTGTGATGCTGCCGGCCAGTCGCCGCGGCGACAATCCGGCCCTGAATAGCGCTTCGCAAACATAGATGTTGCCCAGACCGGCAATGATCCGCTGATCGAGAAGTGCCGCCTTCAACGGGGTGCGTTTTCCGCGCAAGGCAGCATTGAGATAGTCCGCATTGAGGTCATTGCCGAGCGGCTCGACTCCCAGCCCTCTGAGATGGGGTGCGACGTCGATATTGTCTGTTGGAAACAGCAAGGCAAACCCAAACCGGCGCGGATCGTTGTAGACGACGGTGCTCCCGTTCGACATGTGCAGCATGAAGTGGTCATGCGCACGAGCCGCGCTACGCGGATGGTGGAAGTCTCCCGGGACTGATGCACGCTTGCTCTTTTCGCTTACGTCAGGTGGCACGATCCGGAACGAGCAGGACATGCCGAGATGCATCAGCAGTGTCTCTCCGGTCGACAGATCAGCCAGCATGAACTTGGCCCGCCGGCGCAACGTGTTGACCCGCGCACCCTCTAGCCTGGCGGTGAAACGCTCGGGGAACGGAAAGCGCAAGTCGGGCCTTGCCTGATGCGCTGATGCAATCACAGCGCCCGCCATGACAGGCTCAAGGCCGCGGCGAACTGTCTCAACTTCTGGTAATTCAGGCATGCTGCGCGATCTGCGGTGCCATGTTCATGATGAATCGCGCGACCATAGCGCTGCCGCATGCCTTGCGCTATCGTCCGCGCCGCTTCAGGTGATCGCATGCTGATCCCGTTGTGTGAGATCAAGAGTCAGGACCAGCCAGCGAAGATGTCAGCTTCCAACCGAAACACGTCGGGTCCGTCCGGCGAAACCACCCATTTCGGATTTCAGGATGTCCCCTCTGCCGACAAGGCACGGATGGTGGGGGATGTCTTTGACCGTGTTGCGCGCCGCTACGATCTGATGAACGATCTGATGTCGGGTGGCCTCCACAGGCTCTGGAAAGACGCAATGGTGGCGTGGCTGTCGCCACCGCAACGGCCAGGCGGCGCACCGTACAAGGTCGTCGATGTGGCCGGTGGTACGGGTGACATCGCCTTCCGCATTGCTGCGCGTTGTCCGCGTGCCGACATTGATGTTGTCGATATCAACGCCGAAATGCTGAGCGTCGGACTGTCGCGCAGCCTCTCGCGTCCGGAAGGCGATCAGACACGGTTCACGGCAGGCGATGCGGAGGCATTACCCTTGCCCTCGTCCACGTTCGACGCCTACACGATCGCCTTTGGGATCCGCAACGTAACCAATGTCGATAATGCGCTGAGCGAAGCCTTCCGCGTGCTCAAGCCCGGTGGGCGTTTCCTCTGCCTTGAATTCAGCCAGGTTGATGTGCCCGGGCTCGACCGAATCTATGATGCCTATTCATTCAATGTGATCCCGGCGATGGGCCGCAGCGTCATCGGAGACGCCGAGCCCTACCGCTATCTGGTCGAGAGCATTCGCAAGTTCCCGACCCAGGACCGGTTCGCCGCCATGATCCGGGAAGCCGGATTTGCGCGCGTGAGTTACCGCAACCTAACCGGCGGTGTCGCCGCCCTCCATTCGGGCTGGAAGATCTAGGGTTCGAGCAGCCGGCATATGCTATCGAAAATCGCCCACCTCTTCGGCCTTGCGCGCGCCGGCATAACGCTTGCGCGCAATGGTGCCTTCGCACCGCTTGATCCGCGCGGTTTGCCGCCGGGTCCGTCGCTGGCGCTCAAGTCTCTACAGCTGCTTGAGAAGCCGGAGGGAAAGCGCGATCTGTCCGGTGCCATCCAGAGGCTCGGCCCGACGCACATCAAGCTCGGTCAGTTTCTCGCCACCCGTCCCGATGTTGTCGGTAAGGCAATCGCCACGGAACTATCGACATTGCAGGACCGGCTGCCGCCATTCCCGGTCAACGAGGCACAACAGACCCTGCGCGAGGAATTCGGCGACGAAGCGGATGCGCTTTTTGGAAGGCTCGGCCCGGCCATAGCAGCTGCCTCAATCGCGCAGGTGCATAAGGCCGAAATCGACGGGCAGCCGATGGCGGTCAAGGTGCTGAGGCCCAGCATCGACCGCATCGCCGCACGCGACTTCCGCATGTTCTACACCGGCGCTCATCTGGCAGAAACCATGGACTCGGAGATGCGCCGGTTGCGGGTCGTCGATGTCCTGCGAGACCAGGAGCGGGTCGCTCGGATCGAGATGGACCTGCGCATGGAAGCGGCCGCCATCGAGGAGATTGGCCGCAACGCCAAGGACGATCCCGGGTTCCGCGTGCCCAAAGTCGATTGGAAGCGATCATCCAAGCGCGTCTTGACGACCGAATGGATCGATGGCCTGAAGCTCACAGACTTTGATGCGTTGGAGGCAGCAGGGCATGACCGGGTCCGGCTGGCCAATGCAATAATGCAGTCCTTCCTACGGCACGCCATGCGGGATGGTGTGTTCCATGCCGACATGCATCCGGGCAATCTCTTCGTCGAGCCCGACGGAACGGTCGTCGCCATCGATTTCGGCATCGTCGGCAGGCTCAATCCACGCGAGCGGCGGTTTCTGGCCGAGATCCTGTGGGGGTACATCAAGCAGGACTACAGGCGCGCGGCAGAAGTTCATTTCGAAGCGGGATACGTGCCGGCGCATCATTCCGTCGACGATTTTGCACAAGCGCTGCGGGCGATCGGGACGCCGATCCTCGACGCCTCGGCCAGTGATATCTCCATGGGCCGGCTGCTGACCCAGCTGTTCGAGGTGACCGACCTGTTCGGGATGCAAACCCGCCCCGAACTGATCCTCCTGCAGAAGACTATGGTTGTAGTCGAAGGGCTGTCCCGCGAACTCGATCCCAACTTCAATATGTGGAAGACATCCGAACCTGTCATCGGTGAGTGGATCGCGCGCAATCTCGGGCCGGCCGGACAGATCGGCAAGGCGGCCGAAGCGGCCGGAGCCTTGGGGCATTTCGTCGGTCGAATTCCCGATCTTGTGTCTCGTGCCGAAGACATCGCCGAGCGGCTCCAGGTGATGGCCGCCAATGGTGCCGATACCGACACCGGCCCTGGCGCGCCATCAATGGATAGGCGCGACCGATGCTGGAACACCGCAGGTCTCTGGGCCATCGCCATCGCACTGGGATTCATCGCGTTTGGTATTTTGGGCTGACGCGACCCATATTCCCGGCTAAACTCCACAAAATTCTCGTGGAATGTACGTCGTGGTGATCAAGGCGATGGTAACCGACACGTCCTCCCTCTCAGGCAAGCGTATCCTGCTGATCATCGGCGGTGGTATTGCAGCCTATAAATCGCTGTTGCTGATCAGGCTTCTGAACGGCGCGGGTGCATCCGTGCGCTGCATTCTGACCCGTGCCGGCGCAGAGTTCGTAACGCCGCTATCGGTGTCGGCGTTATCGGGCGACAAGGCCTATATTGATCTGTTCGACCTCACCGATGAACACGAGATGGGCCATATTGAATTGTCGCGAGATGCTGATCTGTTAGTCGTTGCCCCCGCAACCGCCGACCTGATGGCCCGCATGGCAACTGGTCAGGCCAATGATCTCGCCTCCACCGCACTGCTGGCGACCGACAAACCCGTTCTTTGCGCACCGGCGATGAATGTCAGGATGTGGGAACACCCCGCCAGCCGGCGCAACATGGCCGCGCTTCGCCAGGATGGCGTCCTGTTCGTGGGCCCCGAAGAAGGAGACATGGCGTGCGGCGAGTATGGCCCAGGCCGGTTGTCGGAGCCCGAGGACATCTTGGCGGCGATCTCATCGGTCTTCGTCCGTAAAACAACGCCGGGGGCTCTATCGGGACGCCACGTTCTGGTGACGTCAGGGCCGACACACGAGCCGATCGATCCTGTGCGCTACATCGCCAACCGGTCTTCAGGCAAGCAGGGGCATGCCATTGCCCAGGCCGCTGCGGATGCGGGCGCTGATGTGACGCTCATCTCAGGGCCCGTGAACCTCGGCGATCCCAAGGGCGTCAGGGTGGTGCACGTCGAAACGGCCGGGCAGATGCTCGAAGCCACCGAAGACGCCCTTCCTGCTGATATCGCTATCTGCGCCGCTGCAGTTGCCGACTGGCGGCCGGTCTCTGCAACAAACAGCAAGATCAAGAAAACCGCCGGGACCGAAGTGCCGGAACTGCAGCTCACCGAGAACCCGGACATTCTCAAGACACTTGCCAATCATCCCACCCGTCGGCCGCAACTTGTTATCGGCTTTGCCGCCGAAACGGACGATGTCTTGAAGCATGCTCAGGAAAAGCGCCTGCGCAAAGGCGCCGACTGGCTTCTAGCCAACGACGTCTCCGAGCAGTCTGGCGTTATGGGGGGTGATTCGAACACCATTCATCTGATCACGGGTGCTGGCGTCGATGAATGGCCTTTGATGTCAAAGCAGGCTGTTGCAGAACGCCTGGTGGCGCGGCTGGCCAGCGCTCTTGAGGACGGGACCCCCAAGATCGATGCGGCTCAGTGATCGCCGCATGAGCCCCTTGTGCCTCCGATGACGAAAGCCGCAAACATCGATTTGCCCGTTCGCAGCTTGCCACATCTGGCAGGGCTGCCCTTGCCGACCTATCAGACCACCGGAGCCGCGGGGATGGATCTGGTGGCGGCCGTGCCTGAGAACGAACCCATCGTATTGGAGCCTGGCGGGCGCGCTTTGATCCCAACGGGGTTGTCGATCGCTGTCCCGGACGGTTTCGAAGCGCAGATCCGGCCACGCTCGGGACTGGCCCTCAAGGACGGGATCACCTGCCTCAACACGCCCGGAACCATCGATTCCGACTATCGCGGCGAGGTCGGCATTCTGCTTATCAATCATGGTGCCGATGCGTTCGCGGTGACCCGCGGCATGCGCATCGCACAAATGATCGTCGCCCCTGTGACACGCGCTGAACTGGTTGAAGTCGCCGCGCTGCCGGAAACAGTGCGCGCCGATGGCGGCTTTGGTTCGACTGGCCGGCAGACCCATTCAATCCAGCAAACCAGCACGACCCAATCGGATTCTGCCGATTGCGGACCGAAGACCTGAAGGACGCACCAGACATGCTCTCGCTTTCGCGAAAATCGATCCTCGCTGTGGAAGCGGTCGTCGACATTGCTCATCATGGCCGCTTCGGGCCTGTTTCGAGCAAGGATTTCGCAGCGCGTATGGGCATCCCTCGCCGGCAGCTTGAACCGGTCCTTCAGTCACTGGTCCGGGATGGTATCCTGAAGAGCATTCGTGGACCACGTGGCGGTTATGTGCTGGCGCGGGAGCGGCGCCGTATTTCCTTGGGGGACATCGTCAGTTCCGGTGGGGCGGAGCGCGATCTTGATTG
>JBCDCP010000023.1:0-28179 GCA_039181495.1 Pseudomonadota bacterium | reverse complement strand
TGTCTTTTTCACGGGCGCACCGAATCAATTGAAAAGTACTTTGAGACAGTTCGCGACCTGCTGGCGCGCGGCTTCTGGGTGGCAACGCTCGACTGGCGCGGCCAGGGTGGGTCTGACCGGTTGCTTGATGATCCGCTCAAGGGGCACGTCAACGGATTCAAGGGTTACCGGGAAGACCTCAACCTGTTTATGCATGATGTGGTCTTGCCCGACTGCCCGCCCCCCTATTTTGCCATGGCACATTCCATGGGTGGGTTGGTGCTGCTGCAAACGGCGGGATTCAGAGGCAACTGGTTCGAGAGGATCGTTGCTTTGGCTCCATTGGTCGGCCTCCCGGAAGAGAACCGGCTCTCAGCGCTGGCAGTTCCCGCAGCGCGGACCATGCGTCTGATGGGGCTGGGCAAGTCAACCATTCCAGTCAAGGGATATGACAAGCTGGCACCGTTCTCGAACAATCCGCTCACGTCCGATGCGCAACGTTATTCGCGCTGGCAGGACATCCTCGATGCCGATCCAAGGTTGCGCGTTGGAAGTCCGACATTTGGCTGGCTGGCGTCAGTGGGTGACGCCATGGATGTCGTCAATGACGAGCAATTCCCCAGCAGGGTGCAGGTCCCGGTTTTGATGGTGTCGGCCGGGCTTGATCGCGTCGTCTCAAGCAGAGCGGTCGAGATTCTAGGGAAGCGCCTTAGAATCGGCGGGCATATCTCGGTCGATGGCGCGCGCCACGAAATCTTGCAGGAGCGGGATCAGATCCGCGATCAGTTTTTTGCCGCCTTCGACACCTTTATTCCGGGTACGCCAACAGGCGTCTAGCGTCGGCCAAGTCTCTCAGGCCGGGCTATTCCGACCGTTCAGAATCAATACCGCTTCGCGATGAAGCACGGGATTGGCTGCTGCTATGACGTCACCTCCGTCGATAGGAACTCTTTCGCCCGCCCAGTCGGTAACAACCCCGCCTGCGCCTTCGATGATCGGAATAAGCCCGGCGATGTCATAAGGTTTGAGATCATCTTCGATCACGAGATCGATCTGCCCCGCCGCCAAGAGGCAGTACGCATAGCCGTCCGCACCATAGCGAGCGAGACGCACGCGTGCCTCGACTGCGTCGTACCGAGCTTTGGCGACTGACGAAAACATCCTGGGGCTTGTCGTCATCAGTGTTGCCGAGGCCAGGTCGTCCACCGGGCTTGTGCTGAGCTTCAAGGCTGCGCCGCCGTTTGTTCTTGGGCCGGTGTACCAGGCCTCGCGGTTTTCGCCCCAGAAGCGTTCCCGGGTTAGCGCTTGGCAGAATAGACCTGCGATGGCGTCACCGTCCGACACTGCGCCGATAATCGTGCCCCAGGTGGTGAGACCGGCAATGAATGCTCTCGTCCCGTCAATAGGATCTATGACCCACTCGATGTCGCTTGTGCCCTGCTTTGCACCGAATTCCTCCCCGGTCACGGCATCTTCAGGGCGTTTAAGCAGCAGGAGGTGTCGGATGGCTCGTTCGGCTGCACGGTCAGCTTCTGTGACCGGATCAAAACCACCAGACTGGTCTTTGTTGCTTAAAGTCCCCACTGCCCGCTGAAAAGCCAGCACATGGGGAAGAATTGCGCTCTCGGCGCTCTCTGCAAGCTCGTGAAGCAACGGCGTGAAGTCACCCGTTTCAACCATCTCTTTGTCTCTTAAGCGTTTTCCTGACACGTCCTTGATGGCGGAATTTGCCGCAAATCCCGCTTTTCGCGTAGGTGGTTTACCTCTCCGTGCAGTCACGCGTGCAGATATTGTTGACTTTTGTGCGCTGCAGCACCATCTTGTTGCAGCGCGTCAAGGCGTTCTGCGTCTAGATGCGTTGCCCTCCTTGGGCGTTTCCTCCCTAGACTTGGGCCGCTCTCTTGAGCGGCCCCTTTTCTTTTGTGCGCTGTTCTATTCTGCGGCCTCCGGGCGCGAAATCGGACACGGGATCTCTACTCTTGTGCAACTGCGAATCAGCCGCGTCAGATCTGCGACAAGCCACGCATACTGCCCTGACCGGGTATAGCGATGCTCATCAAGGTAGAGCGCGCGATTGATTTCGATTTGGATGGCGTGGCAAGCGGCACCCGGATTGCCGTACTGCTCGGTTATGAAACCGCCCGCATAGGGTTTGTTCCGAGCCACGGTATAGCCCATGCCCCTTAGCGCTTTCTGGATATGATCGGTCAATTCTGGTGCGCAGCTTGTGCCATATCGGTCACCCAGCACAAAGTCGGCTCGCGGCCGTTCTTCCTGCACCATTTGCGCCGATGGCATCGAGTGGCAATCGACCAGGACAACGCAACCGAACTGCGCCCGCGTTTGCTCCAGACGCTCGGTCAATGCGCGATGGTAAGGCTTGTAGAAGCGTTCGATCCGGTCCAGGGCAGAACTGACTGGCAGCCGCTGGCGGTAGATTTCCGTTCCGTCAGATACAATGCGTGCAATCGTGCCAAGGCCACCTGCGACCCGCATAGACCGGGTATTGGCGTGTGGCGGCAGCTTGCCGTCGAACATGGCCGGATCGAGCTCGTAGGGTTCCCGATTGAGGTCGACAAAGGCGCGTGGGAAGTGCGCCCTCAACATGGGTGCCCCCTCGTTCAGGCAGGCAAGAAACAGCTCATCGACGAAAACATCTTCTGAACGCCGCAGGGTGTGGAAATCCAGTCGTGTCGATTTCACAAAATCGTCGGCGTAGTGACGACCCGAATGGGGAGAATTGAACAGAAAGGGCACGGTCTGCCCGCCAAGCGGCTCAAGCATTTCGAAGCCATGTCTGCCCAAATCGGTTGCCATATGGCAAACTGCTCCCTGATGGGTTGTATGTTGGTCCGGTCGAGAGGACACGTTCGGTTCAGTTTCCAATGCTATCTTTGCAGAAGCGTGAAAGGCCTGTCCATCAATCCGACAAAATGGCTGGAAAAAGACGCCCAATGGACGAGCAAAGCCCGGTTGCAATTTGTGCCGAAGCGCTCAATGTTGGGCAAGATCGATCGAATCACTCTGAACGTCCCCTGGCATCATGTGCATGTGTTCTTGGGTCGTCGAAGCGCTGTGTGGCAGAGACCGGTCCAGGGAAAGATCCTCATGAAGATACTGCTTGCCGAAGACGATGACTCAATGCGTCGGTTCCTTGAGAAGGCGCTTGGCTCGGCGGGTTATGAGGTTGTGGCCTATGACAATGGCAAGGACGCATATGACCGACTTCGCGAGGAGCCATTCACACTGCTATTGACCGATATCGTGATGCCGGAGATGGACGGGATTGAGTTGGCCCGCCGTGCTACCGAAATCGATCCCGAGATCAAGGTAATGTTCATCACAGGTTTCGCCGCCGTCGCGTTGAATCCGGATTCGAACACGCCGCAGAACGCCAAAGTTCTGTCGAAACCTTTTCATCTGCGGGACCTGGTGAATCAGGTCGAAAGACTGCTCGCTGCTTGAAGGCACTTAATCCTTAGTTCCTAAGGGCGGCTTGCGAGTTCCTTGATCTTGCTCTTGGGCAAGGCCCAGCGATTGTGCAACCAAAGCCACTGGCCGGGGTACTCCCGCACCCAATCCTCGATCAGTCCATTGATGGCCTGCGTAGCTTGGTTCACATCAATTTTGCCGTCATCGTCGCGTGGCAGAACTAAAGCAGGTGTGATCTCGAGCCGAAAACGCCCGCCTGGCAAACGGATGCAGCGGGTGCCGTGGACCGGCATCTCAAACTGCCGTGCCATGCGGGCAACAACCGTGTTTGTTGCTGCTGGCTGACCGAAGAGAGTTGCATTCTGAACCGCGCCAAAACGCTGATCGATCAAAATGCCGATGTGGTCGCCTTTCTCGATTGCGCCGGCGATCTGGATGACCGCGCCCTGGCTCTTGGACAGTAGTCTGCCCATGGTGCCCTGACGGACGTCCATCAGATTGGCAGCCACGAAGCGGTTGCTGGGCGGCCGGAAGATGATGGTGGTAGGCAGGCCATGTCTATCGCCACATACGGCCGGCAGCTCCCAGTTGGCCAGATGGGCGGTCAGGATGATCGCGGGTTTCTCGTCCCACATCAGGCTCTGAAAATAGCGAATACCATCAACTTCAACACGGCCTGGCTCGAAGCGCTCGGTCACAAAATCGTATAGCCGGTCAAGATGCGGGTACTCGAATGCGACCCGGCCTAGATTGTCCCAGACCTCACGAACAATGCGGTTGCGTTCCCTGCTTGAGAGCTCGGGCATGGCCAACGCGAGGTTGGCGCGTGCTGTATCGCTGATGGGGATCCACGGCCCAATTGTGCGGGCAATGGCGCCGCCGGTAAGGCTGGCCAAATTGGGACCAAGCAGGCGTGAGAACGCAAACAGCAGCACCATCAGCTGCGCAGTAAACCAGTCGCCGAAGACCCGAGTAGCACGGCGCAACCAGCTTTTCTTGACCTTGGGAACTGCAGGTCGGCCCCGAGCGCGCCGGCGAGCGAGGAGTTCTTCGTCGGACATGCCTCAGTCCAAATTCGATGCGCGCTGTTCGGTCACAACTCAGAACGTGACCACGATTTTGCCGAAGACACGGCGAGTCTCAAGTCGTTCGAGCCCCGTCTCGAAATCCTCGAGGGCGATTTCGGTGTCAATGACGGGCAGAACACCCTTTGCCATGAAGTCAAGGCTTTGAGCGATATTCTCCATACGGCAGCCAAACGACCCGATAATCCGCAATTGCTGCTGGTAGAGTGTGAACAAATTCATGTTCGATGACACACCCGTGGTCGATCCGCAGGTTACCAGGCGCCCGCCTTTACTCAGTGCAAAGATCGACCCTTCCCAGGTGTCGGGTCCGACATGCTCGAATACGACATCAACGCCTTTTTTATCGGTCAGGCGCCGGGCGCGGCTTTCAAAGCGCTCCTCGCGATAATTGATGACGTGATCAGCACCAAGCGCACGCGCCTTCTCGGCCTTTTCGTCATCGCCGACAGTGGTGATCACGGTCGCACCAACGTGTTTGGAAAGCCTGATCGCAGCTGAGCCCACACCACTGCCGCCGGCCTGGATCAGTATGGTCTCGCCAGCTTCCAGCTTCGCATTGTCGAACAGCATGTGCACCGGCGTTCCGAATGTGACCGGGCTGCAGGCTGCATGGACCCAGGATACACCATCGGGAACCGGCACTAGGAATTGCTGCTCGATGTTCAGTCGATCTCGCGCAAACCCATCCAGATGGAACCCCATGATGCCCCGGACGTTTTCGCACAGGTTGTCCATGCCTGATTTGGAATAGCGGCATTCGCCACAGGTCTTCGCGCCATACATCGCGACGCGGTCGCCTGCCTTATAATCGGTGACGCCATCGCCGACGGCGACGATCTCGCCGGCGGCCTCGACCCCGACAACGATCGGGAGTTCGCGTTTGGCGAAAGCCATGCCGCGCCATCCCCAGACATCGATGTGGTTCAGCCCCATCGCCTTGATGGCCACCTGGACTTCACCAGTGCCGGGGGCGTCCGGTGCAGGGATATCGGACAGTTCAAGCGCTCGTTCGCCCGTCAGGCGCAGTGCACGCATCGAATTACTTTCTCGTTCTTGGGTCGGGTGTGAGATCAGGCCGGTTCGCGGGCAAAGATCAGACTGGCGTTCTGGCCGCCGAAGCCGAATGAGTTCGACATCGCCACTGCAACGTCCTGATCCCGCGCTGTGAACGGCACGACATCGAGATCGATATCGGGGTCGGGCTCATCATAATTGATCGTCGGCGGAATGCGGCCGTGCTGCATCGTCATGAGCGTAAACACGGCTTCGATTGCGCCGGCCGCTGTGAGCGTATGTCCGATCATCGACTTGTTCGAGCTGATCGGCATGTCTGCGGTGTGGTCGCCGAAGATCGATTTGACGACGAAATGCTCCATCTTGTCATTCTCAGGTGTCGAGGTGCCATGCGCGTTAATGTAGTCGATTTCATGCGGTGCCCGGCCGGCATCCTTGAGCGCGTTCTCAATGGCAGCAATGACTGCTTTGCCATCAGGATTGGACCGCGTCCTGTGGAAGCTGTCCGCCTTCTCGCCGCAGCCTTCAATGATGCCAAGAATATTAGCGCCACGTGCCTTTGCGCGCTCGTAGCTCTCCATCACCAGTGTCGCTGCCCCCTCGGCCATGACGAATCCATCGCGTTTCTTTGAAAACGGCTTTGAGGCTTTTGCAGGATCTACGTTCTGGGTCGAGAGCGCCGACAATAGCGAGAAACGGATCATTGTCTCGGGGTACATCGAACCATCTGCGGCTACAGCAAGAGCGGCCTCGGTCTCACCACGGCGAATGGCCTCTACTGCAAGCTGGATCGCGGTGGCACCGGATGCACAGGCTGTCGTCAACGAAACGGGAGAGCCTTGCGTGCCAAACTCCTCAGCCAACGTCTCAGCAATATAGCCGAACAGGCACAGTTCCCGATCATGCGGGGCGGACTGTTTGGCAGCTCGATAGAGATCGGCGTAGCTCGCATCACCTTGGGCACCGCTGCGGTCCACCATTGCAGCACGCATGGACCATTCCATTTCGATTGGCGGCATAGCCATGAACAAAGGTCCGGGGAATTCAGCCTGGCCAGCGAGACCAGCTTGTTCCAGTGCTTCGGCGGCGGTGCGGCGTGCAATTTCAGTGGTGAAACTCGCGCAGGTGAACGGTTCAACGTCGATGAAATCGATCGTGCCACCAATCGTGGTCCGCAAGCCTTCGGTTGGGAAACGGGTGATCTGGCGTATGCCGGACTTGCCTTGAGTCAAGGCTGCCCAATTGTCGTCGCGCCCTTCGCCAAGTGCGGTGAGGATTCCCATGCCGGTCACGGCGATCAGCGGAAAACCATTCTTATCCTTCATGGCCTGTTCCTCATTCTTGATCTGCTGGCGCGGGCGACGAATTGCCACTCCGCTCCTGGCCCCAGTTCTCCGGGAGGCAGACTAGGAGACTTTGCGGACCAGTCCCAGTCCCTCACCGCGCCAATGGCCAATGCTGATCACCGCCACCTGCTCTATAGCATTTGCCGATGCCAACGCTTCACCGGTGCCAGTCAAACGCCCACCGTGGTCTGGATACATCTGTCCATCGCGTGCGCAAAGTGCAGCCAGCGAAAGGCATACCGGAAACTCGCTCTCAAGGCCGTGACCAATGAGATGCCCCGGTGCCCGAACGTCAAGCTGTGCGGCGTTGTCTAGTTCACGCAGGAACTCCGCCTCTTCGGCGGTCGAACCGGCGACCCCGGTCGCACCTGAAAGCACGCCTAACGGCCCCTCGGTCGGAACATTGGCAGTTTGCCAAAGCTGTTCAAGGGTACTTGTGACATGCCCGGCCGTTCGCTTCCCGCGCGAGGCCACCACTGCATCAAGCGCGGCCACCGGAGTGACTCCACGAGCCTTGGCATGAGCGGCGTCCTCGAGAATCAGAAAGGCCGCCATAGAGCCAAGGGCCAATCCGCCATTGCCATCGGCCGCTTCACTGCGTTGCCAGACTGGTGTTTCGACCTCTGTCCAGTTGTATCCATCCATCTCGAACAACAGCACCATGTCCTCTCGGCGTGCGTTGAACGCACCGCCAACAAGACAAATCTCGCTCTGGCCGGCAGCAATCCGGCTGTGGGCGATGCGGATCGCGTCATGCCCGGCAGCCTCTTCGCCCATGAAGGTGCGCGATGAACCTGTCACACCGTGGACGATCGAGATGTTGCCAGCGACCAGATTGGGCAATTGCGCCAGAAAAAGGGTCGGGCGCAGATCATTGGAGAGGCGCTCGATCAGGAGCGCTTCACGATCTTCGGCCGTCAGTAGCCCCGTGAACAGGTTGTTGTCGGTTTCAATATCGCGCTCGCCGCCATCGGCTGCAACGATCATGTCCATTGCCGATTTGAGTTCTTCGTCGTCATTGGCGCTCGCAGCATCAAGCGCGAGACCCGCTGCATAGACTCCTAACCGTTGCCAAAGCTCCATCTGGCGTTGGTCGCCGCGTTTGGGGATCTGCGTGGAGAAATCAATTTCAGGCACGTGGTGCACGACAAACGGCGCGACGACATCGCGGTCGAGGATCGGGGTAGGCTGTGCGGTGCCGGTCAGCGCCGCCCAATTAGCCTCAACTCCATCTCCAAGCGCGGTGACAAGCCCTATGCCGGTGATCCAGACTTCGCGTTGCTCGATACCCATCAACTGGCGGCCTGCTGTCTTGATGGCGTCTTCTGGAGATCAGAAATCAGCGAGAGCATGAAATCCTTGAGGTCTTCGCGCGGCCAGGGAATGAGCGTGTAGGTAAGCTCAGCGTTGGCGACACGTTCTTCCTTGCCATCGATTATGGCACGGAGTTCACCCTTGGCCACGGCATAACCCGAACCATCGTGCTCCAAGGCGCCACGACCGAGGATCAAAGTCCGCGGTTCGACGAACCGTCTCAACTTGGCGTTCTTGACGCCAACCAGGAGCGGCAGGCGTTCGAACTTGTTGAGCGCCATGACCATGGTGCCGCATGTCTGCGCCATCGTCTCGATCAATAAGACACCCGGCATAAGCGGGTAGCCGGGGAAATGCCCTTCAAAGACGGTGCTTTCGTCGGGCACCAGAGCCTCGGTCGCTATGCGGCCCTCATCCGGGGCAAGCTCGACAATTGCGTCGAGGAGCTGGAAATATTCGAGCCGCATATCTGCCGCTTCTGCCAATGGAACTGAAATGTCGGGGCGCAAGACAGGCGCCGCCTCGCCGCGGTGTAACCCGCCTGTTGTGTCAGCAAGGCTGGCGTCAGGCCGGCTTCGCAGCCACAAGTTCGTCAATGCGTGCCACTAGGTTCTCGAGAACGAAGTAGTCCTCAGGCTTGGCGTTGCCCTCGTTGATCTCTTCGGTCCACTTCTCGTGGGGAATCTTGATCCCAAACGCTTTATCGACCGCGAAAACGACATCCAGGAAATCGAGGCTGTCTATTCCCAGATCGTCGATGACATGACTGTCTGCCTTGATCGAACCGCGTTCGATGTCGCAAGTGTCGGCAATGATATCGGCCACGGTGTCAAAGGTGCTCGCCATGAGCGGTCTCTCCTGATGGACATGTGGTGCAGCGGACGCATTGCGCGAGGCCATACTGCCAGCATCTCAACGCAATTGAGGCAAGAGATACGGACGGGAAACCGCCCAGTACGGAGCCGTTCCGCGCTACTGTGCAAATGATCGGCGTCGGTCTAGCGGAGTGTGCTGACAAGTGCAATAGCCGCGAGGTTCCAGGGGTTGATCGGCACCTACGCTTTCGCGTATAGGCTGTCGGCTCCAATCTCGACGTTGGTTGACGCGTCGGGCTTTTTGGGCGTGTAGCTCAGCGGGAGAGCACTACGTTGACATCGTAGGGGTCACTGGTTCAATCCCAGTCACGCCCACCATTTTGTTTCGCGCGAGACCACGCTCGCCAATGATCTTGGCCAATGCGCTGCTCCGACAGGGCTGACGCATTTCTTGTTTGGAGCGGCCTACTGCGCGCTTTGACCGGACGGATAGATAGCTATGAAGATTCGCAATTCACTGAAGGCGCTGCGCACGCGCCACCGCGACAACCGGCTTGTCCGCCGGAAGGGCCGCATTTTCATTATCAACAAGAAGAACCCGCGGTTCAAAGCTCGGCAAGGCTGACTGGCGGCGTTCTTGCCAGTGGCCTGCATTGCGGGTTGACGGCGGCTCCTCCGCGACCAACTATCGCCAGATGAACTGGTTTTCGGAGCTTCTTGCGACGCGGATCGCGCTCGTCGGGCTGTCACTTGGCCTGTTCGTGTGGCCCCCAGCGGAGGCCGCTGCGGACCAGCAGGTCATTCCCGACGCTGTGCGGCAGCTGGCGCAAGAGGATCCCGAGGATCCCGCTTCTGAAACCCAGAAGCTGCTTGATGCTTTGGCTCAGGCCGAAGATGTCGGCACGGCCCAGAACATTGAACATGCATTGCTGCAGGCCTGGACACGGTCGGGCAGCGACACAGTTGATCTTCTGATGTCGCGCGCTGCCGAGTCGATGGAGCGACGCGAGTTCCCTGTGGCGCTTGAGCTTCTTACGACGGTTGTCGAGATCAAGCCGGACTACGCTGAAGGGTGGAACCGGCGCGCGACGCTGTATTATCTGATGGACGAATACGCTTTATCGGTTAGTGACATACGGCAGACGCTCTCGATCGAGCCACGCCATTTCGGTGCGCTCAGCGGTTTGGGCCTGATTCTGCAGTCCACAGGGCGGAAGAAGAGCGCGCTGGTTGCCTTCGAAGAAGCGTTGAAGGTGCATCCGTTTCTCGAATCAGCCTCGACTGCGGCCGAGGAACTAGAACCGGAAGTCAACGGAATACCGATGTAGTGCGATCTTGTATGGATCGCATTCGCCAGGTCCCGTGTCTTGCATTGAACTTCGTTGCAGCGGGTCGGCAGATCTGACGACGGCCCTTTTTCGAACACACCCTAGCCCGGCGTTGTGATCGCTGCTGTACCGGTTGCCGATTCGGCAGCCGAACCTGGTGCTGGTGACGGCAGCGTTGGTTCGGTCAACTGAACGGTCCAACTCCGCTGCTCTCCAGTGTCAACTTCCATGAAACCGTTGGCGTGGAAACCGCGTTCTTCGCAGCGGTCCGCTCCGCGGATGACGAACTCTTTATCTTCCGTGCACAGCGTGAAGGACTCGCTCCACTCGCCGCCTTTGTCATAGTCGATTGCATAGACATAGTAGAAGCGCGAAATCAGATCGCCTTCGAGCAGGATACGGCAGGAATTGCGGTCGACATTCCACCATCCCTCGGACACCCATGCGCGCCCATCATGATAGCCTATGGCAACGCCGATCAGGCTTTCAGTGGAATTGCACACGCGCAGATCGGCATGGGCCTCCAGCGCAGGCGCTGCTGCCAGACCGGCAATAGCCAGTGTTGAGCAAGCAAGCGTGCGAGCCAGATTTCGCAACAAGGCAGACCGAGCGGTCTTGAAGCGCTGCTTCATCGCTCTTTCTTGAAAGCCATGACAGGCCTTTCCCTCACTGTGCCGCATGAGTTGATGCCCCTGAGAGCCGCGACCACACGAACTTGGAGCTTGCCGAAGCGGCATTGAGAAAGTGTTTACGTTAATCCCGCGTGAAAGGCTGGATCATGGCAAGAATGGGCCAGAGGCCGCGTTTCGCCAAGGCACGATGCCTGACTGGATCAGTTTGCGGGAATTCGGCAAACCGTAAGTCTTGGTGCTGGACAACCGAGGCTGCGCACGGCACATCAGAGAGATGCGCATAGCGGAGCAAACACCAACCGTGGGCACAGGCCAACGGCCCGGAGAAGGCCGGTTGGCCGAAGCTGTGGAAACGGATCTTGATCCGGATTTTCCGGCGTTCCGGACACTGCCAGGCGATCTTGGCAGTGGTTGGCTCCTCATTTGCGATCACGCTCGAAACACGATGCCTGCGCGGTATGGAACACTGGGCCTGCCGCAGTGTGAACTCTCGCGTCACATTGGTTTCGACATTGGTGCTGAAGCGGTCACTGAGAGACTGGCGGCATTGCTTGGTGCGCCGGCGGTGTTGTCGTGCTTTTCACGGCTGCTGATTGACCCCAATCGCGGCGAGGATGATCCAACGCTGGTTATGCGGCTTTCCGATGGTAGCGTTGTTCCGGGGAACGCGCGGGTCGATCAGCGGGAAACCGATTACCGGCTGAACCGCTTCTACAGGCCATATGATCGCGCCATCACTGAAGCGATCGAGGCCGGTGTCGCATATGGCAAACCGCCGGCGCTGATATCGATCCACAGCTTCACGGACAATTGGCGCGGCACGCCGAGGCCCTGGCATGCTGGCATTTTGTGGGACCGGGACGGCCGTCTGGCGCAGCCTGTCATCGAGGGTCTCAGGCGTGATCCTGGCCTCGTGGTCGGTGACAACGAGCCCTACACCGGTGCCTTGCAGGGCGACACGATGTACCGGCACGGCACCCAGCGCGGCCTCGCGCATGCGTTAATCGAGATTCGGCAGGATTTGATCGCTGATCCGGTGGGCACGGCTGAATGGGGCGGCCGACTGGCGGATCTCTTCTCGGGTCTTGGCAAGTTGCCCGGCCTGCACGACATAAGGCCGCCGAAGCACTAACCACTAATGTTCATGCCGTCCGCGTCACGAGGGAGAAACACCATGGCTGAGATGTCCGAAGAGCAGCGTGAGAAGCTGGAAGCAGCGGTATTTCGCCGTCTGGTCAGCCATCTCCGTAACCGCACGGATGTGCAGAATATCGACATGATGAATCTCGCTGGATTCTGCCGGAACTGCCTGTCCAATTGGTACGGCGAAGCCGCTGGGGAAGCGGGGCTCACACTCGACAAGGCATCGTCCCGCGAGATTGTCTACGGCATGCCGTATGACGAGTGGAAGGCGAAACACCAGACGGAAGCCACGCCCGATCAGATGGCGGCTTTCAAGGAAAACAGTGGGCACTGACCGCCGGAGAGCGGTCTGCCCTCATGATGCGGCAGGAAGAGGACGACACGTATGGACGACACCGTTGGGATGGTCGCGCGCGATCAGTTGCGCAGCATTGTCGAACGCATTGAGCGTCTCGAAGAAGAAAAACAGGCGATCGCCGGCGACATCCGCGATGTTTTTGCCGAGGCTAAGGCGAATGGTTTCGATGTGAAGGCTCTCAGAACGATCGTGCGGCTTCGCAAGCAAGACCCCGACAAGCGGCAGGAGGAGGAGGCGGTCCTTGCCACCTATCTTGGTGCGCTTGGCATGATCCCGTCATTTCAAGCGGACAGCGCAGCCGAGTAAGCGCTTAGTTGCGACGCTGCTGTGCTGACGAGCTGGTAGAGACGTATCTGAGAGATTGTTGACGGGCTGACTAGCGGATCGATGCGGTCTGGGTCAGGTCAGTCGACCAGCTGGCCACACGGTGGAAGGGCTGAGGTTCAATCGCGCGTCCGGCGAAGGGCGTCGGCGCGACGCGGACCACGGCCGGGCCTGCAAAGCTGTGCGTCAGCACGAAAGCGGGATCGTGGGTCAGGTCCGCGACCTCTGCGACACCGGAATCGTCAATCATCATGTAGCGGGTGTCGCTGAACAGACTCCAAGCCTGGGTTATCATCGCTAGAACGGGGCGGCTCATCATGCCCGGGGAGGTGCCGCCTGGTAGCTGCGGGAAGCTGGCTTGCGGTGCAGCTGCAGGCGCGAGCGCGGCAACGGTATCACCACGCCAAATCTGCTGCGCGATCTGGTCGCCGCTGATTCCCGGCGGTGCCGGCGGCAACGGTCGGTTGGGCGGCAGCGGCGGATTATTGCTCGCCAGAACAAGCGGTCGATTCTCTATCCCGAGCGTGTCTTCACGCAAGACGCCTTGCGGACGGGTATCCTGAGGCGGCTGTGGTTCGGTCGGTGTGTCTGCGGCAGCGAGTTGCGTCGATGTATCGCGCAGCGGGTTGGCTGGCGGCACGGGGACCGGCTTGTTGAGCGCAGCGTAGAGCGCGACGCCGGTCGGCCGCTGCGGAGGTACCGGCGCACTATCCGGCAAGCTGCTCGATTGCGCCTGAGCGGCGGGCGGCGAGGCAGCCTGGGCAACCTGCTGTGGCTGTGCTGCCGGGGCAGGTGTTGTGTTTCGACCAGTTGCCGGATCTGCCGATGCAAAGGCCCGGGCAGTGCCGGCGCCGTCTTCAGCGTTGACGTAGATCGCTAACTGTCCGTTGCGTGCTTTGCGCTGGGCACGTTCGTAACCCTTGAGGGGACGGCCATTTGTTGGCAAATGCAGTGTCTCGCCATCGGGGAACACACGTGCCAGCTGCTGCCTCGTCATGCGTGGCCATGAGCGTACCCTGGCGGTGTCCACATGCATGAACGGGGCACCGGAGTTCGGGTAGAAGCCGACACCGCCGCGCTGCATACGCATGGCGGTTTCGCGCATCTTCTTCAGCGAGACGCCCGGAACATAGAAATCAAGAGCCTTGCCAAGCGTGTGCTGGCTCTTGCGGGCTACGCCCCGTCCGCGACGGCGCAATGCTGCATTGGTGACCGGTGATCGATAACCCGACAGAACGTGGACCGGTTCAGTCGCGCCCATCTGATGCTGCACTTCCCAGACAAGATCGATCAGCTTGGGATCCATCTTGATGGTTTCATTGCGGCGCCAGTCGCGCAGGATGTAGTTGATCTTCTTCATCGCTTCCGGGTCGAAGCGACCGTTGCGCTTGTAGGTGACCGTCAGGCGTTCGCCTGTGTGCATCTGCTTGAACGAGAGAGTTCTGGTGCCGGCTTCAGCAGGCCTTGACGGCATGGATGCGAAGACGATCGCGCTGGACAAGGCCAGTGTCATGGCGGTGCGAAGCAGTCTCAAAGGGCGACGCGCAGTCCGTACCGGTGTGGACGGGTTCCCCGCAAGCGTGCGCAACATGCCTGTTCTGCCTGCCACGTCCGTCAAATGACCCTACGCCCCAGTCTTCATTGTTCCGGGCAAATGCCCGGCTGGCCAGCGACGCACCGTTCTTGTGCGGTCGCTTCGGCTTCGCATCAATGTGCTATCCAAATACGCCCGGACGGGCACCCCTTGGAAGCCGGTGTGCGGAAGCGTCCCCAAAATGCAAGCCCACCCTGAGCGATATGCGTGAAAGGTGGCGCAAATGTGCCACAGCTTCCAGCAAAATTACCATCACACAGAGTAAGTGCGGTGAGGCTTAAAAATCCTTTACCGCAGCAAGACCCGGACTGCATTGGCACAGCGCAAGCGGGGTGTACAGGTCCACTTGCGTCATGATGCCGCAAGAAAATCAGACGGTTCTCAGTGGTTGCAGTAATCTCTCTATTCAGCGGCTGTGTCGAGCCCGAGGTCGCGCAACCGCCTGTAGAGCGTCGAGCGGCCAATGCCCAGCCGGCGGGCGACTTCGGTCATCTTCCCGTCGTACTGGTCGATGGCTGCCTTAATGATCTCTGCTTCAAGGTTCTCCATTGATCGCATATGACCATCAACGCCGCGCAGCGGCAGACTATTGGCCGGCCTTGGATCGGCGAAAGCATCAATGGACGGCAATGGCGGATCTGCGCTGGTCTGGATGGGATTAGCCGTTGCCGGGTTTGGTGCCGTCTTTTCCTGGCTGCCCCGTGCAGCTGTTTCGGCCACCGCGTTCGCCGCGAGCGGCTCGGATGGTGCGCCGGCAGAGGCCATGCGCATTGCGTCGCCCATTCGGCGCAGCGGCGCGTTTGTGTTGCGCGGCAGGTGCGGCAGATCGTCGAGTGTCAGGATATCGCCGTCACACAGGACAACGCCGCGGAAGATCGTGTTTTCCAGCTGCCGAACATTGCCGGGCCAGGCTGCTAGCTGGATCTGCTCCATGGCATCGGGGGAGATCGTGCTGACCGACTTGTTTTCCTCGGCTGCAAACTTCCGCACGAAATGCTCGGCCAGCAGCGGAATGTCCTCTCGCCGGTTGCGCAAAGGAGGTACGGTTATGGGGAACACGCTCAACCGATAGTACAGGTCTTCGCGGAACCGGTTGCTCTCCACAAGATGCATCAAAGAGCGGTTGGTGGCCGAAATCAGCCGCGTGTTCACCGTTACGGGCCGTTTGGCACCGACTGGATCGATTTCACCTTCCTGCAGGGCCCGGAGCAACTTGACTTGGGTTTCCAGCGGCAACTCGCCGACTTCGTCAAGGAACAGTGTGCCGCCATCGGCTTCGACAAATTTGCCTGAGCGCTTGTCCGTGGCACCGGTGAACGCGCCCTTCTCATGACCGAACAGCGTGCTCTCGACCAGTGTGTCGGGGATGGCGCCGCAATTGACGGCCACAAAGCTCTTTCCCCGACGGGTTCCGGCGCCCTGGATCGCGCGGGCGATCAACTCCTTGCCAACGCCACTCTCGCCTTCAATCAGCACCGGGATCGACGAGGCTGCAGCGCGCTCAGCCAGATCAAGGACGCGTTTCATTGCTGGTGCGTGAGTAATGATGTCGCTGAGATCCAGCCGGCCGGTGACCTGGCGCTTGGTGCGTTGGATCTCGCTAGTCAGGGTCTTCGTCTTCAGCGCATTTCGGATCGAGACTTCGAGCCTTTCCGGGCTCGCTGGTTTGACGACGAAATCGGCTGCACCGGCCCGCATCGCACTGACAACCGCATCGATGCCGCCGTGAGCGGTCAGGACGATTGCTGGCGGTGCATCAGGCCGTTCGCGAAGGCGTTGCAGAACGCCCATTCCGTCAAGCCCGGGCATCACCATGTCGAGAAGCACGAGCGCAATATCCGGGGCATGCGGCCCATCCAGGATTGCCATGGTGCGATCGCCGTCTTCGGCTTCCAGACGTGCAAAGCCCATGCGTTCGACATGCTTGTCGAGCACGCGGCGCTGTGCGGGATCGTCATCAGCAATGAGGATGGTCTTTTGCATGCCGCGCACTGTGGTCTTGCGCCGGTTAAGGCGTCCTTAATCGCCGGCCCTGGATGTGCCATTTCGAAACGCAGGCCCGAAACTGCCGGTTGTCCTTTGGCTTGTGCTTGCCCATCTGGAGCGTACGCGTTAGCCACAGAGCAGGCGCATTACTGCGCAACGTCAGAGTTCAGCACCCACTACAGTCGGGACCTCCGGGAAGCCAAGCCACATGTTGGGATCGATCAAACAGTTTGCGGACCTCATCCGACAGATTCCGGCGGATGCGTCGGGACACGCAGCGGCGGTCGCGGATACAGCTGAGACGCTAGGTGCCGGAGAGGCCTTTGATCCGGGACCGATGCCCGAATGGGACTTGAGCGATCTCTATGATGGCCCTGAGTCGGACCACGTAGCCAGCGATCTCAAAACGGTCGATGAGCGCGCCAAGGCGTTCGAAGCCGACTACAAGGGCAAGCTTGCCGACATTCTTGAAAAATCCGATGGAGCCACACGGTTCGCTGCAGTCATTCGAGACTATGAAAAGCTCGACGATCTTTTTGGGCGGCTGTGGTCTTACGCAGGGCTGCTTCATGCGACCGATGTCAGCGATACGAACAAGGCAAAATTCTATGGCGATGTGAGCGAGAAGCTGACGGCCACCGGAGTGCATCTCCTGTTCTTTGCGCTTGAGATCAACCGGCTCGATGATGCGGTTCTTGATGCCGCCATCAACGCGGATCCCGAGCTCGCCCATTACCGGCCGTGGCTTGAGGATGTCCGCAAGGAAAAGCCGTATCAGCTGGACGACGATCTCGAGCGGTTGTTCCACGAAAAATCCGTTACCGGGCGGGGCGCCTGGAATCGGCTGTTCGATGAGACGATCTCCGCGCTTCGCTTCGAGATTGATGGTGAGGAACTGACCATCGAGCCGACGCTCAACCGGCTTCAGGACAGCGATAGCGCCGTGCGTAAAGCGGCCGCACAAGCACTGATGGAGACCTTCTCCCAGAACACCCGCACCTTTGCACTGATCACCAACACGCTGGCGAAGGACAAGGAGATCTCGGACCGTTGGCGCGGCTTTGACGACATCGCCGACGCGCGTCACCTGTCAAATCGCGTCGAACGTGAGGTTGTCGATGCGCTGGTGGCCAGTGTTGAAGCGGCCTATCCGCGTCTGTCACACCGCTATTATGCAATGAAGGCCGAGTGGTTCGGTGTCGATCAGCTCGATTTCTGGGATCGGAACGCGCCATTACCGGATGTGCCGCAGCGCCATTTCACCTGGGCCGAGGCACAGGACACCGTGCTGACGTCCTACGCGCGTTTCTCACCAGAGATGTCGAGTGTCGCCAAGGACTTCTTTGACAAAGGGTGGATCGACGCGCCGACCCGACCGGGCAAGTCTCCCGGTGCATTCTCGCATCCCACGGTACCCAGTGCGCACCCCTATGTGCTGATGAACTTTCAGGGCAAGGCGCGCGATGTCATGACGCTGGCCCATGAGCTGGGACACGGGGTCCATCAGGTTCTTGCGGCGCCACAGGGCGCATTGATGGCACCAACGCCACTAACACTTGCCGAAACCGCCAGCGTGTTCGGCGAGATGCTGACTTTCCGTCGGCTGTTGGACGAAGCGCACGAGCCGCGTGAGCGCAAGGCGATGCTGGCGGCCAAGATCGAAGACATGCTCAATACGGTGGTGCGGCAGATCGCGTTCTACCAGTTCGAGCGCAAGGTCCACAGCGAGCGCAAGAACGGCGAGATGACGCCCGACCAGATTGGCGAACTCTGGATGAGCGTGCAGGGCGCAAGTCTTGGACCGTCAATACGGCTGGGCGAGGGGTACGAGACCTTCTGGACGTACATCCCGCATTTCGTCCACTCACCGTTCTATGTCTATGCTTACGCGTTCGGTGATTGTCTGGTGAACTCGCTCTATGCGATTTATCAGGATGCATCCGAGGGCTTTGTCGAAAAGTACTTCGAGATGTTGCGGGCCGGCGGCAGCAAACACCACTCGGAACTTCTGGCGCCGTTTGGTCTGGATGCGCGCGATCCCGGTTTCTGGACGAAAGGACTGCAGGTAATCGAGACGCTGATCAATGAGCTGGAAGCCGCTGACGCAGCGATCTGAACCCGAACCAATGGGCCTCGCCTCGCCGCGAAGCCCGGCAGTGGAAGCATTTGCGTCAAATCCGCGCACGCGATCCTTCGAAATCGGCATGCAGCCGCTCGATCCGGAGAACTGGATCGAAGTTGATGATCGGCTTGAATTCTATCGCCGCGAGAAGTCCCGGCTGATTGTCGAGGACCGCGACGCGGTGTGGCGGGCGCGGTCCGACAGCCTCACGGCGCAGGTCGAAGTGCGTGATGGAATCCTGGCCTATCTTGCCGAGCACTATCCAGCAGTCTTCGCTATAGCCGACGCCGATACGGATTTCACCGATGAGCACAGTGCGGCACCGCTGCTCTGGGTGTCGCGCTTTTTGCAGGATGATCTCGTGCTGATGCGCAAGATCGATGGCACGTGGCGACTCGCGGCGGGTTCAGTGTGTTTTCCCTCAACCTGGGCGATTGCCGACAAATTCGACCGCTCCATGGCCGAAATCCACGATCCCGTGCCTGGATTTGCGGGCCGCATGGCGAGGATGGTGGACCGCATCTTCGACAACTTGAAGCCGGGCCAGCCCGTGATCCGGCACAATGTGTCGCTCTATCCCGACGGCAATCTCGATCACCGGACAGGACCTGATCGACCGCATCGCGGAGAATGGCCTCGCGGCCGGCTGATCGATACCTATCTCAGGGTTGAACGGCAGACCTTGATGTGCATGCCCGAGAGCGGGGATATCTTGTTCACGATCAAGGTCATGTCGGACCCCATCAGCGCTCTGCGCTGCGATCCGCAGGGCGAAGATGTGGCCAGGCGGCTGATTGCCGACATGCAGGTCATCAGACAGGACCAGCGCGAGTACAAGACGATCGGGTCAGTTTGGCCGGAACTAATTGCGGAGATTGAACGGAGCGTGCTTGGGGGCTGATCTTTGCCCTTCGCATCGCCAAAGTCCGCACTAGATTGGTGTGGCAGTATTGTCCGATCAGGGATCGTGAGCGTGAGCGACGATAACAACGACATAAATCGACGGCGCGGACCGTCTGACCAACCGCAGGATAGCGACCGCGAACGCAATCGTCTGTCCGCCCGCATGACACGCTATGCGCGGGTCGGCACCAATGTCGGCGGTGTTGCCGCCAAGGTGGCAGGCGCACGGCTGATGGGCCGCAATCTTGATCGCGAGTCCAACGCGGCCGAGCTGGCTGCTGCGCTCGGTGGGCTCAAGGGTCCGATCATGAAGGTCGCCCAGCTAATCGCGACAATCCCAGATGCGGTGCCGCCAGAATATGCCGAGGAACTGGCCAAGCTGCAGAGTGAAGCGCCGCCGATGGGCTGGGCCTTTGTCAAACGGCGCATGGCGGCCGAACTCGGACCGGGCTGGCAGAAGAAGTTCTCCTCATTCGACCATCAGGCGGCTGCATCCGCGTCACTCGGTCAGGTTCACCGGGCCATGGACCTCGAAGGCAAGCCGCTGGCCTGCAAGCTGCAATATCCGGACATGCAGTCGGCGGTAGAGGCCGACATCAACCAGCTCGATGTGCTGTTTGCCATCCATCGGCGGATGGACCCTGCGGTTGATACCCGCGAGATGGCCAAGGAGATCAAGGCGCGAGTCCGCGAAGAGCTCGATTATGTCCGCGAGGCGCGTCACATGCAGCTTTATGACGCGATCCTGTCAGAGGGTGACGACATTCGTGTTCCGGGATTCCGCGCGGATTTGTCGACGCCGCGGTTGCTGACAATGGACTGGCTCGACGGCAAGAAGATCCTGACCCATGTGGAGGCGCCGCTTGAGGTGCGAAATCGCCTGGCGAAGGCCATGTTCCGGGCCTGGTGGTATCCGTTCAGCCATTATGGCGTGATCCACGGCGATCCGCATTTGGGCAATTACACTGTGTTTGAAGAGGACGGCGAGCCGCAGGGCATCAACCTGCTCGATTACGGCTGTATTCGATTGTTCCCGCACAGCTTCGTGCAGGGCGTCATCGAGCTCTATCACGGGCTCAGGACAGACGACCGCGAGCGGATCGTGCATGCCTATGAGGTTTGGGGTTTCCGCGGGCTCACAAATGAATTGATAGACGTTCTCAACGTCTGGGCCAGCTTCATCTATGCACCGTTGCTGGACGACCGTGTTCGGGTCATTGCCGATGGCGTGGCTCCCGGCCAGTACGGTCGGCGGGAAGCGTTCACGGTGCACAAGGAACTTAAGGAGAAGGGGCCGGTCAAGATTCCCCGCGAGTTCGTGTTCATGGACCGGGCGGCGATCGGGCTGGGTGCTGTGTTTATCCACCTTGCGGCGGAAATGAATTTCTACGAGCTGTTCAATCAGACGATTGCCGATTTTTCAGAAGATACGCTGGCGGCGCGGCAAACCGATGCGCTGTCCTCGGTCGGTCTCTCGCTTTCGGATGCGGCTTAGGGGACATTCACGCAAGCACCCGAATTTGCCGCCGTGCAATGCCAGCACTAAGTGCCGTTGTCACGCTCCCAGGCATCCGCTAGAACCGCTCGAAATAAACATCTGTCGGGCCTGCTGCCTGTCCCGACACAACTCCATGACATTGAGGAGGATGCCATCTTGGCCACTGAGACGACCGAGGACGCTGCCATGGACTATGCCGAGCATGATCGCACCTATGCCGGGTTCATGGAGTTCACCAAACTCACCATCGTGGCGGTTCTGAACATCCTGATCTCACTGATCCTGTTCACGATCACGGATGCATTCTGGTTCGGTCTTTTGGTGTTCATTCTGTCGCTGGTTGCTGTTGCACTTGGCTTCATGATGCGCGGCTCTTACAAGCCGTCGGCCGCCGTTTCGGTGATCGCCGTCCTCCTGTTTCTCGTATCGATCATGTAACCGGTCTTCGGACTGACCGGGCACGGAACCAACACCAATGAAAATCGCGATTCCCGCTGAAACCGACAAGAACGAACCGCGCGTTGCCGCAACGCCTGAAACGGTCAAGAAGTTCATTGGCCTTGGTGCTGATGTCGCCGTGCAGGCTGGGGCCGGCAAGGGCTCGGCTATCCCCGATGCTGGCTACAAGGAGGCAGGTGCTTCTGTCGCCAAGGGCGCCGATGCACTTCTCAAGGATGCTGACATCGTGCTCACCGTGCGTCGTCCCGATGACAAGACATTTGGTCTTTGCAAGAAGGGCGCACTCGTCATCGGCATCATGGACCCCTACGGCAATGCGGCGGCACTTGATGCAGCTGCCAAGGCCGGTGTTGCATCTTTTGCAATGGAACTGATGCCGCGCATCACACGTGCCCAGGTGATGGACGTCCTTTCGAGCCAGGCCAATCTTGCCGGTTATCGCGCCGTGATCGACGGGTCCGAAGCTTTTGGTCAGGCGCTGCCAATGATGATGACAGCCGCAGGCACCGTGCCGGCTGCGAAGGTGTTCGTGATGGGAGCTGGCGTGGCCGGCCTCCAGGCGATTGCGACTGCGCGCCGGTTGGGTGCGGTTGTTTCGGCAACCGACGTCCGCCCGGCTGCGAAAGAGCAGGTCGAGTCACTCGGTGCAAAGTTCATTGCTGTCGAGAATGACGAGTTTCGTGAGGCGGAAACCGCTGGCGGCTACGCCAAGGAAATGTCCGACGACTACAAGAAACAGCAGGCCGAGCTCGTGGCCACCCACATCGCCAAGCAGAATATTGTCATCACGACTGCATTGATCCCAGGCCGTCCGGCACCAAAGCTGGTAACCAAAGCCATGGTCGAGAGCATGCTGCCGGGATCGGTCATTGTCGATCTGGCGGTCGAGCGCGGCGGCAATTGCGAGGTTTCAAAGCCCGGAACAATCGTTGACCACAAGGGTGTCAAGGTTGTTGGTTATCTCAACGTGCCGGGCCGCCTCGCGGCAACCGCGTCGGCGCTTTATGCACGTAATCTCTATGCCTTCGCTGAAACGTTGATCGACAAGGAATCGAAGTCTGTGGCGGTCGATTGGGACGATGAACTGGTCCAGGCGACCCTGCTGACCCGGGACGGATCACTGGTCAATCCGATGTTCGAGAAAGCGGCCTGACGGCATGGTTCGCCTGTTCTGCCTTGTCGCGGCACTCATTGTCGGGAGCGTGTCCATTGCGCAAGCTTCCGACAGCGATCTGCGTGCGCGTTTCATCGCAGCAACAACCGCCTCAGGCGGCGCGGGATTTGCGCAGGATCAGGCAGGCTGCGTGTTTGATCGGTTCGCCGCCAAGGCAGACGACATTCGTACGCTGGGCCTCGTCCTTGCGATGGAAGGCCAGCAGAAGGGTACACCGGATGTGGCGTTCATGATCCAGAACCAGCAGGCGTATGATGCTGCAGTAAAGGCTTGCGGAGCCGGGCAATAACCGGCCCAGCAAGCGGCAGCCACGCCGTGCTGAAAGATGTTTCTAGTGACTTGGGGGAACCTCAATGAGTGATGTGACACCGGCCGAAGCGCTGGAGCGTGCGCGCGAGGCAGCGGATGCGGCCGAGCAGGCGGCTGAGGCTGCGCGCAGCTGGGCCGACAGTCTCGCAGCGTCCGTCGAAGGCGCTGGTGACGCGCTTGGTGCAGCGGCCCAGGGCGCCAGCGGTGGCGCGATCGACCCGACCGTGTTCCGTCTGGCGATCTTCGTGCTTGCGATCTTCGTCGGCTATTACGTGGTCTGGAGCGTCACGCCCGCGCTGCACACGCCGCTGATGTCGGTGACCAACGCGATTTCATCGGTGATCGTCGTCGGTGCACTACTCGCGGTCAGTGTTGACCTGGTGGCCGATGGCGCCGGCATGGCGCGCGTGTTCGGATTCATCGCGTTGGTGCTCGCCAGCGTGAACATCTTTGGCGGGTTCCTCGTCACGCAGCGAATGCTGTCCATGTACAAGAAAAAGCAATAGGGGCAGCCGACAATGAGCGCCAATATCGCAGCGCTGCTTTATCTCGCAGCAGCCGTTCTCTTCATCATGAGCCTGCGCGGGCTTTCGAGCCCGGAATCCTCGCGGCAGGGCAACTATTACGGCATGGCTGGTATGGCCATTGCCATCGTTACAACGCTGCTCCTGGCGACGCCGTCGATTGCCTCGGCCGGCCTCATCATCGTCGGTATGGGGGTTGGCGGCGGCATTGGGGCGGTCATTGCCCAGCGCATTCCAATGACGGCGATGCCTCAGCTGGTCGCCGCATTTCACTCTCTCGTCGGTATGGCCGCTGTGCTGGTCGCCGCTGCAGCGCTGTATGCGCCGCAAGCGTTCGGGATCGGCGAAGTCGGATCCATCAAGGCAATCAGTCTTGTGGAAATGGCGCTTGGCGCGGCGATCGGTGCGCTGACCTTCACCGGTTCGGTGATCGCGTTCGCCAAGCTTGATGGGCGGATGTCCGGCAAGCCGATCATGCTGCCCATGCGGCATATCGTGAACCTGGCATTGGGTGCCGGCGTTGTCATTCTCTGCATCATTCTGGTCTTCACAGAGAGTCATCTGGTTTTCTGGATCATCGTCATCCTGGCGCTGGTTCTCGGCGTGCTGATCATTATTCCGATCGGCGGAGCGGATATGCCGGTCGTTGTATCGATGCTGAACTCCTATTCGGGTTGGGCAGCCGCCGGCATCGGTTTCACGCTCGGCAACACCGCGCTGATCATCACCGGCGCGCTTGTCGGCTCGTCGGGTGCCATCCTTAGCTACATCATGTGCAAAGGCATGAACCGCTCGTTCATCTCAGTGATCCTCGGCGGCTTCGGCGGCGAGGAAGCTGCTGCTGGTGGCGATGAAGAAGCCCGCCCGGTCAAGCAGGGCTCGGGCGACGATGCGGCCTTCCTGATGAAGAATGCCGGCAAGGTTATCATTGTCCCGGGCTACGGCATGGCGGTGGCCCAAGCACAGCACTCGCTGCGCGAAATGGCCGACAAGCTCAAGGAAGAGGGTGTCGAGGTTAAGTACGCCATTCACCCCGTCGCGGGCCGGATGCCGGGGCACATGAACGTCCTGCTGGCCGAAGCGCAGGTGCCCTATGACGAAGTATTCGAGCTTGAGGACATCAACTCGGAATTCGCGACTGCCGACGTGGTTTATGTGATCGGAGCTAACGACGTCACCAACCCGGCGGCGCGCGACGATCCATCGTCCTCGATCTATGGCATGCCGATCCTTGATGTCGACAAGGCCGGGACCGTTCTGTTCGTCAAGCGTGGAATGAGCTCAGGCTATGCCGGCATCCAGAACGAACTGTTCTTCATGGATCGGACAATGATGCTGTTCGGTGATGCCAAGAAGATGACAGAGAACATCGTCAAATCGCTCTAGGCCGATCTGGTGTAGCGCAGAAAACGAAAAGCCCGGCTCTGTGAGCCGGGCTTTTTCATCTTCGAGCCGGGTGGGTTACCGGACAGTCTTCAGGAAATCAGCGGCGGCCTTTTGCGCCGAGCAGACCTTCACGCTGAGCCCGCTTGCGTGCCAGTTTCCGGGCGCGGCGAACGGCTTCAGCCTTTTCGCGTGCCTTCTTGACCGACGGCTTCTCGTAGAAATTGCGGAGCTTCATTTCGCGGAAGATGCCTTCGCGCTGCATCTTCTTTTTCAGGACCTTGAGGGCCTGATCCACGTTGTTGTCGCGGACAATAACCTGCACGTGCCTAACCTCTTTCCTGCCGGCCAAACTCTGGCCGGTGTCTGTTGCCGCTCAAGGGGCGCTTGATCTCACTTGCTGTTCAAAGATCCGAGTGCGCAGCTGAATATGGCTCGCCGCAACTCGGAGCGACACGGCTTGCTCCTCCAAATCAAGGAGGCTCGCCTCGCCCATGACCTTGGAAACACCAAAAGCGCGGTGAAGCACCACGCAATTGCACATTTGATATCAGTCTTTCGGCAAACTGTCCAGTTCGCATAGGCGCGTTGGAATGGAAATTGACCTACCCGATCCGCTTCTTGAGCGTGTTCACATGGCCCATTTTTCGGCCGGGCCGTGCGTCTGTCTTGCCGTAGACATGGATCGCAATACGCTTGCTGGATGCCAGGCCGCTCACCTGGTCAATTTCCGCTCCGATCAGATTTGTCATCACCACATCGCTGTGTCGTTCGGTGTCGCCGAGCGGCCAGCCGGCAACGGCGCGAATGTGCTGCTCGAATTGGCAGGTGATACAGGCATCCATTGTCCAGTGACCGGAATTGTGCACGCGTGGCGCAAACTCGTTGGCGATAAGGTCCGGCCCGTCGCCACCCGGGCAATGAAACAGTTCCAGGCCCAGCACGCCGACATAATTCAGCCCGTCCATGAGAGTCCGAGCCATATCTACGGCCAATGCGGCGGTTTCCGGCCCAATCCCAGCCGGTACTGTACTGGTGTGAAGAATGCCATCACGGTGGACGTTCTCGGCAATATCGAAGGCGCAATAGGTGCCCGTTTTATCCCTCGCCGCGATAACCGAAACCTCCCGCTCAAATGAAATAAATCCCTCAAGGATCGCTGGTGCCCCGCCTATTTCATCGAAGGTCGCTTGCGGGTCGGTGTCCGCCCTGACGCGGCTTTGGCCTTTGCCGTCATAACCCAGTCTCCGGGTCTTAAGGATCCCAGGCGCATGCCCGGTTCGAATCGCGGCAGCCAGATCGTCAGCATGGTCAATCGGGGTAAATGGCGCCACCGGAATGCCGAGATTCTCAAGATAGCGTTTTTCGGTCAGCCGGTCCTGGGCAACGCGCAACGCCTCGGCGGCGGGATGGACAGCTGTGTGTTCCGCCAAGATCCGTGCGGTCCCTTCGGGCACATTCTCGAACTCATAGGTCACGACATCGACTGCGCCGGCGAACTGCTGAAGGGCCACGTGGTCGTCATAGTCAGCGGTGGTTTGGGCAGCTGAAACGGAATGTGCAGGCGCATCGCTCTCGGGACCGTAGACATGCGTCTTGAGCCCGAGCCGGGCAGCTGCCAGTGCAAGCATACGAGCGAGTTGCCCGGTCCCAAGAATGCCGATCACCGCGCCAGCGGGAAGAGGTCGCATGACTAGTTCAGACCTTGGCGTCATCGTCGAGACAGGTCGGTTCGGATCAATCGGCTGCTGTATTGGCGGCGATGTGAATGACGGGATCTACCGGTTGACCACTGCCATCCTTCGAGCCGCGACGTTGGGTTTTGGGATCCAATTCCGGAGGCTGATGGTCGACCGACTCGGTTTGTGCAGTCCGCCAAGCGTCAAGCCGCGCGGCCAAAGCCCTGTCAGTCAGCGCCAACACGCTGGCTGCCAACAATGCCGCATTGGTTGCCCCGGCCCGGCCGATCGCCAGTGTTCCTACCGGCACGCCGGCAGGCATTTGCACGATGGAGTACAAACTATCCTGACCCGACAGCGCCTTGGATTTCACTGGAACTCCGAACACCGGCAACGGCGTCAGGGCTGCCGTCATGCCCGGCAAATGCGCAGCTCCGCCGGCGCCAGCAATGATCACCTTGAAGCCGGCCTCGCGCGCGCTGGAGGCAAAATCAAACAGGCGCTGTGGCGTGCGGTGTGCCGAGACGATCCTGATATCATGGCTGATCCCGAGTTCTGCGAGAGCCTCGGCAGCGTGGCGCATCGTGTCCCAGTCGGACTTGCTACCCATGATCACAGCAACATCAAACTGTTCGGATGTTTGCCTCGCTGGCATCCGCCTTCTCCCTGGTTCGCGCTTCGCGGAGCCAGTCAAATTGACTGGCACGGCATACTTCCGCCCAGCAGCGACAGAAGAAAATGATTGCGCCGGAGGCGGTTCGGGACCGCACGCTCCGGCGCGAGAAGGCAATGGAGTATATGTATTCCGGTCACGTCGGCAAGAGCCGCAAGAGGCAGCGTCTTTTTGGATTCGTTCAAATTGCTCCGATCGGATTGGTAACCTCTTCAAGGGGGGATGTTATGAATTTCAAATTCAGAGTTGGCAGGACGCTCCAGTTCCGCAACTCTTGGGAAGGGACAGGCTGTTCCGTTATTGGGGCCGGTAGTTAGATCATGACGGTGATGCGCAAGACCAAGACAGCCAGCCAGAACCAGCCACGGTCTGCCAAGGTGGATTCGGGCAAGCTGGCGCACGAAAACGCTCTGCTGCGTGCCGAGATTTCGCGGCTGCGCGTGGCTATGACGGTGCAGCAGAAGGAGATCGAAACGCTACAGGCCCATGCGGTTCAGGATGCACTGCTGCCGGTGCTCAATCGCCGGGGGTTTGTTGCAGAAATCGCTCGCGCATTCTCGTTCTGTGCACGCTATCGCATGCCGGCAACGCTGATCTATTGCGATCTCGACAACTTCAAGATGATCAATGACACGCATGGTCATGAAGCTGGAGATCGCGTGCTTATGCACGCGGTGATGGTTCTCCAGTCGGGTATCCGTCGCTCTGATATACTCGGACGTTTAGGCGGCGACGAATTCGCAATTCTGCTATGGAACGCCAATGCGGAACTTGGTCACGCCAAGGCCGAAGAGCTTAAACTGCTGATCGGCGAGTCGGTATGTGAGACACCGGCGGGACCGCTTCGGATGTCTCTGTCTTGTGGCGTCGCACAACTCAGGCCCGAAGAACTGCCAGAACAGCTTGTCGCGCGGGCCGATGCGGCGATGTACGAAGACAAACGGGCGCGAAGGGCCTCGCTGGTCGCCGTTTGATAGCGGTCTCACCGCTGCCAGGTTTCGAACTTACCTTTCGGCTCCGTCTGATCACGCGATAATGTCTGGTGTGAGCCGGTCTTCAAGGGCAGTGATGCGGTCCTTGAGCGATAGCTTGCGTTTTTTCA
>JBCDCP010000022.1:0-28591 GCA_039181495.1 Pseudomonadota bacterium | reverse complement strand
TAGCTCACCGCATGCTCGGGGCTATCGCCGCAGACTGGAGCAGTTGGAAGCCGGCGAATCCCAGATTCCCTTCAAGCTGGGCCCAGAGGCTGTTTTTGAAAAGCTGGTTGATGCCTGTGAGAGCCGCCGCCCAAAACTGCGCTACATGGTGACCGTCCCGACCTATGCGTTGGCAGCAGCAAAGAGGTTGCTCCCGACACCTGTCTATCGCGGCTTACGCGACCGAATTTCGGAAACCAGTTGAAGCAGGACTGCTGCAAGTGGCTCAGGACAAGAGTGTTGGTCGTATGGTCGGTACGTCTCACCGGGTTGAGGGGTTTTACGCCTTCGCCGGGCTGGTTGTGTCGTTTCTGATCGTTTTCTGTGTTGCGACCCTCGGCAACCTCGCGACCGAGCCCGCGCTCGTACCGTGGTACCGCGATCTCCTCAAGCCGGTTTGGACGCCGCCAAATATCGCCTTCCCGATCGCGTGGTCTCTCTTGTTTTCCGCCATGGCCATTGCGTCCTGGCGGGTTTGGCGCACCGGCCCGGGCCGAGCTGAAGTGCGAGGTGCACTGACCATCTATGCCGGCCAACTCCTGTGCAATGTGGCTTGGCCGTTTGGCTTCTTCTACATGCAGAACCCCGGGCTGGGGATTGTTCTGGTCATCCCCCTCTTCGCCGGGGTCGCGATGACGCTGCGCGCATTCTGGCCCATTGACCGAACGGCTGGCATGCTGTTTGTGCCCTATCTCGCCTGGGTCGGCTTTGCCGCCGCGTTGAACGTGACAATCGCAGCATTGAACTGACCCTCCCATGACGACCCGTTCTCGGGCACAGCTGGACATTCACCCTTGGAAGCCCTGACGACTTACCTTGTGCCCATCGCTATCGGCGCGGTGGCGATCGTTCTCATTCTTGGCCTTTGGAACCTTCTGCGTGGCGGGAGCCCAAACCGATCCCAGAAGCTGATGCGCTGGCGCATTATCCTGCAATTCGTGGCCATCATTGTGATCATGATTGCAATCTATATTCAGACCCGATCGTAGACGGTGTCTTGATCGCGGCCGAGTACAGGGGAGCCCACGTCTATGGTCCGGCTCAACAAGATCTACACAAAAACCGGTGACGATGGCACGACCGGACTTGGCACCGGCGAGCGTCGTCCGAAGTTTGATCTCCGTGTCGCCGCCTATGGCACGGTCGACGAAACAAATGCCACGATTGGTCTCGTCCGGTTGCATACAGCAGGCACCGCGGAACTGGCGGATATCGATGCGATGATTGTGCGCATCCAGAACGACCTGTTCGATCTTGGCGCGGATCTATGCACGCCAGACACGGGCGAAGATCTTGGCTATGAGCCGCTCCGCATCCTTGATGGCCAGGTGGAGTGGCTTGAGGCACAGATCGACCTGTTGAACACCGATCTTCAGCCCCTGAAGTCGTTCATCCTGCCGGGCGGACATCCTGCATCGGCGCAATTGCATTTGGCCCGAACCGTTTGCCGTCGCGCCGAACGCCTGACGGCAGAATTGGCCGATAAGCCCGATGAACCCGTCGGCGCACCCGCTCTTCGTTATCTCAACCGTCTTTCCGACTTCCTTTTTGTTGCCGGCCGCTGGATCAACAACAAGGGCGAAGACGACATACTCTGGGTGCCAGGCGCCAACCGGTGAACCCATGACGAGAGACCCCAATTCTCAGACTGACAAACTTGCGCCTTTCGCCTAGAACCGCTGGCAGTCACTCTTCGCGAGGCTAGCCCTTCCCGTGTTCATTCCACTGCACGACAGCAACAATCGGCTGAGCCACCTGCCGTTTCAATACGTCACGGTCGGCCTCATCATCGTGAACACGCTGATCTATGCGATCTTTTTGTCCGGCATTGTCCTGCCGGGCGCTCAAGCAACCTTCCTTGGCTACGGCATGATCCCCGCAGTGGTGAACGACGTCCGCGAGCTTGACCCACAATTGGTCGCCGTCCCCGAGGCCATGACGCTCGTCACCTATCAATTTCTGCATGGTGGATGGATGCATCTGATTTCCAACATGCTTTTCCTGTGGGTGTTCGGCGATAATGTCGAAGATGCGCTGGGACATTTCAGATTCCTGCTGTTCTACATCGTGTGCGGTGTGGCAGGCGGTTGGATGCATCTCACGTTCTACCCTGAGTCCGAGGCACCACTTGTGGGTGCGAGCGGCGCGGTGGCCGGTGTGATCGGCGCCTATCTCATGTTGCACCCCAGGGTGCAGCTCTGGGTCTTGGCGCTCGGCAAGATTCCGTTGCTGATTCCGGCCTGGATCGCGCTTGTCGCCTGGATCGGCTTTCAGTTCTTCAACCTGATCTTTGGCATCGATGAAGAGGTCGCTTGGCTGGCCCATGTCGGCGGTGTGCTCGCCGGTGTCGTTCTGGTGGTTTTCATGCGCCGCCGCGGTGTTGCATTGTTCGACCGGGACCTGCGCTGAAGAACCGCAATGACGGCATGGCTAAGGCGCGATTTCCACCATTGACAGCGATTTCGCGCTGAGAATACCGTCCGGCCCCTGAATAGGTGTCCGTATAGCGGACAAGGGGGGTGGCGGACTGAACCAGTTCTGCCGATTGACGGTCATATGCGGCTTGATCAAGCCCGGAGCCGTTCTGCCTGGAGGTTTGCGATGAAAGTGCTCGTGCCCGTCAAACGGGTGGTCGATTACAACGTGAAAATTCGCGTCAAGCCCGACGGGTCTGGCGTCGAGTTGGCCAATGTGAAGATGTCGATGAATCCCTTCGATGAAATCGCCGTCGAAGAGGCTCTGCGCTTACGTGAGAAAGGCACCGCAACGGAAGTTGTGGCGGTGTCTGTCGGCCCACAGCAGTCGCAGGAGACAATCCGCAATGCGCTGGCCATGGGTGCCGACCGCGGCATCCTGATCAAGACCGACGATCTGGTCGAGCCATTGGCTGTGGCCAAACTGCTCAAGGCGGTCATTGCCGAAGAGGAACCCGGTTTGGTCATCCTCGGCAAGCAGGCGATCGATGACGACTGCAACCAAACGGGCCAGATGCTGGCCGCACTGCTTGGCTGGTCACAGGGAACCTTTGCTTCAGAGGTCGCAATCGACGGTGACCATGTCAGCGTCACGCGTGAAGTCGATGGCGGCCTGCAAACTGTCAAACTCAAAATGCCGGCGGTGGTCACCACCGATCTGCGCCTGAATGAGCCGCGCTACGCGTCGCTGCCCAATATCATGAAGGCCAAGAAGAAACCGCTCGATGAAAAGACCCCCGCTGACTATGGCGTCGACACCGCTCCGCGGCTGGAGATCGTCAAGACGGTTGAGCCGCCGGCACGCGAGGCAGGCGTCAAGGTCGAATCCGTGGGCGAACTGCTCGACAAGCTGAAAACCGAAGCAGGAGTGATCTGATGGCTGTTCTGCTGATTGCTGATCACAACAATTCCGAACTCAACGAACTGACCGCCAAGGCCGCTACGGCCGCAGGCGAAATCGGCGCACCCGTTCATGTGCTGGTAGCCGGCAAGGGCTGTGATGGTGTGGCCTCGGAAGCCGCCAAGATGGCCGGAATCGAAAAGGTGCTGGTTGCTGATTCCGATGAATATGCCAACCGGCTCGCCGAGCCGACAGCCGAGCTGATCAAGGGACTTGCCGGCGGCTATGACGCGATTGTCGCGCCGGCAACCGCGATGGGCAAGAATGTCATGCCTCGCGTCGCCGCCCTGCTTGACGTCATGCAGTTGTCGGACATCACCGCGGTGCATGGACCCGACACGTTCGAACGCCCGATCTATGCCGGCAATGCCATCCAGACGGTCAAATCGAACGATGCAAAGAAAGTCATCACGGTTCGCGGCACGGCATTCCCGTCAGCCGAGATTACCGGATCGGCCCCGGTGGAAGCTGCCAGTGCAGCCGGTGATCCAAGCCTGTCGAGCTTTGTCGGTGAAGAACTGACCAAGTCCGACCGTCCGGAACTGACTTCGGCCAAGATCATTATTTCCGGTGGACGTGCACTGGGATCGAATGAAGCCTTCGGCGAGTACATCGAACCCATTGCTGACAAGCTTGGTGCAGCGATCGGCGCAAGCCGTGCGGCTGTGGATGCCGGCTACATGTCCAACGATCACCAGGTCGGCCAGACCGGCAAGGTGGTCGCTCCCGAGTTGTATATTGCTGTCGGCATTTCCGGCGCGATCCAGCATCTGGCCGGCATGAAGGACTCCAAGGTCATCGTTGCGATCAACAAAGACGAAGAGGCGCCGATCTTCCAGGTCGCCGATTACGGCCTCGTGGCAGACCTGTTCAACGTCATGCCCGAACTCGACAAGGAGTTGTCTTCACGCGGGTACTAAGGTCTTAGCCATCGCTTGTTGCACCGCACCATGGGGTCAGGCAGAGTGATTGTACCTGCTTGACCCAACCCGTTCGGGGGGTCACACAAGGGGACCGCAACAGGTCTGGACAGACCTGACACCAGACACATCCGCATGGCATCGACCGCATGACAGCTTTGGAACTCAAGACCATCGGCGTTATTGGCGCTGGTCAGATGGGCAATGGCATCGCCCATGTTTGCGCCCTCGCAGGCTATGGCGTGTTCCTCAATGATACCTCGGAAGAGCGGATCGAGAGCGGGCTTGCCACCATCAACGGCAACATGGCCCGGCAGGTCTCACGCGAGATCATCACCGAAGATGATCGAAAGGACGCCCTTGAGCGGATAAGGCCGGCAAACGACTTCACCGCACTCGGCGAGTGCGACATGGTGATCGAAAGCGCGGTCGAGAACGAGGAGATCAAGCGGTCGATCTTCCGCGAGCTGTGTCCGCTGGTTAAGCCCGAGACAATCCTCGCGACCAACACCTCATCAATCTCGATCACTCGGCTTGCGTCTATCACCGATCGCCCGGAGCGCTTCCTCGGCATCCATTTTATGAATCCGGTGCCGCTGATGCAGCTCGTCGAGCTCGTTCGCGGCATTGCCACCGAGGATGAGACTTTCGACGCCGCCAAGGCATTTGTCGAGCGAATCGGCAAGACATCAACGGTCGCTGAGGACTTCCCGGCCTTTATCGTCAACCGCATTCTTCTGCCGATGATCAACGAGGCCGTGTACACGCTCTATGAGGGTGTTGGCTCGGTTCGGGCGATTGATGATGCCATGAGGCTTGGTGCGAACCACCCGATGGGACCGTTGCAGCTTGCCGATTTCATCGGGCTTGATACCTGCCTTTCGATCATGCAGGTGCTCTATGAAGGACTGGCGGACACCAAGTACCGCCCCTGCCCGCTCCTGGTGAAATACGTCGAAGCCGGGTGGCTCGGCCGCAAGACCCAGCGCGGATTCTATGACTATCGCGGTGAGGAACCGGTTCCCACTCGATAACCGTATAGCGAACACCTGAGCTGATCTCTGATCAACTGATCCGGTCGTGCGCGCTAGCTCATTCCCACCGCCGTGCGGATCAGCAGCATGGCATCTTCCGAATCCCAATGTGCCGGACCGGACATGGTGCCGAGTTCACAACCATCCGAATCGATCAGTACGGTTGTCGGCATGCCGAATGCCCGCCCGCGAGCTCGCAGGTCCTGAAAGATCTTCATCGAATGATCGGCATAGAAGCCGAGCTCCTCAACGCCGATCTCATCAAGAAAGGCGCGTGCCTTCACACCACCGCCGGTATCGATGTTGACCGCAACCACTTCGAACTTGTCGCTGCCAAGCGTTGCTTCCAGTCGATCCAGTGCTGGCATCTCTTCACGGCACGGAGCGCACCATGTTGCCCACAGATTGAGCAGAACCGTCCTGCCCGCGAAATCGGCCATGGTCATCGGTTGGCCATCAGCGCCTTCGAATGCCAGATCGCTGAGGTGCTCAGGCGCCTTCGGCACAAGAAGGGCAGCCACCTCTCCGATGGTCCTTGGCTCCACTTCAGCCAACCTTTCGGTGGATGCGGGGCAAGCGGCAAGTGCTTCATTGTCTGCGCCGGAGCTGAAGAAGTAAGTGCCGATCAGGGCAACCGCGGCGATGCCGGCAATGACGATACCGCCGAACCGTTTGCGTGACCGGTCATAAGCATAACGTGCTTTTTCCAGCTCTTCTTCGGTTGGCATCCTTTGCGGATCGCGCGGCGGTTCTGTATCGGTCATCACAAACGTCCTGAACACGGCGTCCTGACACTGGAGCGCACGTCATGAGTACTGGCAGCAAGAGCAGCCCATCGTCCAAATCCAACGCCATGTGGGGCGGTCGATTTAGTGCCGAGCCCGACGCCTTGATGGAAGCCATCAACGCATCCATCGGATTTGATCAAAGGCTATATCGGCAGGATATCGCCGGTTCCAAGGCCCATGCGGCCATGCTGGCCAAGACCGGTATCCTGTCCGCCGACGATGCCAATGCCATCGCCAACGGTCTAGACACGATCCTGTCAGAAATCGAGAGCGGCAACTTCGCGTTCTCCGCCCGCCTCGAAGACATCCACATGAACATTGAATCGCGGCTACGCGAAATGATCGGCGACGCGGCGGGCCGGTTGCATACCGGCCGCTCCCGCAATGATCAGATCGCCACCGATATACGCCTGTTCCTGCGCGATGCAATCGATGCGCTCGACCACGATCTTGCGGCACTACAGCGACTTCTGGTCGAGAAGGCCGACGCCCATGCCGCAACGATCATGCCGGGCTTCACGCATCTCCAGAGTGCTCAGCCGGTCACGTTCGGTCACCATATGCTGGCCTATGTGGAAATGCTGCACCGAGACCGTGGTCGATTATCAGATGCGCGGCGGCGGATGAATGAGTGCCCGCTTGGTGCGGCCGCACTGGCAGGCACCTCATTCCCCATCGACAGGGACATGACCGCGCAATCACTCGAATTCGACCGGCCGACGGCAAACTCGCTCGACTCCGTGTCAGCACGCGATTTTGCACTCGAGGTGCTCTCAGCTGCGAGCATTCTCGCAATGCACCTGTCCCGCTTCTGCGAGGAAATCGTGATCTGGAGTTCGGCACAGTTCGGCTTTGTGACGCTGCCCGACAGCTTCACGACCGGATCGTCGATTATGCCGCAAAAACGCAATCCCGATGCCGCCGAACTGATCCGCGCCAAGTCCGGACGCGTCATCGGCGCCCTCATCACACTGATGACGGTGATGAAGGGGCTTCCGCTCGCCTATTCCAAGGATATGCAAGAGGACAAGGAACCGCTGTTCGATGCGCTCGACACCCTTGCTCTCTCGGTCGCCGCGATGACCGGTATGGTGCGCGGCATGGAACCGGTCGCCGATACATTGAAGGAGGCTGCGGGCGCCGGCTTTGCCACAGCGACCGACCTCGCGGACTGGCTGGTTCGCGTCGCGGGACTACCATTCCGCGACGCCCATCACGTGACCGGTCAGATTGTCGCGCTTGCAGAAAAGAAGGGTCTGACGCTGGATCAACTGCCATTGGAAGAGATGCAGCAGATCCATGCCGGGATCACTGACGCGGTGTTCGACGTCCTCAGCGTTGAGGCGTCCGTTTCAAGCCGCACCAGCTATGGTGGGACAGCGCCGGATCTGGTTCGGACCCAGGCGAACCGATGGCGTGAAATCCTGGGTTAACGCCGTCCCAGGCCTTGCAAGTGGCCCAGTGGAGGGCATGGCCAAAAGGCCACACCGTCCTCACGCTCGCGCGAGGCGGTTTCCCACCGATCTTTTCATGCCCAATATTTCCGTGCTATCGCACCGCCTGGTCAGGATTTTGGGGCTGCCGCCTGAGCTGCCCGCCGCCGGAGACAAGCCCTTGGCTTATCGTGACACGCTGATACGCCCGATCGGCATCGCAAGCGCTCTCGCGCTGGCGCTCGCTGTTGCGGCTTGCGGTGCTGATGGCGAACCTCTGCCGCCCCCCGGCGCGCAGAATCCGGTAGATGTGAACGCGCCGAAACCGGCACCCGAGGAGGGTGAACGCCCGACACGGCGATTCATCCTTGACGGTCTGCTCTGACGCAGGCCAGCACCCCATGCATCATTTTGAATACCGAAACGGCGTTCTCCACGCCGAGGATGTACCTGTCCCAGAGATAGCTGAGGCGGTCGGCACGCCGTTTTATTGCTACTCGACAGCAACCATCGAACGGCACTACCGCGTCTTCCATAACGCCTTCGGCGATCTCGACCCCCTGATCTGCTACGCCATGAAGGCGAACTCCAATCAGGCGGTGCTCACGACACTGGCGCGCCTGGGATCAGGCGCAGACGTGGTCTCGGAAGGCGAACTGCATCGCGCATTGAGAGCCGGCATCCCACCTGAACGGATTGTTTTCTCTGGTGTTGCCAAGACGGCGTCCGAGCTGCGCTTGGCCCTGACCGAAGGGATTCGCTGCATCAATGTCGAATCGAGGCCCGAGCTCCATCTGCTGTCACAGGTAGCATCGGAGATCGGTGTCGAGGCGCCGGTCTCACTGCGCATCAATCCCGACGTCGATGCACGCACCCATGAGAAGATCTCAACCGGGCGCAAGGCCGACAAGTTTGGCATCGCCTTCGATGAGGCACGCAGCGTCTATGCCGAGGCGGGCGGCCTGCCTAGTCTCCGTGTCACCGGCGTTGACATGCATATCGGTAGCCAGATCACCGAACTTGAGCCATTCGATGCTGCCTTCGATGTGCTCGATGATTTGGTCCGGAATCTGCGCGCCGACGGCCACAAAATCGATCACGTCGATCTCGGCGGTGGCCTCGGTATCCCCTACTCCTCCGCAGAAGATCCTCCACCGGTGCCCGATGCCTATGCAGAGATCGTGCGAAAGCACATCGTACCGCTGGAGTGCGAACTGGTGTTCGAACCCGGACGACTGATTGCCGGTAATGCAGGCATCCTTGTGGGGCAGGTTGTCTACAACAAGCCCGTCGACGGAAAGCACTTCATCATCGGCGATATCGGCATGAACGACCTGATCCGCCCGACGCTCTACGAAGCGCATCATGAGATCCGACCGGTGGTCGAACCGCAGCATGAGTCATCGACCAATGACGCAGAAGTGACCACCGATGTTGTCGGTCCGGTTTGCGAAACAGGTGATTTCATTGCCCGGAACCGGGTCTTGCCGCCAATGGCCAATGGCGACCTATTCGCGGTTTTCAGTGCGGGCGCCTACGGTGCCGTCCAGTCAGGCACCTACAATTCCCGCCTTCTGGTCCCCGAAGTGCTTGTTTCCGGTGACCGATTTCACATCGTCCGCCGCCGGCCAAGCTACGATGAGCTGATCGGCCTTGATGATCTGCCGCCCTGGCTTTCCAACGCATGATCTGCATTCGTTGACAATGCGACGCACAATAGCCGTGATCGGACGCTGAACGGCCCTATTTCTAGGTCTTCATAAACGGGCAAAAGCCGTTAAGCTCCGATGGCGAGGACCAACGACCGCGATTCCAGCCCGGCCATAGGCCAGTTGGCACCGCATGTTGGTGAAGGCAGATATGCTGGCGCAATCAAGGTTGGTTCGGACATGAAGGCAGAGAATTCAGCACGCCAGCGTTCTTCCAACAAGACCGGTCGGCCTTTGCCGTCATTGCGCGGGCTTCCATTCGCCTATGCCCAGGCCGCCCTTGCTGAATTCTGGGCCAGCTTCTGGCCAGCTTTGCTGCCGCTGCTTGGCGTGGTTTCGATCTTCCTGATCCTGTCATGGATCGGAATCTGGCAAGCAATTCCATTTTGGGCACACATTGCCGGCATGGGCATTCTGGCGCTTGCCGCTCTCATTGCGCTGAAACCGCTATTTGGTATCCGGCTGCCTGAACGCTCGGACATCGTCCGGCGCATTGAAACCGAATCCAATCTGGACCATCGGCCACTGCATGCACTGACCGAACACATGGCATCGCCTGCCGATGCGCAGGCCAATGCGCTTTGGACGGCACATCGCAAGCGGATGGCGGATCGGATTGAACGTTTGCGCGGCGGTTTTCCGACCGCGCGCATTGCCGAGCGCGACCCGTACGCGTTGCGCGCCATCATCGTTCTGTTGCTGGTCGTGACCGCGGCCTATGCCGGTCCGTTGCGCGGTGAGCGTCTGGCACTTGCCTTCGATTTCTCGGCTCATTCCGCAGTCGAAGTGGCGCGGCTTGACGCCTGGGTGTCGCCGCCGGCCTATACCGGTCGGGCACCGATTCTGTTGCGCGCCAGCACAGACGACACCTTGGCGCAGGAGGCTATCTCCGTTCCTGCGGGTTCGATCCTGATTGTGCGATCAGAAGTAGGCGACGGGCTGGCGGTCGATTTCAATGCCGAAGGCGGCTTGGTCTCCACGACGGAAGCTGGCCAACCCACTGAAGACCACAATTCAGCCGCAACGAGCCAAAGGTTGAGTGAAATCCGCATCGAACTGACCGAGAGCGGAACGGCGGCGATCCGCCAGCGTCAGCGAGAATTGATGGTCTGGCCGTTCAGCGTGATCCCGGACAACGCGCCCACGATCGCATTGCAGGAAGCGCCAGAGCGACTGGCGTCGGGCGCCACACGACTGTCCTATGAGATGGCGGACGATTATGGCGTGGTGCGCGCCAAGGCCGAGATCGAGCATGCCGGCGATGACACGGCATCACGCGGCACCGTATCGGATGCTGAACCACTGATCCCGGCACCGGCATTCGAGCTCACATTGCCTCAGCTCCGCACCCGTTCGGGCGCGGCCAACACCATTCGCGACCTGACAGCACATCCCTGGGCCGGGGCCGAGGTCGTCTTGACGCTGACCGCCGAAGATGACCGCGGACAGGTTGGCAAATCGGACCCGCATCTGTTTCGTCTGCCGTCTCGGCAGTTTCTCGATCCTCTGGCCAAGGCGGTTGTCGAGCAGCGGCGCCTTCTTGCCGTCGACCGGGCCAATCAGAATCTCGTCTGGCGCAGCCTCGATGCAATGACGCTTGCCGCCGACGATTTCGATATGGCGCTCGACATCTATCTCGGTCTGCGAAGCGCAGGCCATCGCCTGATCAATGCCGAAGACGACGAACAGTTGGTCAGCGTGGTCGATCAGCTTTGGGACATCGCCCTGGCTATCGAGAACGGTGACCTCAGCGACGCCGCCCGCCGCCTGCAGGCTGCTCAGGAGGCGTTGCAGGCCGCGCTTGATCGAGATGCACCCGACAATGAGATCGCTGAACTCGTCGATGAGTTGCGCCAGGCGCTCAATGAGTTTGTGCAGGAAATGGCCCGCCAGGCCCAGAATCCAGACAACATGATGGAACTCGGTGATCTGTCCAACATGGACATGTTGAGCTCGCAAGACCTCAACGACATGTTGGATGCCATTGAAGACATGGCACGCAGTGGCGCCCGTGACGAGGCTCAGCAATTGCTGAGCGAGTTGCGTAACATGCTCGAGAGCCTCCAAGCCGGCAACATGGGAGAGCAGTCGACAGAACAGAGCGCCATGGCGCGTGCGCTTCAGGAACTCAGCGAACTGATTCAGCGGCAGCAGGAACTGATGGATCAGACCTTCCGGCTGGACCGCTTCGGTCCGCAAGGTTCTCCGCAGCCCGGGCAGGAAGGCCAGCAGGGGCAACAAGGCCAACAGGGGCAGCAGCAGGGCCAGGGTCGGCCAATGACCGCCGAGGAACTGGAACAGGCCCTACGAAACGCGCTTGAAGGGCTGCAGGCCGGTCAGGGGTCGCTTGCCGAAGCACTTGAGGCGTTGCGCCAGCAACTCGGCGGCACGGGCGAAGGTGAGCAACCCGGGCAACAGCCCGGCCAGGGTGAAGGCGAAGGTATGGGAGAGGGCCAGGGGCAAGGCCAAGGCATGATGCCTGGGCAGGGACAGCTCGGTCAGGCCGGACGGGCAATGCAGCGTGCTCTGGGTTCGCTTGGACAGGGCGATCCCGGGCAAGCTCAGGGGTTCCAGTCCGACGCATTGCAGGCTCTACGCGATGGCGCGCGACAACTGGCAGATGCCCTTGCCAACGCCATGGGCATGACCGGCCGCGCTCAAGGCCCACAACGGACCGACCCATTCGGCCGGCCAATGCGCACACAAGGACCCGACCTTGGCGATTCGGTGAAGGTACCAGAGAAGTTTGACGCTGAGCGCGCCCGCGAACTGCTTCGTGAACTCCGCCGACGGTTGTCTGAGCCTGACCGGCCGAGGCTCGAACGCGAATATCTGGAAAGACTGCTCGGACGCTAGCAACTAGCCGACAATCGCCGGTCCGTACCCCGATCGATTGATCGAGCAGCGCTCAACGACCGCATTAGGGATGGTATCGTCTCAAGCTGCGCGAGGCGCCTCAAGCGCTTCGGTGACCTTGGCGCAGATCACATCGAGCGTAAACGGCTTCTCGACCACATCATGAACCAACGCTTCGAGCCCATGGGCCCGCTCGCGCTGATGCGCATAGCCGGTCATCAGCAGAATGCGCAGATCCGGCCGCTCACGGGCCACGTTCAATGCCAGGGCAATGCCATCCATGACTGGCATTTGGATGTCGGTGAGCAGCAAGTCGACACTGGACGCCTCGCCGCGGATCATATCAAGACCTTCGGACCCGTCCGTGGCCGTCATCACCGTATGTCCGTCGCGCTCCAAAGCACGCTGGACGAACGCGCGCACCGCATCATCATCTTCCACAAGCAGAATCTCAGCCATGATTCGGCCCCGTCGCTATCGTTGTGTTGAAGGTAGGGCGCCTAGCCGGCATCAGCAAATCGCAGATTTACGCTACTCGCACCTGCGGGCGGTGACGTGAGGATTGACTGAAAGGCCAGATTGCTTCCGGCCTCGAGCGCCAGCTGTCCGGCATCAGTCGTCCAATGATAGATTTCCTGACCACTTTCATCCAGCAACGCCATCCGTATCGGAGCAAGCCGGCGCTCACTGTTGGAAACATTGTCCATCCGGCCGGAGACCCTCATGACCGGGATGCCGTTTTCGCTTGAGAAATCGACACGCACGGCGGCAAATTCAATCCCACGAGTGTTCACCGGCATGCCAACCACTGAGAACAGGGGTGCCATCTGCGGTGCGGCGCCGACAACGGATTCCCGGTTGACCACCATAAGAGCCAGACCACACGTCATCGCGCCAATGGCGATGGCCTGCGCTCGGTCTGCAATTGATGCTGGCTCCTTGCCACGCGCACTACGGCGCTTGAGACGCTTTCGCCACGCATTCGAGGGTTTTGGCCGACGCCGACGCGCAGGGCGTGGCGCACCGTCGGCAAACTCCGCTGCCATGGCATCGAATTCTTCATCGCCATCGGCAACAAAACGTGCGCCTGCCTCAAGGTCATCTGCAATCGCAGCCGATTGTTCGGTACGGCGCATGACTTCGGCGGGGTCGCGGGCAACTATCGAACCGGGCTCGGCCAAAAACGCCTGGTCAGTCGAGTCCACCTCGTCTGTTCCCGCAAAATCGTCTGGCACGGTGAATTCGTCCAATTGTCCGATATCACCGGTTTCGGCCTGCATTGCGCCGCGTTCTTCTGCAATTGCTTGTTGCGCGGCGGACTGCTGTTCTTGTGCGACCGTTTCGACGGCCTCTTCGTACTGCTTGGTGGATTGTGCAAGTTCCGGCTCGCATGTGGCGTGCCACCGGTTGCCGCAATTGGCGCATTTCGCCCGTCGGCCTTCTTGGGGGAAGGTCGCCGCATCTACCCGATATTGGGTCGCACAGCTGGGGCAGGTGATTATCATGTCGAATCAGCTCACCTTCTCGGCAAGGTTGCCGACGGTATGCAACGATGCATTAAGGAAGGTTAAATCGGCCCCACCCATGGGGATCTGCGTCGCCAAACGGGAACTCCGACAGTCATGATCCGATTCGAGAATGTCGGCCTGCGCTATGGCATGGGGCCTGAAGTGCTGAGTGACGTGACCTTCGAGGTCAATCCTGGCTCGTTCCAGTTTCTTACAGGGCCCTCCGGCGCCGGCAAAACCAGCCTTATGCGGTTGCTGTTCCTCGCATTACGTCCCACACGCGGATTGATCGAAGTGTTCGGCAAAGACGCCGAGAGCCTACCGCGAACCCATTATCCTGCCATTCGCCGCCGCATCGGCATCGTGTTTCAGGACTTTCGTCTGCTTGACCATCTCACGACCTACGAAAACGTGGCTCTACCGCTGCGCGTTCTGGGTCGTGCGGAGCCGGATTATCGCAGCGATGTCAGTGATCTCTTGCGTTGGGTCGGGCTGCAGGAACGGATGCATGCTTATCCGCCAGTCCTGTCGGGCGGCGAGAAACAGCGCGCCGCCATTGCGCGCGCGGTGATCGCACAACCCGACCTGCTCCTCGCGGACGAACCAACCGGCAACGTCGATCCAGCCATGGCCCGGCGGCTCATCCGGCTTTTTGCCGAGCTCAACAAGCTGGGCACCACGGTGATCATTGCCACCCATGATATCGCCCTCATGGACCAGTACGACCATGCGCGCCGTTTGGTCCTTAACGATGGACGGCTGCACATTTATGATTAGGGTGAAACAACACCGATATGGCGCGTTTGGCGGGCGAAATGACTGAGATTGCCCCGGAACAGACCGGGCCTGCCATGGCAACGCGCCTCGATGGCGCCAGCCCGGAAGACCGACTGACCAGGAAATCGGCGGCCATCGTGCCTCAAGGCACAACCGCTGGCACAGCCTTATTGGCCGTGGTCGCGATCATGACCTTTCTCGCAGGCATCACCGTCGGTCTTGTTCTCTCTGTATCTCAGGCAGCCGAACGATGGGCGGGAGGCCTGTCGTCAGAAATCACCGTGCAAATCACCCCGGTAGATGGCACCGACCCTGACGAAGCAGCTGCCAAGACCGTCCGCATCCTGGCCAACATGGATGGCGTCCTCAGCGCTGAGGCCCTTCCGCATAATGAACTTTCGGCGCTTCTGGAGCCCTGGCTTGGCAGTTCTGTTGATTTCACGAGCTTGCCTGTCCCCCGCCTCGTCATTGCTGAAATCAACCGTGATGCGCCGCCAAACACCGCCGAGCTTGCCAGTATTCTGGCATCCGAGGTGCCGGGAGCGGGCATTGATGATCACCGTGTCTGGCAGAGCCGACTTGAAATCATGGCCGAGTCGGTCGTCGTGGCAGGTATGATCATTCTGCTGTTGGTGACAGCGGCCACTGTCCTGTCGATCACCTTTGCAACCACCGGCACCCTTGCTGCGAACCGGGATATTGTCCGCGTCCTCAGCCTTGTTGGAGCGCGTGAGAATTACATTGCGCGACAATTCGTTCAGCACTTCCTGACGCTCGGTCTCAAGGGCAGCGCGATTGGAGGAGGTAGCGCCATTTTGGTGCTCGCGCTTGCGGCTTGGTCGTCAGGCCAGCTCATGGCGACACCGGCGGGAGCGCAGATGGAAGCCCTGTTTGGCGGCTTCAATCTGCCATTTTCAGCGTATATCGCAGTCACGCTTACGGTAATGGGTGTCGCTGCGCTGACTGCCGGGACTGCTTGGGTGGCGGTGCTAAGCGTATTGCGAAAGGGGCGCGAATAGGTGTTTGATGAGGGCCTTCCCCGTGTGACGGAAGGTCCAGATGGCGGGGAAAGCGAATAGAGATGACCGTGGCCGCCAATTCGCAGGAGGACACCCGTCCGGTCGGGACGGAGCGGCGTCTACGCCGCACATGGCGCGCAGTCTGGCTCGTCTGCGTGATTGCGGCGGTTTTTGTTATTGCCGGATTCTTCTACTTCGCGAGCATGGTGCAGGAGGCGGCAAGCGGGAAACACAGCCCAGCCAGCGCAGACGGAATCATTGTACTCACCGGTGGTTCGGAACGGATCAGCGACGCACTCAGCTTGTTGCGTGACGAACGTGGTTCCCGACTGCTCATCTCAGGTGTGAACCCCCGCACCACCGCCGGCCAGCTAGCGCGACGCACCGGCACCGCACGCGCCCTGTTCAATTGCTGTATCGATCTTGGCTACGCCGCCCAGAACACGCTCGGCAATGCCGTCGAGGGAGCCAGATGGGCAACCGAGAATGAGTTCGACAGCCTCATTCTGGTAACATCAGCCTACCACATGCCAAGGGCAATGCTCGAGTTCGGCCGGCTGATGCCACAAGCGGAACTGCACCCATGGCCTGTTGCCTTGTCGGCCTACAGCTCGGAGAACTGGTGGACCAAGCCCGTGACCCTGCGCGTCATGATCGAGGAATACAGCAAATACCTCATGGCATCCGCACGAATGCGGGTTGGACAGGCGACCCTGTCACTTCCCGACAGCAGACCGGAGACAATGCGCAGCCAGGCTCAATAACAGTTGCGCTTGCTTGCACACTATGGTTCCAGCACTGGCAGAGCTGTCCCCGAAGCGCTAGACACTCTGGTCTTCCCGCCTCAGATCCGCCGAGCAACGACCCATGCGCAGGATGATCTTCACCCTTGCCTTCTTCGGCAACTGGATCCTCTTTGCCATTGCATCAATCCCGCTGCTGGCGGCACCGAGACGTTGGTGCATGCCGGTCTTTCGCGCTTGGGGGCGCTGCTCGATCTGGCTGCTGAAGGTGATCGTTGGCGTGCGAACGGAGTTTCGCGGTCTTGAGAATATTCCCGATGGCCCGGTGCTGGTTGCCGCAAAGCACCAGTCAGCATTTGAGACATTCGCACTGGCCACGCTGTTCGATGATCCAAGCTATGTGCTCAAGGCGGAGCTGAAACGGATCCCCTTCTTCGGTCTCTGGGTCCGCAAACTCGACATGACAGCCATTGACCGGAGTAAGGGAGTCCGGGCGCTGAAGGAACTGGCAGCCGATGCGAAATCAGCATTTGAATCGGGTCGGCAACTGATCATCTTCCCCGAAGGCACACGCGTCGCCCCGGGAGAACCAGCGCAATACAAGCCCGGCGTCGGTCTAATCTATGAAGCCGGCGACGTACCCTGCCTACCCGTGGCGCTGAATTCCGGCGTGGTCTGGCCGTCGCGCCAACGTCCCAATAAGCCCGGCCTGATCATTGTCGAAGCACTCCCGGTGATTCCGCCCGGTCTCCCGAGAAAGCAGTTCCAGCGGATGCTTGAGGGTGCAATTGAACCAGCGACCGCCCGTCTGATCGAGGAAATCCGTACAGACCGAGGTACTCGCTTGCCCGCCGCAGATTGATCCGGCGAGGCACAAACAGCGTAGCTTTGCCAGTTCGAGTTTGAGCGTCAGGGTCTATCCTCAACGCTCGCGTTTGCCGCTGTGCGACCGAGCGGCATGTTTTCCGGGGGGCCGGATGCGCGTATCCGCTGACGAAGGTTTGCCAGGTCTAGTGCGACCGGGACCACAATCAACATGGCATCAATGGACGGGCCGATCGGGCAAGCGCTATGCGCATCTCGAAATGTCTATCGAGCAAGTAACTGCCGGTGAACAGGTCGTGGTGATCTTCGCCACCGCTGAGGCAGATGGTAGCCTTCGTCCAGCCTGGCTGGGATGCGCGGATGACCCCGACTTTCGGGCTGCACGTGCGGCCTGCCGGGGGCTTGGTCGATGCAGAGCCTACGTCCACACACCGGACGAACCAGCCGATGCCGAGCGTATTGCTCGCGACATTGCCAAAGGACAGTCCGGTTCCTGAAACGCAGACATCCGGGCACCAAGGTTCAGCGCGTTCCCCACACCCTCAAGTCCGCCCACCTTCCTCAAAGTGAGCAGCCACGCCCTCGAGACCTGGATCATGTATCCCCAATTCGCGGAGATGATTGAGTGTCCTCAGGACATACTCAACGTTTGGGCCGGACTTCCCGTGACCTTGCTGAATGTGTGCGATTTGTGATGATGGATCGAGCTTGCCGGCATATTGCGGATGGGCGCGGTCAACGACATATGTAAGGGCCTTGGTCTGATGGCCTGACCGGAGGCGCACATTGCGCAGCTCTTCTCGATATACCATGGTGACCTGTTCGCGTTCGCGCAGATACGCAACGGTCTCCTCCCAGTCTGCCGGCATCACCCGGAAGGCAATACCGCTACACTGTCCCCCAAGATCCAGCCCCAACACCAGACCGGGGCGTTCCGGTGTGCCGCGATGGACATGGGAGTAGACGCAAAGGCAGCGATGCAGACCAGGCAAGCGTGCAGGCTCCGCATCGGTATGCCTAAAGCCTGGCCGCCACATCAGTGAACCGTAACCAAAGATCCAGCGATCCAATGCTCTCGACCCAACTTCCGAAAACAGACGACAATGAAAGCCAATGCCAGCCATTGGCGTTTGGCACAAGCATCGACCGGAGAGCGCCACGATGACTCTCGGCCGACCGCCACTGGGTGCCGTTCTGCCCGTTGTCGCTGCCTTGCTCATTGGCATAGGCTGGACGGTGTTCTGGGTTCAAGCCGGCAATCACGCCGAGACCCTGTTTGCGCAATGGCGCTCCGAACAGGCAAGACAGGGCACTGAAATCACCTGTGCGCGCGAAGAGAGGGGCGGCTATCCCTTCCAGTTCAGCTTCACGTGTTTCGAGCCCTCGATCACGCACCAGACCGCTGAGGGACCGGCCGAAGTCAATGGGCACACATTGCGGCTCGTGGCGCTGGTCTATGATCCAACACGCTTCATCGCCGAACTTGACGGGCCGGTCTTAGCCAGGCGCGGCGTACACGAGATCGAAATGGCGTGGAACAGCGCGCGGATGTCACTGCGATTCACCGCCGATCCCGTTAATCCTCAATGGCGTCAGAGCGACATTGTTCTCGAACAGCCGAATATCACCTTATCGGAGTTCGGCCGCGCGCGCGGGGTTTATAGCGCAGAGCAAACCCAGCTCCATTTCCGCACCGCCCCTGAACAAGCAGGTAGCGTCGATACGGCGTTGTCCGCGGTCGCACCGCAGCTGCTCATCGCGCGTGCCGAGGCGCTCAATCTGGATGCCGCAGAACTGATTGCGCGGATCGACAACTTGCCTGGTGGCGGGCCTGGCGGCATTCGTGAGTGGTTGTCGCGCTGGCAGGCCAGCAACGGGGTAGCCGAATTGATCGGCCTGCGCATGACTGCCAAGGACGCACTGTCGCACACAAGAGGAACGCTACGACTCGACCGGCAGGGCTATCCGGAAGGCACTCTCAACATCGTCAACGCCGATGTCGACCCTGCGACAATTCCATCCGGCGATCCGCTGGGTGTCGCCCAGTTCGCCGCTGCCACCGTGAGCGCGGTGGGAACCCCTGTTGAAATCGAAGGCCGGACCGGCCGCGAAGTAGCCTTGCGGCTTGAACGTGGGCGCGTGCATCTTGGACCGATGGCTGTCATGCCATTGCCGCGGCTTTTCTGACCGGGCCCTAGTCTTGGTTCTCTGCTGACTCATCAAACGGCGGGATCAGCCCGGTATGGCGACCGAAATCGGGCTCGGGGCTTTCCTGACCTGCTTCGATGATCTCACGCCGGATTGAACGGGTTCGGCTGAAATAAGCATGCAGATCGTCACCCTTGCCCCAGCGAATGGCACGCTGCAGAGCCGACAGATCTTCGGCAAACCGCCCCAGCATCTCCAGCACAGCCTCGCGGTTGTTCAGGAACACATCACGCCACATCACCGGATCGGACGCCGCCAACCGGGTGAAGTCGCGGAAACCACTGGCGGAAAACTTGATGATCTCCGACTTGGTCACATTTTCCATATCAGCCGCAGTGCCAACGATATTGTAGGCAATCAGATGCGGATATGGCTGGTTATTGCCAGGATGAGATCATGATGATCAGGGTCCATGGTCTCAATGGACGAGCCGGTCCGACGCCAGAACGACTGCAGCTTCTCCAACGCCTCCGGAGCCGTGCCGGGCAAGGGCGTGATTATGAACCACCGGCCGTCAAACAGTTCCGCAAAGCCTGCGTCAGGTCCCGACTGTTCCGTTCCGGCAATAGGGTGACCCGGGATGAAATGAACCTCCGTAGGCATATGCTGCGAAATGGCCTCGATCACCGCCCGCTTGACCGAGCCAACATCGGAGACGATCGCACCCTCCTGCAGCGAGGGCGCGATCCGTTCGGCAAGGTCCGCATAGCTGCCGACCGGCGTACACAGAATGATGCCATCGCACCCGGCCACGGCACCTACTGGATTGGATTGATAGACATCGCCCAGGCCCAATTCTTCGGCGCGGCTTAAGGCATCGGGGTCGGCATCGCTGAGCACGATTTCTCCCGCCAGCCCACGAGCCTTCGCCACACGGGCGATCGAACTTCCCAGGAGCCCGACGCCGATCAGACATAGCCGGTTGAAGACAGGATTCTGCTCGGTCACGATGTGAGGAATTCCGAAAGGGCAGCAATCGTTTCGCGATTGGCTTCTTCGGTGCCAATGGTCATCCGCAATGCATTGGGCAGGCCGTAGCCCTCCATGCGACGCAGGAAGATGCCCCTATCAATGAGAAACGCGTCAGCATCGGGCGCGCGACGACCGGCAACTTCGTCAAAGTGGATAAGAACGAAGTTGGTCACGCTCGGCGTCACCGTCAGACCGAGCGTTTCTAGCTCTGAGATGACCTCGGGAAGCCATATCGCGTTATGCGCCACATTGCGATCCGTCCAGCTTGTGTCTTCAAGCGCAGCCCGTCCGGCGGCCAACGCAGGAGCCGTGACATTGAAGGGACCACGAATCCGGTTGAGCACATCGATAATGCCTTCCGGTCCATAGACCCAGCCAAGACGAAGCGCCGCCAGGCCATACACCTTTGAGAAGGTGCGGGTCATCACGACATTGCGGTTCTCGGCGACCAGCGAGATTCCGGGCTCATAATCGTTGCGCTGGACATACTCGGCATAGGCCGCATCAAGCACCAGAACCGCATGATCGGGCAGCCCGGCATGCAGCCGGCGCACCTCTTCGAACGGAACATAGGTTCCGGTTGGATTATTGGGGTTGGCAAGGAATACGATCTTTGTCCGCGCGGTGACCGCCTCCAGAATGGCATCGACATCGGCGGTCAGATCGCGCTCAGCCACACCGACAGGCACCCCGCCAGCGGCCAGTGTCGCGATCTTGTAAACGAGAAAGGCGTGCTCGGTGAAAATTGCCTCATCGCCCGGCGTCAGAAACGCTTGTGCAAGGAGGTTCAGAATCTCGTCAGATCCCGCACCACAAACGATATGATCGGGATTGAGACCGAACCGGCGGCCAATGGCCGCCCGCAGATCTGAAGCTGACCCATCGGGATAGTCCGACAGCTGCTTGCCGAGCGCAGCATAAGCCGAAATCGCCTGAGCACTGGGTCCCAAAGGCGTTTCGTTGGACGACAATTTGTGCCGTGTCACGATACCGGTTGCGGCTGACTTGCCCGGCACATACGGCTTGATCTCGAAGATGCTTGGCCGTGCCTGCGGATCGTTCAATGCAGCAGTGTCGATAAGCGGTTTGTCCATGGCTCAAGGACGGGTCTCGCCCGCCTTCTGATCGCGTGTTCAGTGGAAAGCCGGGTTTGTGGCGCAATCACCGCCTTCTGTCCAGCGTGGCATTTACAGCATTCCTTCCCACGTCCCGCCAAAGTCGCGAACGTCTGCCGCATCATCAGTGATGGCCGCAGCTACGTTGGCGCGCGGAAGCAGTAGTAGAGCGCTCTCCTTCTCACCGGTTTTGGCAGGCCCGGCGAGGACCCTTGCAGCGTGGCGTTCGGCAAAAACCGGCAAGGCGGCGTCTTCAGCAGCCGTCACCGAAAGGACAGCCTGAGAGAGCATATCAACCGAAACGGAGGTGGCAGCGATCACGGCTGCGCGCGGCAACGACAACCCATCCGGCAGAGCGATATCGGGCAACACGGCCATAACATGAGCTTGCGTGACGTCACTCCACCAACAGCCCGGCTCGTCCAGATCTACCAAAGCAAGATCGCCGGGATCCGTTACAACGCGGGCAATGGCTGCAGCTGCATCGGGCGTCGCCTGAACTGGAGTCGAGAAACCGAACTGGAAGCGTGCGAGATCGCGCAGGTCGTGGTTCCCACCTCCCAAATGCACCGTGTACGGCGCCTGCGCTTGGGTGAAGGTTGCGATGATCACCCGCCAGATATGGGCAACCGTTAGGAACGGCAGCACGCCCTGATGACGCTCGGCCAAACGCCTTATGACCGCCGCTTCCCGATCTGGCCGGAATGCAGCACCGCCTTGGCTGCCAGCATTGCTGCGCGTGCCTTTCGCCTTGATCAACTGCTCGATCACCTGGCTGCGCCGGATAAGCAGCTCATGCATATCGCGGTCGGCCTGGTCGATTTCATCGCGAAGCCGGGTAAGCGTTTCGGCATTATCGGGCATGGTGAGATCCGGCGGGGTGATGTGGTCTGTCGCAGCGAGACCAAACCCGAAGCATGCGCCTCTTGGCAAGTCACTTCGCGCTCGGCCATCGGTCAAACCCGATACGGCGCGTTGACAGCAAGGCCGTGCCGACCATACCTAGCGCTCCCGAATTCCGGCTTCCATATTCCAGCCACGATCGGATAACGGACAAAAGCTTGATGCCACGCGCCGCGACACCATCCTCGCAAAGCACCGCATCGGCGCCTTTCGAAGGTGCCGAACACACGCTGCTGGCAGAATTCGGAGCGGACGCGCCCATCAAGCTCGATGCCGGTGCTGAACTGGCACCTTTTGCAATCGCCTATCAGACCTACGGCACCCTCAATGCCGAACGCTCCAATGCAGTAATGATCTGCCATGCGCTGACAGGCGATCAGCACGTCGCGAACATTCACCCCATCACTGGCAAGACAGGTTGGTGGGAACGGGTCGTTGGTCCAGGCAAACCGATTGATACCAACCGATACTTCGTCATCTGTTCCAATGTGCTGGGTGGGTGCCTTGGTTCAACTGGGCCGGCCAGCACCAACCCGGAAACGAACAAACCTTACGGGCTGGATTTCCCGGTCGTGACCATTCGCGACATGGTGCGGGCGCAAGCTCGTCTGCTCGACCACCTCAACATCGATTCTCTTTTTTGCGTCGCTGGCGGATCAATGGGCGGCATGCAGGTTCTGCAATGGGCTGCCGACTACCCCGATCGGGTTTTTGCCGCGCTGCCAATCGCAACCGCGGCGCGTCATTCATCCCAGAACATCGCTTTTCACGAGGTTGGCAGACAGGCGGTCATGGCCGATCCAGACTGGTGCCGCGGAGACTACCATAGCGCCGGCAAGCGCCCCTCCAAGGGGCTCGCTGTGGCGCGTATGGCCGCCCATATCACCTATCTCTCAGACGAAGCCCTTCAGCGGAAGTTCGGGCGCAGGCTGCAGGACCGCGAATCCCTGACCTTCGGGTTCGATGCGGATTTTCAGGTCGAGAGTTATCTCCGCCATCAAGGGATGACGTTCGTCGAGCGTTTCGACGCCAATACCTATCTCTATCTGACACGGGCGATGGACTATTTCGACCTCGCCGCGGACTTCGATGGAACGCTGGCCAATGCCTTCATGGGGACGCAAACCCGGTTCTGTGTGGTGTCCTTCACCTCCGACTGGCTGTTCCCGACCGAAGGCAACCGCCAAATCGTGCATGCCCTCAATGCCGCCGGCGCCCGCGTCAGTTTTGTCGAAGTTGACACCGACCGCGGGCATGACTCGTTCCTGCTCGATGAACCGGACATGGAAGCCGCGCTCAGAGGTTTCCTGCGGTCTGCTGCGCGGGCACGGGGGCTCCAGGAGCCGGGAGGGAGTGGCTGATGACCGTCCACCCATCCGCACTCGATGGCACGATGGCGAGCGATCATCGAGTCGATCTTGAACTGATCTCAAGCATGATCACCGAAGGCGCCAAGGTGTTGGATGTCGGCTGCTCCAACGGCGCCCTTCTGGAAATGCTCGAAGCCCAGAAAGGCGTTGACGGGCGGGGGATCGAACTCAGCCAGACAGGCGTTGAAGCAAGCGTTGCGCGTGGGCTGGCGGTTGTACAGGGCGATGCCGATACCGATCTGGTCAATTACCCTGACGACTCATTCGATTTCGTCATCCTCAGCCAGACCCTGCAGGCCACACGCAATCCCCGTACGGTGCTCGAGCATATGCTCAGAATCGGCCACCGTGCTATTATTTCGTTCCCCAATTTCGGCCATTGGCGGGTCCGTATGAGCCTGCTTCTGCGCGGCGAAATGCCGGTGACCAAGAAACTCCCCTATCACTGGTACGACACGCCCAACATCCACTTCTGCACGATCCGCGACTTTGTCGCCCTGTGCAGGGAACTGGACGCTGGAATCGACAAAGCGGTGGCGCTGAACGGCATCGGTCAACCGATCCCGCTCAGCGTGCCGTGGCGGTTCTGGAACGTGTTCGGCGAGCAAGCCGTCTTCCTGCTCCATCGCAAGCAGGACCAACGTCCTAGCTGAGATCTGGTTTGTTGCCAGATTGACGAGGCCGCAACGCTGCCCGGCGCCGTTGGTCAGCAGCGGTGGTAGCGCATGCACCCGCGATAGTTCTTGCCATAGCCCCAATTGGCAACGCACCGGTTGTGCCAGTAACCGCAAGAACCGCCCGAGCGGCGATAAACCCGTGCTCGTGTTCGCCTGTAACGATAGTAGGACCGTCTAGGCACATAATACTGATAGTAGCGTCTGCGTGGCGCGTAATAGTAGCGTGGTGCCCGCCCCACAGTCACACCAATGCTACCGCCCGAATAGCTGAAGCTGTAATAGGTGCGGCTGCGCGCTTCGGCAGGATCGGAAGGCAATCCTGCGAAGAGCAAAGCTGCCATGGCAGCCATGATTGCAAAGTAACGCATGGCCATCTCCCTGTTCGGTATCCTTGGCGCCGCCAAACAGCTGGCGGCACGAAGGGTTGAACGGCCCCCGCGCAATGTGCCGTCAATCCGGACACAAAGACCCGTGCGGATAGTCTGTCATGGCAATGCTGGGCGAGGCATTGACACCGCGCAAGTCACGGTTGCTGATCAGAAGCTCGAGCCGGAATCCTCCGGCCCCGCCCTATTGGCAGGCACCGGCACAGGCGCCGGATTGAGGTCAGGCAACCGCCGACGTACCCGCTCGAGCGCATGTGCGGGACGCGGCACTCGGTATTCTTTTACCGCTTCGACGATCAGGACGCCGCCAAAGAAAGGCGGCATGGCATGCCCCAGCGCCTCCATCGCGGTGGCCATGCGCAAGATGCCATAGCGGGTGATCGGCGGAACATAGAGCGCTTCGCGCCATTCACTTGGACTGAAATGGCACTCGCGCATCAGACGCGTCAGCTGCCCGCGGCTGAATGGCCGACCATGACCAAACGGCGAGTTGTCGATCCGCGCCCAGACCCCTCGACGGTTGGGGACGATCATCATGAGCCGGCCGCCCGGCGCCAGGATCCGAGACGTCTCATGCAACAGGTGCCCGGGATCATCGGCATGCTCAAGGCAATGCGCCAGCATAACCCGCTCGACCGCACCATCGGTCAGCGGCAGCACATCCTCATCGATCAGCGCCGATGATGACAGTCCCTCCGATGGCCAGTTCACCACACCCTGCCGGGCCGGCATCATGGCAAGGCAGCGCTCGGCATTCTCCCGGTAGAGCTGCATATAGGGCGTGGCATAGCCTATTCCGGCAATCTTATCGCCCTTGAGGTCTGGCCATACCTCCATCAATCGCCGCAGGATCAGCCGTCGCGCAACGCGACCCAGAGCGCTCGAGTAGAAGTTCCGGATATCAGTAATGTCAGTCCACATCGGCGTTCAGCAGCCTATCGCCCAATTGCGCTCCGGCATCGGTCTCGACAATCGATCATTGTAACTTTACGTAACCTCACCTAGGCCTATCGACTGTTCGGCGATCCATATTGGGCCGGCCCCCACTTTTGCATAGAGCAAGCACCATGTCCGCAATCGAAACCCATCTCTTTTCAGCGCTGAGCGACAATTACGGCGTTCTGATCCATGACCCTGCGACCGGCTCCTGTGCCACCATCGACTGTCCCGATGAGGATGCCATCCGTGCGGCTCTGAAAGAAACCGGCTGGACGCTTAGCCATATCCTCATCACCCATCACCATTGGGATCACACTCAGGCCCTGATGCCACTCAAATCAGATGGCGTGGTGGTCTATGGCCCGCGCGGTGAGGCTGATCAGATTGAGGGCATGGACAACCTTGTTGGCGAGGGTGACAGCTTTCAGTTCGGCTCAGCCGAGGTGAAGGTCTTCGAGACACCCGGCCATACCGCGGGGCATATTGCCTATTGGATTCCCTCATCGGATCTCGCCTTTGTCGGAGACACCTGTTTTGTGATGGGGTGCGGACGTCTGTTTGAGGGAACTGCAGCGGACATGTGGGCATCAATGTCCAAGATCGCCGCCCTTCCTCCACAGACCCGGCTGTATTGCGGCCACGAATACACTCTTTCCAATGCCCAGTTCGCAATTACTGTGGATCCCGACAATGCGGCCCTGCAGAAGCGACTCAAGGATGTCGAAGCACTACGGGCGAAGGGCACTCCCACCGTTCCCACAACCGTTGGTGAGGAGAAGGACACCAACCCGTATATGCGCGCTGACGATCCGGCCATCGCCGCTGCCGTCGGGCTTTCCGGTAAGGGTGCCGTCGAAGTGCTCGCTGAGGTGCGCAACCGCAAAGACAACTTCTAGACAGCTAACCTGTCCGGACACCTGCAACCGATGAGTTCCGTTCCCGCTCCAGGCCGCGAGATCGACGCGATGAGCGCCGAGGATCTGATCCGCGTGCTCGATCTGAAACCGCATCCCGAAGGCGGCCACTACCGGGAAACTTTCCGCGATTCCACGTCAGCCAATGGCACCGGAGATGGCGATCGTTCCGCCTCCACCTGCATCTATTTTCTGCTGCCCGCAGGAGAGGTTTCCGCCTGGCACAGGGTGGATGCCTCCGAGGTCTGGCATCACTATGCGGGTGCACCATTGGCGCTGACGGTCAGCGAGAATGGCCACGACGCCTGGTCGATGCGGCTCGGGCCCAACCTGCTTGCCGGAGAGCGTCCCCAGGCCATCGTGCCGGCCAACGCGTGGCAAACCGCCGAAAGCCTGGGTCGGTGGACGCTTGTCGGGTGCACGGTGGCACCCGGATTTGAGTTTACTGGCTTTGAGCTTGCGCCACCCGACTGGCGACCGACGCCGCGCAAACCCGGTTCGTGAATTCAGGCAGCAACGTCCGTCAGGAAACTATCGATAGCCTCACCGAGGCGTTCGGATTCTGCCGCCAGTGTTTCGACCGATGTGAGAACATCAGCAGCCGAGCTGTTGGTTTGATCCGCAGCGGCATTCACCTCCACCGCATGCTCAGCCACTGTACTGGTACCAGATGCAGCATCGGTGACGCTGCGACTGATCTCGTCGGTTGCGGAACCTTGCTCTTCAACGGCGGCTGCGATCGATGCAGTCGTTTGGTTGACGTCGTTGATGATCTCCCCAATCACCCGGATTGCATCAACGGCTTCGGTCGTCGAGGACTGAATGGCGCCAACCTGCGTTCCAATTTCCTCGGTAGCACGAGCGGTCTGCGAGGCGAGGCTTTTAACCTCCGAGGCAACCACAGCGAAGCCTTTTCCAGCCTCACCTGCGCGGGCTGCCTCAATCGTCGCGTTGAGCGCCAGGAGATTGGTCTGCTCAGCAATCTCCGAAATCAGTTTCACCACATCGCCAATCTTCTGCGCGCCCTGCGCAAGGCTCTCGACCTTCACGTTTGTCGCACTGACCGTCTCGGTCGCCCGGCCGACCGTTCCGGTCGTCTCCGCAAGTTGCCGCGAGATCTCGCCGATCGAGGCCGACAACTCTTCGGCGGCGGCGGCGGCAGTTTGCACATTCTGAGACGCAACACTGGAATTCTCGGCAACTGTACCGGAACGATGGGTTGTCTCCTGCGCAACATCGGTCAGCTTGCGCGCTGTCCCATCGAGGCTCTCGGTCGTCGCTCGTACAGAGCCGATGACGTCCGTCACCGTCGCACGGAACCCGGCGACAAGCTCCTCGAGCCGCTTCTGACGGGCGGTCCGCTCTTCGGCTTCCTCTTCGCTCGCTTGTGAAAGAGCCGCACGTTCGGTGGACGCCTCGCGCAGCACTTCAACGGCGCGCGCAACCGCCCCGATTTCGTCGCCATGATCAACGAACGGTACGCTGACCTCATGGTCGCCTTCGGCGATCTTCTCAACAACCTCGGCAATCACCGGCAATGGGCGTGTCATGCGTCGCATGACGAAGACGGCCGCTCCGGCGACCAGCACCAGGCCTATCAAAGCGGCAATTACCATGCCCATGACGGTATCGAATGTCTTGGCCGCAATGACATCCTTGCGGACGCCGACATACAGAATACCGTTGACGTCGCCGGAAGCATCAAAGACGGGTTCGTAGACCGTGTAATAGGGCAGACCGAGGATCACAGCCTCGCCAAAGAAGGTGTTCCCATCGCGCAGGACAGGGAAAACGGCACCGTTTGTCCCAAGTGGTGTTCCAACCGCGCGATTTCCGTCGGGCTTGACGATATTGGTGGTCCGGCGCCAGAAGTCGCCACTTTCAGTATCCCATCCGAAAAGCGTAGCGGTCTCACCGGTCACGCGACCCACGGCATCGATCATGCCATGGTCTTCAAATGCCGCGGGAATACCCTGGTCCATGATGACGCGCTCTACTTGACCATCCGCGCTCCATACCACATCAAAACCGGGCAGGTCGCGCTCCAGAATGGCGGCCGCAGCGGATAACCCGAGGCCGGC
>JBCDCP010000021.1:0-29081 GCA_039181495.1 Pseudomonadota bacterium | reverse complement strand
TGGAGGAGGTGACTGAGGCCGATCTGGTGCTCCATGTGCGGGATATGAGCCACAGCGATGCCACCGCCCAGGCACAGGATGTGGAGACCGTTCTGGGTCTTCTCGGGATGGAGATTGACGACGGGCCAATCGCTGAGGTCTGGAACAAGATCGATCTGATGGGGGCGGAACAACGAGGGCTCCTGGAAGCTCAGGCTCAGTCGTTGCGCAAGCAGCGCGCCAGTCGCGGACCGGTTTGTGTATCGGCGACGACCGGGGAGGGGCTCGACATCCTGCTCGGATTGATCGAGTCCAATCTCAATGCCACCAGCCGCACCTTTGAGGTTCGTGTGCCGCTTGATGACGGGCAACTAGTGAACTGGCTCTACGAGACCTGTGAAATCCTGTCACGTGAAGACGATGCCGACACGTCGCAGACGAGAATGGAAGTCCGTGTGCCCGAAGCGGCCGAAAGCCGGTTTCGCGATCGTTTTCCCGACGCCGCACGCGCTGCGTGAGCGCAGCCACTATCTAATCGGTTGCTTTTGCCTGCTGCCAGAGCGCTTCCTGGTCGGCGAGGTCGAGTTTTTCGAGCGCGCGGCCCTGATCTGCGACCAGCCGCTCCATTTCGGCAAAACGTCTTGCGAACTTGACATTGGTGCCATGCAGCGCCCGGTCGGCATCCACGCCGCTATGGCGTGCGAGATTGACAAGAGCGAACAGGCAGTCGCCGATCTCCTCTGCAATCCGGGTTGTGTCCTCCGGTGTATCGTTCAGTTCTTGCTCGAGTTCGCCGATTTCCTCCTGGAGCTTGGCCCAAACGCCGGCGCGATCGGGCCAGTCGAAACCGGCCTTGGCAGCCCGCTTGCTGATCTTCTGCGCGTAGGACAACGCCGGCAGTCCACGAGGAATGTCGTCAAGACGCCCTTGATGTGATGGCGCCGCTGAATATCCATTGCGACGTTTCAATTTCTCGGCCTTTTCGGCAGCCTTGATCGTATCCCAGTTGGCGCGGACCGCCGCTTCTCCGTCGGCAGTCATCTCACCAAAGACATGCGGATGCCGGCGAACCATCTTGTCACTGATGGCACGGGCCACGTCATCGAAATCGAACAGACCGGCTTCAGCGGCCATCTGGGCATGAAAGACGACCTGGAGCAGCAGGTCGCCGAGTTCATCCACCAGATCTTCCATGTCGTTACGCGCGATGGCGTCGGCGACCTCGTGGGCTTCCTCAATCGTATACGGTGCAATGGACGAGAAATCTTGCTTAACGTCCCAGGGACAGCCCGTTTGAGGGTCCCTTAGCTGGGCCATGATTTGAAGAAGCCGGTCGATTTGCTCGGGGCCGGATGCGTCAGGATCGTTCACAGCGCAATTCTCCAAGATTCAGTCATTATCGGTGGGATTTCGCGCGATCACTCCGCGGTTCTTTGTGGAATCACGAGATTTTTGGAGTCGGAATACAGCAAAACGTCACATCTACCCCTATATAGAGGACAACAGGCGGGCAATCATACAATCTCTTGTGTCCCCAGCACGATGCGATGCCACCGCATCGGCAATTGGTGACGCTTGGCGATTTCATGCTTGCCCGCAAAGGCAAAAGAGTTGCTAGTTTCGCAACAGACCACCGAACTGGATTTCGATTGGGAGCAAAAGCATGATCTCACGCCGCCTCGTGATGAGCGCCCTGGCAGCAATGCCTCTTGCAGGCCTCGCAGCTGCGATGCCGTCTGCGCTATCCCCGAGCGCCGCTCAGGCCGCCGACACCATCATTCTCGGTGAAATCAACTCCTATACGCGGCTACCGGCATTCACTTTGCCCTACAAGAAGGGCTGGGAACTGGCCGTTGAGGAAATCAACGCCGGTGGCGGACTGAACGGCCGCATGATCGAAGTCATCAGCCGTGATGACACTGGAGATCCCGCAACAGCCATTCGCATTGCCGAAGAACTGGTCTCCAAGGAGGGGGCGGACCTGCTATTCGGCACCTTCCTCTCGAACATCGGCCTCGCCGTAGCGGACTTCGCCAAGCAGAAGCAGATTCTGTTCCTGGCTTCTGAGCCCTTGTCAGATGCCATCGTCTGGTCAAAGGGAAACCGCTATACTTACAGACTGCGTCCATCCACACACATGCAGGCGGCGATGCTCGCCGAGCAAGCAGCCAAGCTTGATGCGAAGCGTTGGGCGACGCTGGCACCTAACTACGCCTATGGCCGCGATGCAGTGAAGGCGTTCAAATCCGAGCTCAAACGTCTGAGACCCGATGTTGAGTTTGTCGAGGAACAATGGCCGCCGGTTTTCAAGATCGATGCAGGTTCGACCGTTCGCGCACTCGAAGCAGCGAAACCCGACGCCATCTACAATGTTACCTTTGCCGGTGACCTTGCCAAATTTGTCCGCGAGGGCTCCCTGCGTGGGTTGTTCGAAGGTCGCGATGTGGTGTCATTGCTGACTGGCGAGCCGGAATATCTGCTACCCCTCGGCGACGAGACGCCCGATGGCTGGATCGTCACGGGATATCCGGTGCTCGATATCGATACCGAGCAGCACAAGGCCTTTGCCGATGCTTACATGAAGCGCTTTGGAGAAGAACCGAAAGTGGGCTCCATTGTTGGCTATAACTCGATTCTGTCGATCGCTGCAGCCATTCGCAAAGCCGGGTCGACCGACACCGAAGCGATGATCGCGGCCATGGAAGGGCTTGAGATCGAATCCAGCCCGACCGGTCCATTCATGTTCCGCGCAGCTGATCACCAATCAACCATGGGCGCTTATGTCGGCAAGACGGCATTGGTTGATGGCAAGCCAAAGATGGTCGACTGGGCCTATGCAGATGGTGCGGACTATCTGCCGTCCGAAGAAGAGGCGGCCAAACTCAGGCCTGCCGAATAGCCGAACAGCGCATCACCTGATAAGCGGGGGAGGCGTGCACTGAACCGAAGTGCACACTCCCTTCGCATCTTCATGCTTGGTGCAGTGAGCCGTTCATGGGCTTTTATTTCGCGCAATTCTTGACCGGGCTCGCCAACGCGTCATCGCTGTTTCTGATCGCTTCAGGCCTGTCGATCATTTTCGGCGTCACCCGGATCGTCAATTTCGCCCATGGCTCGTTCTACATGGTCGGCGCCTATGTCGCTTATTCAGCCGTCACGACTCTGGATTTGGGCGTGTTCGGGTTCTGGTTCGGGGTTTTGGCCGCAGCCGCAACGGTCGCGGTGATCGGACTCCTGATCGAGGTCACCATCCTGCGGCGCATATACGGCTCGCCTGAGCTGTTTCAGCTGGTCGCCACCTTCGGTCTCGTTTTGATCTTCCAGGACATCACGCTCGCAATCTGGGGCGCTGAAGACCTGCTCGGCCCGCGTGCGCCGGGTCTCGATCGTGCGGCACGAATCTTTGGCGAGCCGATCCCGGAATATGATCTTGCTCTCATTGTCATCGGACCGCTGGTGCTGACCGCGATCTGGCTCCTGTTCCACCGCACCCGATGGGGCATTCTCATCCGAGCGGCGACCCAGGACCGGCAGATGGTGGCCGCACTCGGCGTCAATCAGGCTTGGCTGTTTTCGACAGCGTTCATGCTGGGCGCGTTCCTGGCCGGTCTTGGGGGCGCTCTGCAGATCCCGCGAGAGTCCGTCAATCTGCAGATGGACCTCTCGATCATCGCAGAAGCGTTTGTTGTCGTGGTCATCGGCGGTATGGGCAGTGTTGCCGGGGCATTCTTTGCCGCGGTGTTGATATCGGTTCTGAACGCCTTCGCGGTGCTGGTGTTTCCGCAAATCTCGATTGTGTTGCCGTTCCTGGTGATGGCGATTGTGCTCATCGCGCGTCCCTACGGCCTGCTGGGAAAGCCAGGCAGCGAACACGGTTCGCCGGTCGAGCCAGAACAGCCGTTGAAACTGATGGGCAACAAGGCAGCCATGATGCTTGCCACGGCCATAGCTGTTCTCGCCGCCAGCCCGGTCTTCGTATCTGACTTCACCACCATTCTCCTGGTCGATGTCATGGTGGCAGCACTGTTTGCGGCCTCTCTGCATTTCATCATGGGGACCGGCGGCATGGTGAGTTTTGGACATGCCGCCTATTTCGGCATAGGCGCCTATGCCGCTGCACTCTCAGTCAAATACTTCGGTCTCGGCATGCTGCCCGCCATGGCGATTGCGCCGTTCGCAACCGCTGCTGCAGCACTCTTTTTCGGCTGGTTTTGCGTTCGGTTGTCGGGCGTTTACCTGGCCATGCTTACCCTTGCTGCCGCGCAGATCGTCTGGGGTATCGTGTTTCAATGGCAGGACTTCACCGGTGGCGATGACGGTGTTGTCGGTGTCTGGCCGGCACAGTGGGCAAGCGCTGATCACGTCTACTTTTACGTGGCGCTGATCTGCTGTCTCGGCGGGATCTGGTTTCTCCGGCGCGCGGCGCATGCACCATTTGGTTATGCGCTGCGCGGGATCCGCGACAGCCAGACACGCGCTGAATCCATTGGGATCGACACAAGGTCCCTGCAATGGGCGGCATTCGGACTTGCTGGGGCACTCGCGGGGCTCGCAGGTGCGGTGTTTGCCTTCTCCAAGGGCAGCGTCTTTCCCGACGTTCTCAGCATTGCGCAATCGGTCGATGGGCTGGTCATGGTCCTGCTCGGGGGCATTCAGGCACTGTTCGGCCCGATCCTCGGGGCCACCGTGTTTGTGTTGGTCGAGGACTGGGTGTCACGGCTCGACTATTGGCGCTTCCTGTTCGGATTGACGATTCTGGTTGTCGTATTGGCAGCGCCCAACGGCATCGCGGGTGGTCTGGAGCGGCTGATGCGACTCTTCGACCGTGACGCCGGTCATGCCGGAAAACAGGGGAGGGTGGGATGAGCGCCCAGCCTCCCGTACTTGAGGTCGGCCATCTGTCGAAGAACTTCGACGGGATTGAAGCGGTTGCCGATGTCAGCTTCCAGCTTGGCGAAGGAGAGTGCCTTGCACTCATCGGTCCAAATGGTGCCGGCAAGACCACCTGTTTCAACATCCTCAATGGCTATCTCAAACCGGATTCCGGCTCCGTCCGGCTGAAGGGACAGGAACTCATTGGCAAACGCCCGCGCCGGATATGGCGTATGGGCGTCGGGCGGACTTTCCAGATTACCGAGACTTTTGCCTCAATGACGGTCCGCGAGAACGTCCAGATGGCGCTGATGTCCCATCATCGGCGCATCAAAGACGTGTTCTCACGCGCCAGTGTCCTGTTCTTCGACGAAGCCGATGCGTTCCTCGAAAAAGTGGGCATGCAAGACCAGGCCCAACGACCCTGTTCGGAACTGGCCTATGGTGATCTGAAGCGCCTCGAATTTGCTATAGCGCTGGCACACGCGCCAGCGCTCCTACTGATGGATGAGCCAACCGCAGGAATGGCCCCTTCTGAACGCAACGCGCTCATGCAACTGGTCGCCGGCATCGTGTCGGACGGGGAGATGAGTGTCCTCTTCACCGAACACGATATGGATGTTGTTTTCGCCCACGCGGATCGAATTCTCGTGCTCAATCGCGGTCATCTGATTGCCGAAGGATCAGCTGAAGAGATCCGCGGCGACCCGCTTGTCCGTGAGGTCTATCTTGGCGGTGGCGCCAAGCGCGGTTCCGATGCGGCGGTGATGGCCGGGTTCGCCGATGTCTGAGCAGAAAAGCCGCACACATGGGGGACTGGAGGTCTCAGGCCTCAACGCCCGCTACGGCCGTGCCCAAATCCTGCACGACGTGTCACTGACGGTCGGCGCCAATGAAGTCGTGGCACTGCTGGGTCGGAATGGCGCTGGCAAATCAACCACGATCAAGGCGGTTATGGGAATGGTGCGGCAGGCGAGCGGTGCCGTGCGCTATGACGGTCACGAACTGATCGGTAAACCGACGCACATCATCTGCCAGGCCGGGCTTGGATACGTTCCCGAGGAACGACGGGTTTTTGGCGATCTGACCGTCGATGAGAACCTGGAGGTCGGGCGCCGCACTGCGACAAAAGACACGCCAAGGTGGACCGAAGAGCACCTCTTCGAGCTGTTTCCCAATCTTGCTGAACGGCGCGGCAATCTAGGAAAGCAGCTTTCAGGTGGCGAGCAGCAGATGCTGAGCATTGCTCGCACGCTCATGGGCAACCCACGTTTGGTGCTTCTCGATGAACCTTCTGAAGGCATCGCTCCGGTCATCGTCGAACAGATGGTGTCCGTGATCACTGAGATGAAGCGCGAAGGGCTGTCCGTTCTGCTCTCGGAGCAGAACATGAATTTCGCCCGCGAGGTTTCCGATCGCGCCTGTATCATCGAGAAAGGCGCCATACGGTACGACGGGACCTTTCGCGATCTGGACACCAAGCCAGAGATCAGCCGAGCCTATCTGGCCGTTTAAGGTGCATCAGGGACTGGCAGGGCAGACCGCTTTAGGCCCAACCGGGTCAGGATTGCGATCGCTTAAGCTGCACCCCAATCAACAGACAAAAGACGCATAAGATATATTATGGAACCATCAAGAGATATCCATATTGGCTCTTGCAGACGTGGGCATATCAGGACGTCAGCACCGTCATCCCGTCAAATGCTGGCTCTGCGTTGTCCGGCAGCCGTGCGGCCAACTCGCCATAGTCGAGATCGACATGCAAATTAGTCAGGATGGCCCGCTTGGGCTTCATCCGATCGATCCATTCAAGCGCCGTCGCAACCGTGAAATGCGACACATGCGGTGTGTCGCGCAACGCGTCGATGATCCAGACATCGAGATTTTCAAGTGCCGGCACGCTGGACTCTGGAATGGCACTGACATCCGGCATGTATGCCACACCGCCAAAGCGGAAGCCGAGCGCCATGATCGGCCCGTGTTCAACCGGGATTGGCGTCGCCGCGATCGTGCCGGCGCCGCCACTGATCTCCAGCGGCGTGTCGTGACTGAGTTCGCTCAGCTTTAGGATTGGCGGATAGATCGAGCCATCTGGCGCCGAGAAGCAGTATCCGAACCGGTCTCGCAGCATCCCAGCCGTGCGGTGGTCAGCAAAGACGTCGATCTGGGCGCGCCGTGACAACACGAAGGGTCTGAGATCGTCGATACCGTGGATATGGTCGGCATGGTCGTGGGTGTACAAGACTGCGTCCAGATCAGGCACTTCCGCCGACAGCATCTGTTGCCGCAAATCTGGTGATGTATCGACCAGAAGGCGCGTGGCCGACGCAGCTGAATCGAACTGGTTTCCGTCCGTTTTCTCAACCAGGATCGAACAGCGTCGACGTTGGTTTTTAGGGTTTTGCGGGTCGCACTTGCCCCAACTCACGCCCTCTGGCCCACCAACGCGTGGAACGCCACCCGATGAGCCGCAGCCCAGTATTGTCACGCGTAAGCTCATGGAACGCTATACCAATCGCTCAGGCGGCTTGCGTCGAGGCTTGCATTGCTTCGCGCGCGCGGGTGAAGAGCGCGTGAAAGTTGGCCGTCGTCCGCTCGGCAATCTCCTCTTCCGAAACGCCACGGCACGCTGCCAATTCGCGTGCGGTATCGGCGACGAAGGCGGGTTCGTTCCGTTTGCCGCGATTGGGCATAGGCGCAAGATATGGCGCATCCGTTTCGACCAGGATCCGGTCGCCCGGCAAGTCCGCAGCCAGTGCGCGCAGTTCTTCGGATCGCTTGAACGTGAGAATGCCGGAGAACGACACGTAGAGCCCCAACGCAATACCCGCATGGGCGAGCTTCGGTGCGGAACTGAAGCAGTGCAGTACAGCCGTGAAACGTCCCCTCTCCATTTCCTCTTGCAGGATAGAAGCGGTATCGTCTTCTGCGTCGCGACTATGGATGACCAGAGGCAATCCCGTCCGCCGTGCAGCCTCAATGTGCTTGCGGAAACCGCGGGCCTGCGCATCCCGCGGTGAGCGGTCGTAGTGGTAATCAAGTCCGGCTTCACCGATAGCCACCACTTTCGCGTGGTTCGCATGTTCCAGGATATCGTCGATCGGAAGATCGTCTTCCTCTGCGGCGTTGTGAGGATGGGTGCCGACCGAGCAACAGACATCGGCGTAAGTATCTGCAATTGAACGAATTTTATCGAATTGGCGAACGCGGGTGTTGATTGTCACAAATCCACCGACACCACGTGCCCGTGCCCGGTCAAGGACCTCATCGCGCTCACCATCGAAGTCGGGAAAATCAAGATGGCAATGGCTGTCAATGAGCATTGGCTCCCCCCTACCCGCAGGTCTATTCCGCAGCCGGCGTTTCGGCGTCCACATAGCGTGGAAAGATCGGACTTGGCGGTGGCAATTCGCTTCCCGAGACCAGCGGCGCGGCGAGATCGGCGAATTGGCGGTCATCGGGTGACACGCCAAGAATATCGAGCAAGGCCGACGCCGCCTGCGGCATGTAAGGTTGCACCAGAATTGCCGCCTGCCGAAGCACCTCTGCGGTGACATAAAGCACAGTCTGCATACGCTCAGGGTCTGTTTTGCGCAGAGCCCATGGTTCCTGTCCCGCAAAATAGCGGTTTGCCTCGGCCACTACGGCAAAAATGTCGGCGAGCGCCACATGAAGCTGCTGCCGCTCATGGGCTGTCCGGTTCTTGTCGAGCACTGATGCGACCTGATCGAGAAGAGCCTGATCTTCGTCTGTGAAGCTACCGTGGGGCGGCACGGCAGATGAGCAGTGTTTGGCAATCATCGACAGCGAGCGCTGTGCCAGATTGCCGAGATCGTTGGCCAAATCCGCGTTGATCCGCGCGACAATGGCCTCGTGCGAATAGTTGCCATCCTGCCCGAACGGTACCTCACGCAGGAAGTAGTAGCGCATCTGGTCGATGCCGTAGTGGTCCGCAAGCGCGAATGGGTCCACCACATTGCCCACCGATTTCGACATCTTTTCTCCGCGATTGAACAGAAACCCATGCGCAAACACGCGTTTTGGCAGCGGCAGTCCGGCTGACATCAGAAAGGCAGGCCAATAGACCGCGTGGAATCGCAAGATGTCTTTGCCGATTACATGCAGGTCGGCGGGCCAGTAACGCTGATAGGATTCGGATCCGGTGTCGGGAAAGCCGACGCCCGTGATGTAATTGGTCAGCGCATCCACCCATACATACATGACATGGCCTGGCGCATCCGGCACGGGTATGCCCCAGTCGAGCGAGGTGCGCGAGATCGACAGATCCTGCAACCCGCCGTCAACAAAGCTGCGCACCTCGTTGAGCCGTTCACGTGGCAGCACGAATTCCGGCTCGGCCTGATAGTGGGCCAACAGCTTGTCCTGATAGGCCGAGAGCTTGAAGAAGTAGCTCTCCTGCTCATCCCACTCCACCGGCGTGCCATTTGGCCCGACGCGCACACCATCTTCGCCAACAGCGGTCTCACTCTCGGCGTAGAAGGCCTCATCGCGGACCGAGTACCAGCCGCTATAGGTGCCAAGATAGATGTCGCCGGCCTCGTGCATGCGGCTCCAGATTGCCTGGCTTGATTGGTGATGGCGTAGCTCGGTTGTGCGGATGAAATCATCATTCGAGCAGTTGAGCGCATCTGCCATCGCCTGAAACCGGGGCGTGTTCCGATCAGCCAACTCGCCGGGTGAGACCCCCTCACCTTGCGCTGTCTGGACCATCTTCTGCCCGTGCTCGTCGGTTCCGGTCAGGAAGAAAACGTCCATGCCGTCGAGTCGGCGGAAACGCGCCAGCGCATCGGTTGCCAGAAGCTCATAGGCATGCCCGATATGGGGTGCGCCATTGGGATAGGAGATCGCAGTGGTCAGATAGTAGCGCTCTGGCATTGGGTCTTGTCATCAATACTGGGTGGTGCAGCGCTGACCCCCGGTGGCTCACACCACAGGAAGCATCAGGCAATTCGATGGTGATGGTGTGAGTTGCAATCGCTCTCACGGAAGTCAAGCAGGTGCTGGTGCCTAGCGCGACTTAATCGGGATCAGGCCAGCGATTGTGGCGGTGTTTCGTGCAGAACGCCGCCCGACAACGTGACGCAGCGGTCCAACCGAGCCGCGAGTTCCAGATTGTGCGTCGCCATCAATGCAGCGAGGCCCGCCCGACGAACGAGTCCCAGCAGCGTCTCCAACACATGCGCGGCGGTTTTCGGATCAAGATTTCCGGTTGGTTCATCAGCCAACAGCAACCGCGGACCGTTGGCCACGGCCCGGGCGATGGCCACCCGCTGCTGCTCACCGCCAGAGAGTTCGGCCGGTCGGTGTGTTACGCGATGTTCGAGCCCCAGATGCTGCAGGAGTTCAAGAGCCCTCTGCCGCGCCGTTTTCTGTGGGTGTCCTGCGATCAGTTGCGGCAAGACAACGTTTTCAAGGGCTGAGAACTCAGGCAGCAGATTGTGGAACTGATAGACGAATCCAACCGCGTTGCGTCGTACAGCCGTCCGCTGATCATCGCTCAGCTTGCTGCAATTGACCCCTGCGATCGCAACCTGTCCGGAGTCAGCTGTTTCAAGCAATCCGCAGACGTGAAGAAGCGTTGATTTGCCGGCACCTGATGGAGCCACGAGGCCGACCAGTTCGCCGGGACGGATCGCGAGATTAACACCGCGCAAGACATCGACACGTGTGGCCCCATGACCATAGCCATGGCGCACGTCCTTAAGGCCTAGCGCCAAGACGTTGGGTGCCTGCGCCATGGCCGTCGGCATTGGACTGTTCATTGCCCGCTACTCATACCGGAGCGCCTCGACCGGATCGAGCTTGGCCGCACGCCACGCCGGGTAGAGGGTGGCCAGAAAGGAGAGAACCAGCGCCATCACGACAACGGCGATAACGTCCCCCGGCGCCATGTCCGCCGGCAGTTCGGCCAGATAATAGATCTCTGGTGAGAACACTTCCGTTCCGCTGACCCAGGCGATGAACTGGCGGATCTTCTCCGCATTCAGGCAGACAATGACTCCAAGAATCAGGCCTACGAAAGTGCCCACGGTACCGATCGAGGCGCCGGTCATGAAGAACACACGCATGATCGCGCCGCGTGTTGCACCCATCGTCCGGAGCACGGCAATGTCGCGGCCCTTGTCTTTCACCAACATGATCAGACCGGAAATGATGTTCAGTGCCGCAACCAGGACAATCAGGGTTAGGATAAGGAACATGACGTTCCGCTCGACCTGTAGTGCGGTGAAGAATGACGCATTGCGAGCCCGCCAGTCGGTTATCACCACAGAGCGGCTGATCGCATCGCGGATGCCCGGCGAATAGACATCAACCCGATCCGGGTCCTCGACATAGATATCAATGCCGGTCGCAAGTCCGTCCTGGTTGAAGTAGAGCTGAGCTTCCTCCAGAGGCATAAACACGAACGCAAGGTCGATCTCGGTCATTCCGATCTCAAAAATCGCCGAAATGGGATAGCTCTTCACCCTTGGGGTCACCCCAAATGGCGTAACCGCTCCACGCGGGCTGATGATGGTGATTTCATCATTGATCGACAGGCCGAGTTGTTGGGCCAGACGGGCGCCGATGACCAGGCCGTCACCGTCGCCAAACTGTTCAAGATCGCCATGCTTGAGGTTCTTGGCCAGATCGCCGAGCTGCTCCAGTGCTGGCAACTCTACACCGCGCACCACAACACCAAGATTTCGCTGGCTGGATGAAGCCATTGCCTGCCCGTCGACAAACGGCATCACCATCCGGACGCCGGAAACGCCGCGAATCTCGTCTGCTGTGCGGGCGTAATCGTCAAATACCGTATCGGTGGCTTGGATCGTAACGTGTCCGCTCATGCCGAGGATCTTGGACAGCAGTTCGTTGCGGAAACCGTTCATCACCGCCATGACGATGATCAGCGTTGCGACGCCCAGCACGATTCCCAGAAAAGAAAACCCGGCGATGATCGATATGAACCCCTCCCGCCGGCGCGAACGGAGATATCGTGCTGCCATCATGCGCTCGAACACACCGAACGGGCCGGCCTGGCGCGGCACCTTCTTGAGTTGACCGGTCTGTGCCTGAACATTCATGGCAGGCGCGCTATCCTCTTGCTGAACTGCGTCAGACCGTCACGGACTGACGAATTGTCTCGCTGACCTTGTTGATCGCCGCCTCAAGCGGCATCGACTGTCGCTCTCCGCTGACCCGCGACTTCACTTCCACCTCGCCATTGGCCAATCCCCGCGGCCCGATCACGATCTGATGGGGCAGTCCGATGAGATCCATCGTTGCAAACTTACCACCGGCGCGTTCATCTGTGTCATCAAGAAGCGGATCCGCACCTGCAGCGGTCAATGCGTCATAGGCTGAACGGCATGCCGCGTCGGTTGCATCATCACCGGGCTTGAGATTGATGATCCCGCAGCCGAATGGCGCCACGCTGGCAGGCCAGACGATTCCGTCATCATCATGGCACGCTTCGATAACTGCCGCTGCGAGCCGTGTCGGTCCGATGCCATAGGAACCCATGTGAACGGGGTTCTCGGTACCATCGGGACCTGTCACCTTACTGCCAAGCGGCTCAGAATATTTGGTGCCGAAATAGAAGATATGGCCAACTTCGATTCCGCGTGCGGAGACTTTCTGGTCAGCGGGCACTTCAGATGCCCACCTGTCATCATCGTGCATGTCCGAGGTCGCTGCATAATAGGACAGAAACGGATCGACGAGTTCTTGCAGATCGCCTGAGAAATCCGTGTCAGGCCCGGGTACGGCCATGTCGAGGAGCCGCTTGTCGCAGAACACCTCACTCTCGCCAGTGTCGGCGAGAATGATGAACTCATGGCTCAGATCACCGCCGATCGGGCCAGTTTCAGCGCGCATCGGGATTGACTTGAGGCCCAGCCGGGCAAACGTCCGCAGATAGGCGACGAACATGCGGTTGTAAGAGAGCCTCGCTGATGCAGCGTCGAGATCAAAGGAATAGGCATCCTTCATCAGGAACTCCCGGCTGCGCATGACGCCGAAGCGTGGCCGCACTTCATCACGGAACTTCCATTGGATATGATAGAGGTTTAGCGGCAGATCACGGTAACTGCGCACGTGGCTGCGGAAGATCTCGGTGATCATTTCCTCGTTGGTCGGCCCATAAAGCATGTCGCGCTCATGGCGGTCCTGGATGCGGAGCATTTCCTTGCCATAGGCATCATACCGTCCGCTCTCGCGCCACAGATCGGCCGACTGGATTGTTGGCATCAACAGCTCGATCGCCCCTGCCCTGTTCTGTTCTTCACGAACGATCTGCTCAATTTTTCTCAGAACCTTCAGCCCCAGCGGCAGCCAGGCATAGATTCCGGCGCTTTCCTGTCGGATCATGCCGGCGCGCAACATCAGCCGATGCGAGACGATCTCTGCTTCCTTTGGGGTTTCTTTCAGAATCGGCAGGAAATAGCGCGAGAGGCGCATGAACAACTCCGCTGGCAGCTGAGGAATGCGGGCCGGCGGCCCATGAGGTTTCAAAGCGACAATGCGCAAACCCGGTCAAAGCGCAAGAGCAAAGCGCCGGTGTCGCCGATGACACGCCAACGAGCCCCGTGCACGCATGTTTTCAGATTGTGACAAACTGTTGCATTCGTTGCCTAAATGAGTATCGTGACTTGCACAAATAAGAGGCGCATCTGCAGATTGGAAAACACAATCACAGGTGGGACAATCGCCCTTTGAGGTGGCCCAAGTCTCGGGAGGAGCAGGTCCACATGGTCGACGCAAGTATGACCAAGCTTGGAGGCCGTTACTGAAGCGCTGACATAAAGAAAACTCTCAACAAATTGCTGCTTTAGGCCTTTCAAATAGGCCTCCAATGGCAGGTATGATCCCAGCACCGGCAAACGACCTGATTGCCACCGCTTCCGGATCGACCTGCTTTTTTCTTTTGTAGTTAAGCTTCAGAGCCCGCCTGCAAGATTCCGACTCGCGGTTTCAGTGCTCGAATCGCGGCAGGAATGGCACATCGTCGAGCCCGATGATTCCGGTCTCGTAGATCAGAAAAAACGCGCCGAAGACGATGGACGCGATAATTGTGGTCCAGATCGCTTTGCGGCCGAGACTCACGTTTACCGGTGCGCTTGGCGCCGAGCCGGGCACAATGTCGCCCTGATCCGACTGCGGCCGAACACCGACCGGAAGCACGGTGAACAGCACCACCCACCAGATGATGAAGTAGATCGCCAACCCGGCTGTAATCGTCATTGGCTATGCCTGTTCCAGTTCAACAAGAGTGCCGCAGAAATCCTTGGGGTGAAGAAACAGCACTGGTTTGCCGTGCGCACCGATCTTTGGGTCTCCACTTCCCAGCACACGTGCGCCCTGACCGGTGAGCTGGTCACGCGCCGCCAGAATGTCATCGACTTCGTAGCAGATATGATGAATTCCGCCATCGCCATTGCGTTCGAGAAACTTGGCGATTGGAGAGTCCTCACCATAGGGTTCGAGCAATTCGATCTTGGTGTTCGGCAGAGTGATAAAAACCGTTGAAACGCCGTGATCAGGTTGCGCGACGATCTCGGAAACCTCCGCACCGAGTGAGTCACGATAAACCGCAGTTGCAGCCTCTATGTCCGGTACTGCGATAGCGACATGGTTGAGCCGACCAATCATTCTTCTTCCTTTCCCGACTGCCGTACGCCGTGCATCTCACGGGTCAGATCTCGACCACGTGGACGTGTACGATCGGTTTCTTGCCCCAGACGTCAGCCACAGCCGCACGCACCGCGCGCTGGACGATGTCGCGCTGTTTGTCCGCCGACATGCGGCGTTTTCGCGGCAGTCCGGCGAGAACGGCTTCGGCGGCATCCAGCGTGATATCGATCATCGCGTTGCCATCCTGGTCAAGAGCCGGCACACCATCAATTTCGGCTTCGATCTCTCCGGCAAGATCACCGGAGCCATCTATCGCAAAGGCGACCGTTATCAAACCGACCCGCGCCAGCTTGCGCCGCTCGCGCACAGACGAGTCCTGCTCCGACAGGACAAGTTGGCCATCCTTGATAATTCGGCCAGAACGTGTCTCGTCGATTTTTCCCGCCGGGCCGGGCGCGAGTCGGATCATGTCGCCATTGCGCGCCTCGACAACTTCGCTGATCCCCGCTTCGCGCGCGAAATGCGCATGGGCGTGGAGATGGACCGCTTCGCCATGAACCGGGACCGCCACCTCGGGCTTCAGCCAGTCATACATCTGTTTAAGTTCGCCGCGGCGCGGATGCCCAGAGACATGCACAAGTGCATCGCGATCGGTAATGACCTCAACGCCGCGATCGACCAGCGCATTAAGTACCGATCCCACCTCCCGATCATTTCCGGGTATCACCCGAGCCGAGTAGATCAATCGATCACCTGGCGAGAATGAGATGCTCTGGTGGCGGTCATAGGCGATCCGGGTCAAGGCCGCTCTTGGCTCGCCCTGCGACCCGGTACAAAGCAGGACAGCCTTGTCTGGCGGCAGATAGCCAAATGCACTCTCATCGACGAAGCGGGCGCGTTCGTTCAGCAGCCCCAGCATACGTCCCACGGAAATGACCCGATGCATGGCGCGGCCAACGACCACCACGTCACGATCGCAATCGGCAGCGGCATCGGCCACCGCCTGGATGCGCGCGAGATTGGATGCAAAGCAGGTCACCGCGACCCGCCCGGGCGCTTCGGCAATGACCTGTTTCAGTCCGCGGGCAACATCACCTTCGCTCGGCGAAGTACCTTCGCGCAGCACATTTGTTGAATCACAGATGATTGCCCGGCAGCCCTTGGCACCGATCTCTTCAAGACGTTTGGCATTGGTCGGCTCGCCGATCAGAGGCTCCGGGTCGAGCTTCCAGTCGCCGGTATGCACCACCGTTCCAAGGGGCGTTGTGATGGCCAGGGCGTTTGGCTCCGGAATCGAATGAGCCACCGTCACCAGCTCAATCTCGAAAGGGCCTAGAGAGATGGTTGCACCAAGCTCGACTTCCTTGACCGGAACGGGTTCTCGGCCCCTCTCGCCAGCAATTTTGGCTTCCAGCATGCTGGCGGTGAATGGTGTGGCATAAACTGGGGCGCCGATGCGCGGCCATAAGTCAGGCAGCGCACCGTAATGGTCTTCATGCGCGTGGGTGAGAACCACCCCAAGCAGGTTGGCGCGTTCTTCTTCGACAAAGCTGATGTCGGGAAACACCAGATCAACGCCTGGCATGTGCTCTTCGGCGGCGAATGTTACGCCGCAGTCGACCATGATCCACTGCCAGTTGTCTGGTTTGCCATAGCCATACAGCGCGAGATTCATGCCAATCTCGCCAACACCGCCGAGTGGCACAAATACGAGGCTGTCTTGATTGTCGGCGCGGTCCGGGTCGTTCACTCAGGCCACCGAGCGTTCTTGGCCGGCGAACAGAACATCGGCGGTGCGAATCGTGCGCATCTGGCGATCCGCCATCTCCACAAGCAGGGCACCATCATCGTCGATGCCGCGGAAAAGCCCCTCCAGTACCGCACCCTTCGGAGGCTCTACGCGGACCGGGCGTTCGATGCCTTGGGCATGCAGGTTCCAGGCCTTCCGGATCGGCGCAAAACCCTGATCCCGGTACAGCTCGCGCAGTCTTGCTAGTGACGCGCATAACTCCCGCCAAATCACATCAGGGCCAAGATCGATCCCGAGGTTTAGCAGACTGGTCACCGGGTAAGGCGTTTCTGAGGGATGCGTCATGACGTTCACGCCAAAACCTGCAATCACGACGAAGTCCGGCTCCCCCGCGCGGTGGCTGATATCGTGGGTCTCCAACAGAACACCGCTGAGTTTCTGTCCATCGACCAACAGATCATTTGGCCATTTGAGCTTCAGCCGACCGGTGAGTTCCGGCGCCAGGGCGCCAAGCGCCTCATACAATGCCAGTCCGCAGACAAAGCCCAACTTTGGCCATGATGCGGATGGGCCAACGTCACGCAAAATCGCACTGGCATAGAGATTGCCGCGCGGCGAATGCCAGGCTCGCCCTGCCCTGCCCCGCCCTGCGGTTTGTTCCTCAGCGGTGACCCATGCGCCATCGGGTGCGTCGAGACGAGACCAGTCGAGGGCTTCACCATTGGTGGACGCTGTGGAAGTGAGGTGGCGCCGTGGACAGGAGTGCGAAACTTGGGTCGCGATCATCCCCGCCACCTTATCAGAACAGCGCTTTCGCAGCGGCATCGGCCGCCACGGTCACGGGGCTCGGGTAGAACGCGAACAAGACGACAAACAAACCGGAAATGACCATAACCGTGCGCAGCTCGAAGGGCGTTTTGTCAAAACCGGGAGCCAGTTCGTCGAAATACATGATCTTGATAATCCGCAGATAGTAATAGGCGCCCACCACACTGGCCAGAACGCCAATCACAGCCAGTGGATAAAGCTCCGCTTCGATCGCCGCGAGGAACACAAAATACTTGCCGAAGAACCCGGCAAGCGGCGGAATTCCGGCCAGAGAGAATAGTAGCGCTGCAAGGATCAGTGCCTTCAGACCATCGGTCCGTGCGAGCCCTGCCAGGTCTTCGATCTCCTCGACGGCGGCATCGGATCGGCGCATGCCCAGGATGCAGGCAAAGGTGCCAAGCGTCATTGCGAGATAAATCGCGAGATAGATGATCGTACCGCTCACACCGGCTTCGCTGCCGGCGGCAAGCCCAACAAGGGCAAATCCCATATGACCGATAGAGGAATAGGCCATCAGGCGCTTGATATTGGTCTGGCCGATGGCCGCAAAAGCTCCGAGCACCATCGATGCAATCGAGACAAAGACAACAATCTGCTGCCATTCGGTGGTTATGGCCGGGAAACCTTGCACCAGCACCCGAATGAATACGGCCATGGCTGCGATTTTCGGCGCAGCTGCGAAGAATGCCGTTATCGGGGTGGGCGCACCTTCATACACATCCGGTGTCCACATGTGGAATGGTACGGCCGACACCTTGAAAGCGAAACCGGCGATCAGGAAGGCTAGGCCAAAGATAAGCCCCAGAGATGCGTCCCCACCGCCTGCAGCCTGTGCGATCTTGGTCAACTCGACGGTGCCGGTGAAGCCATAAACGAGCGACGCGCCATAGAGCAGCATGCCCGAAGACAGTGCGCCAAGAATGAAGTATTTCAGGCCGGCCTCAGTAGCCTTGGTCGAGTCGCGCTGAATAGCGGCAATCACATACAGCGCCAGGCTCTGCAGCTCGATCCCCATATAGACCGCGATCAGATCATTGGCCGAGATCATGATTAGCATGCCGAGTGTGGCCAGGACGATCAGAACTGGAAACTCGAACCGGTTGATGCGCGCTGTCTTCATCCAAGTGATCGACATGAACAGCGCGACAATCGAGCCAAGCAGCGTCAGTGATTTCAGGAACCGCGCAAATGGGTCGATGATCAGACTGCCACCGAAAAGGTTCTCAGGCGTCTCGGGTGCGGCGAGCTGGAGGAGCAAGAGTACCAAGAACAGGAGTGCCGTGGCACCGGCTGTCACGATGCCAGTTGCCCCTTCACGGACGAAAACACCGATCATCAACAGCACCATCGCCCCGACGCCAAGTACGAGTTCCGGTGCGATAAGCAGCAGCGTTGTGAAGGTTATGGGATCGGGTGCTGGCATGGCGGAGGTTATTGAACAAAGGCTGGAGCGGAAGGAGCAAGGGATGCGGCATCGATGCCCTCTGCTGCCGTCGCTGCTGCATCAATGGCGGCCTGATACGACTCAGCGAGGCTTTCGACCGAGACCGCGGTCACATCGAGGATCGGCATCGGATAAACGCCGAACAGGATCGTCAGCACGATCAGTGGCGCGAGGATTGCCAGCTCACGGCGATCGACATCGAGGATCCCCTTCAGGCTGTCCTTGTCGAGCACGCCGTAAACCACGCGGCGATAAAGCCACAGCGCATAAGCGGCCGAGAGAATGACGCCGGTCGTGGCGAAGACGGCGACCCAGGTGTTGACCTGAAAAGCGGCCAGAAGGGTAAGAAACTCGCCCACAAAGCCTGATGTGCCGGGAAGCCCGACATTGGCCATGGTGAACACCATGAAGGCAAAGGCATAGAGCGGCATGCGGTTCACGAGGCCGCCATAGGCGTCAATCTGGCGCGTGTGCATCCGGTCGTAGATCACGCCAACACAGAGAAACAGAGCCCCGGAGACGATGCCATGGCTGATCATCTGAAACACACCGCCATGGATGCCCTGCATGGTGCCGGTGAAGATGCCCATCGTCACAAAACCCATATGTGCGACAGACGAGTATGCAATCAGCTTCTTCATGTCCTCCTGCATCAGCGCGACCAGCGAGGTGTAGATGATGGCGATGACGCTCAGGGCGAACACCAGAGGGGCGAACATGTCAGACGCCAGCGGGAGCATTGGCAATGAAAAGCGCAGGAAGCCATAGCCGCCCATCTTCAGCAGGATGCCTGCGAGAATGACCGAGCCGGCCGTAGGTGCTTCCACATGCGCATCCGGCAACCAGGTATGAACCGGCCACATCGGCATCTTGACGGCAAAAGAGGCAAAGAAGGCGAGCCACAGCCAGGTCTGCATTTCGGCCGGGAACTCATGCTCGAGCAGCGCACGAATGTCGGTCGTACCGGCTTCCCAGTAGATCGCCATCATGGCGAGCAGCATCAGCACCGAACCGAGCAGCGTGTAGAGAAAGAACTTGAAGCTGGCATAGACGCGCCGCGCCCCACCCCACACCCCGATGATGATGAACATCGGGATCAGGCCGCCCTCGAAGAACAGATAGAACAGCACCAGATCGAGCGCGCAGAACACCCCGATCATCAGGGTTTCGAGGATCAGAAACGCGATGATGTACTCTTTCACGCGCGTCTTGATCGAATACCAGCTCGCCAGAATGCAAAGCGGCATCAGGAAGGTGGTGAGAATGACGAACAGCATCGATATGCCATCGACACCCATCCGATACTGGATTCCGCCACCCAGCCAGGCCACCTCTTCGACAAACTGGAATTCGTCTGTCGTGGAATCGAAGTAGACCCAGATCAGCAGCGACAAGGCGAAGGTGATCGTGGTCGTCCACAACGCAACGAACCGCGCATTGCGTTCGGCCGCCTCGTCGTCACCACGAATGGCGCAGACGAACAATGCACCGGCGATGGGCAGGAAGGTGACGATCGAGAGAATAGGAAAGTCGAGCATCAGCCGCCTCCGGCGAACATCGACCAGGTGATCAGGAAGGCAATCCCGATCAGCATCGCAAAGGCGTAGTGGTAGAGGTATCCGGTCTGGATCTGGACCACACGCGCGGTCAGATCGCGCACCCGCGCGGCCACACCATCGGGTCCGAACCCGTCAATCAGCCAGCCATCGCCGCATTTCCAGAGAAACCGCCCCAGCCATTTGGACGGCTTGACGAAGATCGTGTCGTAGATCTCGTCAAAGTACCATTTGTTGAGCAGGAACCGGTACAGCACATCGTGCTCGGTGGCCAACGCAGCCGGAATTCCGGGACGGAGCACATACATCCAATAAGCCAGCGCCAATCCGGTCAGCATCATTACAACCGGTGCGAACACCACCCATTTCGGCACCTGATGGAAGTCGTCGAGGATGGTGTTGGTCTCGGCGAAGAACAGCGCCGCGCCCCAGAACTCCTCTGGATGATGGTTGAGGAAGCTGGCCTTGAACAGGAAGCCGGCAAACACAGAGCCCACCGCCAGTATGATCAGTGGCACCGTCATCACATAGGGTGACTCGTGCACATGGCTCATGACGTCGGCACTGGCGCGCGGTCGGCCGTGGAATGTCATGAAGATCAGGCGCCACGAATAAAATGACGTCATCAGCGCGGCGACTACGACCATGATGAATGCGAACTGAGCACCGGGATTGGCGGCCGCATAGGCCGCCTCGATGATGGCATCCTTGGAATAGAAACCGGCAAACCCGAAAATGTAGGGAATCCCGACGCCCGTCAGCGCAAGCGTGCCGATGATCATCATCGTATAGGTCAGCGGAATCAGCCGCCACAGCCCACCCATCTTGCGCATGTCCTGTTCATTGGAAACCGCGTGGATCACCGAACCCGCCCCGAGGAACAAGAGCGCCTTGAAGAAGGCATGTGTGAACAGATGGAAGATGGCCATCGAATAGGCCCCGACCCCGAGCGCCACGAACATGTAGCCAAGCTGCGAGCAGGTCGAATAAGCGATCACCCGCTTGATATCGTTCTGAACCAAGCCGACGGTGGCCGCGAAGAAGGCAGTGATCGCGCCTACCGCTGTCACCACAATGAGAGCCGTTGGGGCGAACTCAAACACGGGCGACATCCGGGCCACAAGGAAGACACCGGCGGTCACCATGGTGGCCGCGTGAATCAGAGCAGAAACCGGTGTCGGTCCTTCCATGGCATCGGGCAGCCATGTGTGCAGCAGAAACTGCGCCGACTTGCCCATCGCACCCATAAACAGTAGCAGCGCGATCACCGTCAGCGCGTCGTATTGCCCTCCGATGAATTCGATGGTTTGGCCGGCAACTTCGGGAACATTGGCAAAGATCACCTCGAACTCGACTGAGCCGAAGATCAGGAATGTCGCAAATATGCCGAGTGCGAAGCCAAAATCGCCAACCCGGTTGACCACAAACGCCTTAATGGCTGCAGCATTCGCGGTTGGTTTTTCATACCAGAAGCCGATCAGCAGGTAGGAGGCGAGACCAACACCCTCCCAGCCAAAGAACAGTTGGATGAGATTGTCGGCGGTCACCAGCATCAGCATCGCGAAGGTGAATAGCGACAGATAGGCAAAGAACCTGGCGCGATGCGGATCGTGGCTCATGTAGCCGATCGAGTAGACATGCACGAGCGCCGACACGGTGTTGACGACCACCAGCATCACGACAGTCAGCGTGTCGATGCGCAGCGACCAGTCAACATTGAGGGTGCCGGACTGGATCCAAGGAATGAGCTGGACCGTGAAGCTCTCGGGTCCGTGTGTGCCGCTGTGGCCGTCGCCCACGCTATGGCCAAACCCGACCTGATAGAATGCGATCCATGACAGGGCTGCGGCGACAACCAGCAATGTCGACGTAACGACTTCTGCCGGGCGATGGCCAATGATCCGCCCGAACAGCCCGGCAACGAGCGCGCCGAGCAGCGGCAGAAAGACGATCGCGGTGTACATGATTGCCCCTCCCCGCCCGTCAGCCGCGCATCATGTTGACGTCTTCGACCGCAATCGAGCCGCGGTTGCGGAAAAATGCCACCAGAATGGCCAGGCCAATGGCTGCTTCGGCGGCAGCAACGGTCAGGATCAGCAACGCGAACACCTGCCCCACAAGATCACCGAGGAAGGCTGAGAAGGCCACGAGGTTGATGTTCACCGACAGGAGGATCAGTTCGATCGACATCAGGATGACGATGATATTTTTGCGGTTCAGAAAGATCCCGAAGACACCGAAGGTGAACAGGATTGCCGCGACGGTCAGGTAGTGGCCGAGCCCGATCTCCATTCTCAGACGCCCTTACCGGTTTCGACTTTGCGGACCTCGATCGAGGCAGCGCGTGTCCGGCCCACCTGTTCGGCTATGTTCTGGCGCTTGACGCCAACCTTCTGACGAAGTGTGAGGACGATTGCCCCGACCATGGCGACCAGCAGGATGATGCCCGAGAGCTGAAAGAACAGCACGTATCGGGTGTAGAGCACCTGGCCGAGGGCCTCGGCATTCGAGGTGGTAGTCAGTGGCGGGATCGGCAGCTGTGCCACTGCCGTTGCCTCAATCGGCATTGTCCACGCTGTGACAACAATGACGAGCTCAGCAAGCAGGATCAGGCCAATTACCGCGCCCACCGGGACATAGTTCAGCAGGCCCTGCCGCAGCGCTTTGAAATCGACATCGATCATCATGACGACGAACAGAAACAGCACGGCCACCGCCCCGACATAGACGACCACCAGGATCATCGCGAGGAATTCGGCGCCGAGCAGCAGAAACAGCCCCGCGGCGTTAAAAAAGCAGAGGATCAGCCACAAAACCGAGTGGACCGGATTGCGGGCGAAGATGACCATCGCCGCGCCGGCAACCAGCACACCGGAAAACAGATAGAAGAACGCGCTCGCAAGAGCCATGAAGCCGCCTGGCCGTCCTGTTTGCCTGACAGGTGTAGATTCATGCGGATTGCTTGCGAACCCGCGCTTCTTCGATGAACGCCGCAAAGACGTTCAGGCCCAGAAGCCGACCTTCCTGCCGATCCTGATTATTTTCGACCTGCGCTGGCCCTATCGATAGGGCGCGTCCAGCGCAAGACGTTGTGCGATTGTTTGCTCCCAGCGATCCCCATTCGCAAGCAGCTTCTCTTTGTCGTAGAACAATTCTTCGCGCGTCTCGGTCGCGAATTCGAAATTCGGCCCTTCAACGATTGCATCCACCGGGCAGGCCTCCTGGCACATGCCGCAATAGATGCATTTCACCATATCGATGTCATAACGCGTGGTGCGCCGCGTTCCATCGTTGCGTCGCGGCCCTGCCTCGATCGTGATCGCTTGGGCGGGACAGATCGCCTCGCACAGTTTGCAGGCGATGCATCGCTCCTCACCATTTGGGTAGCGGCGCAGCGCATGTTCGCCGCGAAAGCGCGGGCTGATCGGGCCTTTCTCGAACGGATAGTTCAGCGTTGCTTTGGGCGCGAAAAAGTAGCGCATGGCAAGGCCGAACGCCGAGACGAACTCGCTCAGGAAGATCGAACGGGCCGCTTGGTCCAGTCGTGCCATGAACTAACCCCACACACCTGAGGTCAGCAGTGCAGCAAAAACAATGATTGGCATAAGAAGCATCGCTTTCTGAAACTGTTTCATGCGCTCAATGCGCGCTTCATCAAAACCGGCTGCTACCATCTGCTTCACTTCATAACCCGCGGCTGCATAAAGCCCGCCAGTGGCGATCGCTGTCGCCAGCACCAATGCCCAAAGGGCGCCAAACGGGCCTCTTGCTGCGAGATATACCGCATTGCCCAATGCGAATGGAATGCCAATGAGGATGCACACTCGTACCATTGGCTCTTCTCACGCCGCTCCGACCAGCTTCAATGCACCAGCCGTCGCCACCACCATGAACAGCGAGAGAGGCAGAAACACTTTCCACCCCAGTCGCATCAGCTGGTCATACCGGTACCGTGGAACCATCGCCTTCACCATGGCAAACATGAAGAAGACCAGGCAGATTTTGAACACGAACCAGAACACGCCCGGCAGCCAGGTGAAGGGTGGCAGATCCACCGGCGGCAACCATCCGCCCATAAACAGGATTACGGTCAGCGCGCACATGGTCGTAATGGCCACATATTCGGCTAGCATGAACATCATGTACGGCGTCGATGCATACTCGACCATGAACCCGGCAACCAATTCGGACTCCGCCTCAGGCAGGTCAAATGGCGGCCTGTTCGTCTCGGCCAGCGCCGAGATGAAGAAGATCACAAACATCGGAAAGAGCGGCAGCCAATACCAGTTCAGGATGGTCAGCCACGGCACACCCAGCCAGTCAGCAAGCCCTTCGGACTGTGCGTTGACGATGGCACTGAGATTCAGCGAGCCGGCGCAGAGCAGCACGGTGATGATCACAAAGCCGATCGAGACCTCATAGGATACCATCTGCGCCGCAGATCGGAGGGCTCCCAGGAAAGGATACTTCGAGTTCGAGGCCCAGCCGGCCATGATCACGCCGTACACCCCAAGCGACGAGATGGCGAAGATATAGAGAATGCCGACATTGATGTCGGCAATTACCCAACCATCGGCCACCGGCACAACGGCCCAGGCCGACAAGGCCAAGATCACGCTGATGATCGGCGCCAGCAGGAACACCGCTTTGTCCGACCCCGACGGGATCACAGGTTCCTTGAAAACGAATTTCGCCAAATCAGCGAAAGATTGAAGCAGTCCGAATGCGCCCACCACGTTGGGGCCACGGCGGAGTTGCACAGCCGCCCATATCTTCCGGTCGGCAAGCAGAAGATAGGCGATGATCAACAAGAGACTGACAATCAGCGCCAGCGTCTGGGCGACGATGATGGCAAGCGGAATGCCATAGTTGGTCATGAACTCAGCCATCGGTGCCAGTCGCCGTATATCCATTCGCGGCGAGCTGCGACAGGTCACCCATGACCTTGCTCGCCCGGCAAATTGGGTTCGTCAGGAAGTAGTCCGTAATCGTGCTCGCGAAGCCTCCGCTGTCGGTTCGCCCGCCAAGCTTGGCGAGTTTGTCGATGGCCGATGGATCGGCTGGTTGCGCCTCGCCGACGTCTTCAAGGTGAGGATGGGCGGCAAACATCGCCGTCCGCAGCTGTGCCAGTGAATCGTAAGGAAGCTTGACGCCGAGCGCGTCCGAGAGTGCGCGATAGATCGACCAGTCTTCGCGTGCGTCCCCGGGCGGAAAGATCGCCCGGTTGGCGAACTGAACACGGCCCTCGAGATTGACGTAGATGCCCGACTTCTCGGTATAGGCGGCGCTCGGCAGGATCACATCGGCAGCATGAGCGCCGCGATCGCCATGCGTTCCCACATAAACAACAAAGGTTCCGGAAAGGTCGACGCCGGTGAGCTCATCTGCGCCATGCAGAAAAAGCACGCCAAGCGCACCCGACTGAACGGCAAGCTGGATCTCGGGCAAATTGCGCCCGCCCTGTCCGGGCACAAAGCCAAGATCCAGTGCGCCCACACGGGACGCTGCTGTGTGGAGAACGGCAAACCCGTTCCAATCTGTTCCGATCACGTCGACTGAGTTGGCCAACTGCGCTGCGAGCGAAAGAATGGCCATTCCATCTTTCCGCGCATAAGCGCCCGGCCCGATGATGATCAGCGGTCGCTCGGCTCGCTTCAGGGTCTTGGCAAAGCTACCCTTCCCCGCCACCAGCTCGGCGAGCGTGTCGGGGCCGGCGCCAAGATAGCTGTAATCATAGGTGAGATCTGGACGGTCGGTCCCGATCACCCCGACCGGCACGCCCTGCGCCAGCCACTGCTTGCGGATACGGGCATTCAGCACGGTCGCTTCATGGCGTGGATTGGTGCCAATCAGCAGAAGCGCGTCTGCCTGTTCGATGCCGGCGGGCCCTGGATTAAAAAGATAGCCGCCCCGTCCCAGCGCTGGGTTGAACTGGCTGCCATCCTGGCGACATTCCAGGCTCGAAACACCAAGACCATCCATCAGGCCTTTGAACGCAAAAATGTCCTCACAGGATGCCTGATCGCCCACGACGGCGGCCATGTTCTCCGCGCCAGTGGCTTCGACCTTCGCTTTCACCGCGGCAAAGGCCTCGTTCCAGCTGGCGGCGCGCAGCTTGCCGTCAACACGGGTGTAGGGGCGGTCCAGCCGCTGGGTCTTAAGCCCATCCCAGATGAACCTGGTTTTGTCGGAAATCCACTCCTCGTTCACCAGATCATTGGTCCGCGGCATGATCCGCATGACTTCGCGCCCGCGGCTGTCGACCCGGATGTTGGAGCCAAGCGCATCCATCACATCGATGGATTCGGTCTTGGTCAGCTCCCACGGGCGGGCAGCAAATGCGTAGGGGCGTGACGTCAGTGCGCCAACCGGACACAGATCGATTACGTTGCCCTGCATTTCCGAGCGCATCGCGCCTTCGAGATAGGTGGTGATCTCCATGTCCTCGCCGCGGCCGATGGCGCCGAGATCGGACACACCGCCCACCTCGGTGACAAAACGGACGCAACGCGTGCAGTGGATGCAACGCGTCATGATCGTCTTGACCAGCGGGCCGATATACTTGTCCTCAACGGCCCGCTTGTTTTCGACGAAACGGGAGGAATCGACACCGTAGGCCATGGCCTGATCTTGCAGATCGCACTCCCCGCCCTGATCACAGATCGGGCAGTCGAGCGGGTGGTTGATCAGCAGGAATTCCATCACCCCTTCCCGTGCCTTCTTGACCATCGGACTACGGGTCGAGATTTCCGGTGGCTCGCCGTTGGGGCCGGGCCGGCAGTCGCGCACACTGAAGGCGCAGGAGGCAACGGGTTTTGGGCCACCCTTCACCTCAACCAGACACATCCGGCAATTGCCGGCGATCGAAAGCCGGTCGTGGTAACAAAAGCGCGGGATCTCGGCCCCGGCCTCTTCGCAGGCCTGCAGCAGCGTATACTCCGGTGGCACTTCCACTTCTGTGCCATCGACGATCAGCTTGGTCATTTAGGCCTTTCCAACGCGCTGGAAGGTTTTGTCACCCATCATGGTTTAACCGTACCGCCGGGTGCTCGACAACTTAGCATCGTTCAAAAAAGACCAATCAAACGCGAATTCGCTATTGCCGTAGCGGACAAGGTGATCGAGCCGTTCAACGGCCATTTCCGGCGTTGGTCTTGTACCCGCGTCTATCCACCACAAGACCATGTTGGCGCTCTTGGCGGAGCGGAACCACTGTGCGCGCTTGTCGAAGAACCGCTTGTGGATTGTGTTCCAGACGAAATGGCGCAATGCCTCGGGGGTCTCCCAGATGCTGATGGTGAAGGTCATCGATGGGTCGCCGAACAGCTTGCGAGCAAGTGATGCATCGCCTCGATCGTCAAACCGCCAGACAAAGCCGGGCATACGTGCGGCCAGCGCGTTGACCTTATCGATGTTATCGATGAATTCCGCGACACGCGGGTGGCCTGGCGGATACCGCAACGGCGCAATGTTCATATGAGCGAGGTGCTGCACAAGCATTCCCGATCAACTGTGAGTTGGTGAGGCCTGGGCGCAGTCCCCTCCCCGCGCCCAGGCCGTAGGCATGGCTGCTTGGTCCTCGCATCCATGCCGAAACTCACGCTCCGTGTTTCTCAGCTGCTGCCCGCTGCCAGTGATTTGGCTTGGGCAACCCAGTCATCGCGCTCGATGCGGCCCGAAAAACTCAGATAATCATCGACCCAGTCGATCTCGGGCTTCGTCCAACTCGCGATCTGATCGAAATGGTAGATTCCCAAATCATTGAGGACGATTTCAAGCTTCGGGCCAACGCCGGAAACAAGCTTGAGATCGTCAGCTTTTCCGTGCTTGGGGGAATCCAAAGCCATCGGTCGTGTGGTCACCAGCTTCGCTGGCGCCGCCGCCGCGGGCGGTACAGGTGCCGAAGGGGCCTTTGGCTCTGGCTCCGGTGCCACGGTCGGGGTCGATTTGGGTTCTGCTTTCGCGACGATCTTCAACTCAGGCTTCAATACTGGCTTCACAGTCGGCGCAGGCTCAAGAACCGCCGGTGCTGGCTTGGCCGTCTTCTTCGGAGCTTTCTTTACTGGCGCTGCTGGCTTTGCCGACACCGCCGGTTTGGTTACAGCGGGCTTGGCTGTCTTGGGCGTTTCGTGAGCGGCATAGGACATCATCGTATGACCGGACTTGAGCCAGACCGAAGACCAACCCAGCCACATGGCCCAGCTGGCGCCGGTTGCCCCGATCGCCGCTGCACTGCTCGCGGCAAGTGGTGCGGTTGCCAGGGGGACAATCTTGGCCATTGCGTCGGTCGGGAGCGCACCAAAGGGCGCTATCGGGAGTTGATTGGGCGCGGGCATCTCATCTCTCCTGCCTAATGGACCGTCACTCCGCGGCTGCGAGAACACGCTCGCTGCCATTCGCCGAATAAGAGTCGATCCGCGCCTCGATCTCGTGACGGAAATGGCGAATGAGCCCCTGTACCGGCCAGGCGGCTGCATCTCCGAGCGCGCAGATCGTATGCCCCTCGACCTGAAAGGTCACCTCGAGGAGCATATCGATGTCCTTCTTGTGCGCCTCTCCACGCGCCATGCGTTCCAGAACCCGCCACATCCATCCGGTTCCCTCCCGGCAGGGCGGTGATGGCGCATCTCAGCGTGCTTGAGCGCGCAAACCTGATTGTCAGCGAAAAGGATGGGCGTACGCGCAAGCTGTATCTGAACGCGGTCCCGATCCAGCAAATCCATCAGCGCTGGACTGACAGTTTCAGCGAGCAATTCGCATCGCGCGTCACAACACTCAAACAGGCTGCAGAACACGCAGCAAAACAGGGGGAATGAGGATGTCGGAAAGAGCCGAAAAAGCGATCTACAAGGTGTTTATCGCCGCGCCGGTTGAAACGGTGTGGCGCGAACTGGTCAAAACCGACGAGGTCTTGCCATTCTTCTTTGGGGCTGTGTGCAAAACCACGGGCAAGCTGACGATTGGCGCGCCCATAGCGATGGAAACACCCAATGGAAAGTATCGCAGCGTGGTGGGC
>JBCDCP010000020.1:0-29460 GCA_039181495.1 Pseudomonadota bacterium | reverse complement strand
CCACCTGTGAGACGTGTCAGCTCCGCGCGAGAGCGGCAATGACGGATACCGATTCCAACACCAATCAAGATGACCCGGCAGAGCTGATGCCCGATGATAATGCGGGGCGCGGCGGCAGCGATGATGTAGAGCCGTCGGTCATTGTCGGCATGCTGATGCAGCTCCGGGCGCGCGGCATTCAGAGCGTTGATGTGCTTCGGGCAATGGAAAGTGTGCCGCGGGAGGTGTTCGTTCTGCCTGAATACCGTCCGCTGGCTTATGGCGATCATGCTCTGCCGATCGCATGCGGACAGACCATTAGCCAGCCTTACATCGTCGCTCTCATGACCGAGGCTCTCGAGGTCGGGAAAGACCACGCGGTGCTCGAGGTCGGGACCGGATCGGGCTACCAGACTGCGGTTTTGGCGCATCTCGCCCGTTCGGTCGTCACGGTGGAACGCTTCCGGCAACTGCAGGAGGCGGCCATGGTCCGTTTCGCGGCGCTGGGATTGCGCAATATCACGGCTGTTCATGCCGATGGCGCGGACGGCATGCCCGAACGTGGAGCGTTTCCTCGGATATTGGTGACGGCTGCTGCCGAAGACGTACCGGCGGGTTTGACGGCGCAACTGGCGGTGGGCGGACGCATGGTCATTCCAGTTGGTCTGGCGGGCGGTGTTCAGGAACTGTTGCTGATCCGGCGCACCGAAGAGGGTCTTGAGACCGAGAGCCTCGCGCAAGTCCGCTTTGTGCCGCTCTATCGGGGGCGCGCGCAGGAACTTTAGCGAATTTCTTAAAGCCTTGTTTACGCAGGACGGTTTTACTCAACCCAACAGTGGTGGGGAGTATAGACCGATGCGTAGTGTATCTTCGGTTTCGCGCCGTCCCCTCGGTGCGGTTGCGGCCACCTGTGTGGTCGCACTTGGTGTTGCAGCCTGTAGTTCTGATTCATCGCGCTTCGATCAGCCGATGTTCCATGGCACATCGTCAACCGGTTCGGTTTCACCGAGCGAGCGGGTTGGCGCTGGGTATGGCGGAGTTCCGCAGGGCTCAACGTCGAGCATGGGGGTTCAACAGCAGTCGCTTGCAGCACCGGGGCAAGGTTATCCTGGGCAGACTTACCCGCAGAGTGGGTATCAGCCGCCAGCCATTCAGCCGGCGGCAATGCACAGTGCGGCACCGTCTCAGCCCTATCCGGGCGCGCCGGGCAGCACGGCCTCGGTCTCCACACCGCCCAACAACGACGTGGCGATCCATGTCGGTGAAGGAGAGACCCTGTACTCGATTTCGCGCCGCTATGGCATCCCGGTCAACGCTTTGATGCAGGCTAACGGAATCACCGATGCAACCTCGGTCAAGGCCGGGCAGCGCCTCATTGTCCCGCGTTATTCTGCAAGCCAATCAAGCTGGGTAAGCAATTCCACACCGACGCCGCAGCCTGCTGTTGTGCGGCCGGCAACGCCAAACTACACGAGCGCGCCTGTGGCGACGTCTTCAACGCCAACGCCCATGCCGGCACCGCCTGGTAGTGGGCGTCACACGGTGCAGCCAGGCGAAACGCTCTATTCAATCTCACGTCGCTATCGCGTCTCGGTCAATGCACTGGCGCAGCAGAACGGTCTTGCGTCACCTTCAGCGATCAAGGCTGGCCAATCCCTGATTATTCCCGGTGCTGGTACAAATGTGGCCTCAGCTGCGTCAACTGCGGCGCCGCGCGCCCTAACAGCACCCGTGACGCCGGCTCCCGTACAACAGCAGTTGACCACGGTGCAGCCGGTAGCGCAGCCAACTCCGGCGGTCGCGACCACGCCGACGCCGGCGGTCCAGCCTGTGTCAGCGCCGCTAGCGGCGCCTTCGATGCAGGCAGCCGGTGAAGGTTTCCGATGGCCGGTTCGCGGTCGCGTTATCTCGTCCTTTGGCGAAAAGTCCAACGGTACGACCAATGACGGCATCAATATCGCCGTTCCGGAAGGCACTTCGGTGCGTGCGGCAGAAAACGGTGTCGTGATCTATTCTGGCAGCGAGCTTGAGGGATTCGGCAATCTGGTACTGGTGCGTCACGCCAATGAATGGGTGACGGCCTACGCGCACAACAGCGAATTGCTGGTCAATCGGGGCGATACGATCTCGAGGGGGCAGGTCATTGCACGTGCCGGCAAGACCGGAAATGTGAAGTCGCCGCAGCTACGCTTTGAGCTTCGCAAAGGATCAAAACCCGTTGACCCGCTAAAGCACCTCAACGCGCTTTGATCGGGCGCACGACTGATCTCAGAGGTGCAGCGGTTTGCCTGTGCGGCCCGCGAGGTCTTGGATGTATTGCCAGGCCACGCGGCCCGATCTTGCGCCACGCGTGATTGACCATTCCAGGGCCTCGGCACGAATGGTCTCATCATCGCGGCTTCCCAGCTCGAAATGGTTCGCATAGGCAAATACCATCTCGAGATAGGTCTCCTGGCTGCAGTTATGAAATCCGATCCACAAACCGAAACGGTCTGACAACGAGACTTTTTCCTCCACCGCCTCGCCGGGGTTTATGGCCGTTGCTCGTTCGTTTTCCATCATGTCGCGTGGCAGCAGATGCCGCCGGTTTGAGGTGGCATAGAACAGGACATTGGCGGGTCGGCCCTGCAAACCGCCTTCGAGTACGGCTTTGAGCGATTTGTAGCTCGTATCGCCGGCATCGAAAGACAGGTCGTCGCAATAGACTATGAAGCGAGCGGACGCGTCCTCCAGTAGAGCAAGAAGGTCTGGTAGGCTCTCTATTTCCTCGCGATGGATCTCAATCAGCCGCAATGGCTGATCGCCATTGTCTGTAATTTCTGCACAAACCGACTTGATCAGCGAACTCTTGCCCATCCCGCGCGCGCCCCAAAGCAGCACATTGTTTGCCGGGAGTCCTTGGGCAAACTGCATTGTGTTGCGCAGCAGTTGATCGGCCGCGCTGTCGATCCCTTTCAGAAGCTGCAATGGAATGGTGCTGACCGTCTTCACCGGGCGTAGTGCTCTCTGGCCCGGTGCCCAAACGTATGCTGTGGAGGATGCAAGGTCAGGCAACCGAGCCGGAGCAGGGCTCATCCGTTCTAGCGCGTCCGCTATCCGGCCCAAGGTGTCGTGCAGACCAGCGTCTATGTCAGGTGTCTTGGGCATTTTCTTGCTGAATTCCAAAGGCCGGTAGAGCAGTCGAGCCCTGTTTGGCACCGCTTCAGTTGCGGTTGCAATGGCGCGGTCGGCAGTATATCCCCCGATATCAGGGTTCATTGCCTCCACACACAACATTCCGACAGGATGAGACAGGTCCGGCCCTCACAGAAGTGCCAGCCTGATAGGGAAGAGTTTTGATGTTCATTACACCAGCATTCGCGCAAGGCGGAGCGGCAGGCGGGGGCAATTTCATTTTGCAGCTGCTGCCATTCTTGATGATCTTTGCGATCATCTATTTCCTGATCATCCGCCCGCAGCAGCGACGCATCAAGGACCATCGCGATATGGTTGATGCGATCCGGCGTGGTGACACGGTTGTGACTTCCGGCGGGCTGATCGGCAAGGTTACCAAGGTTGACGAAACCGAGCTGACCGTCGATATCGCCGAGAATACGCGCGTCCGTGTTGTTCGGTCGACGGTGGCCGAAGTGCGCAGCAAAGGCGAGCCGGTCAAGGACTGATTGCCGACCTGACTGACGAAAGCCGCCAGACCGTGCGGCGCCACAGGTGTCGCGTGCCATCGGGGGCAGGGCGCGCCAGAGAAGTCTGAAGATAGATGCTGTATTTCCCGCAGTGGAAGATCATTCTGGTACTCGGGCTGTCGCTCCTGGGAATTCTGGCCACGTTGCCGAATTTCCTCACCCGCGATTACGCCTCAACGCTGCCTGATTGGCTGCCACACAGGCAGCTTGTGCTCGGACTTGATCTTCAGGGCGGCTCGCACCTACTGCTCGCCGTCGATACCGATGCAGTAATCGCCGAACGGCTTGAAGCCGTGCGTGACGACGTGCGCCGTGCACTCCGTGATGAGCGGATCGGCTACACCGGACTGGGTGTGCAGGGTGAGACGGTTCAGGTGCGGATCCGTGAAGCGGATCGTCTGAACGATGCCGAAACGGCGATGGAGCTGATCGCGCAGCCGGTGGAAAGCACGCTTGGCGGGATTGGCTTCGGCGGACCCGTCGTTGAGGACCTGTCGATTGCCCAGCAGGATGGCAATCAGTTTGTTCTCACGCTGACCGAGCAGGCGATTACCCAGCGGATTAATACCGCTGTCGAACAGTCGATTGAAATCGTTCGACGCCGGATCGATGAGCTGGGGACGACCGAGCCGACGATCCAGCGACAAGGCGCCGAGCGTATCCTTGTCCAGGTCCCCGGACTTGATGATCCGGCGCGCCTGAAGGCCTTGATCGGCCAGACTGCCAAGCTTGTCTTCCGAATGGTGGATGTCACCATGCCGGTTCAGCAAGCCATCGACACACGTCCGCCACCGGACTCCGAGTTGCTCTACTCGGTGGACGATCCGCCGTTCCCCTATCTGATCGAACGACGTGTCATCGTTGCAGGCGAGAACCTTGTCGATGCGCAGCCGGGTTTTGATCAGCGAACCAACGAGCCGATCGTCACGTTTCGCTTCGATACCTCCGGCGCGCGGCGTTTTGCCACCGCGACCCAGCAGAATGTCGGCCGGCCGTTTGCCATTGTTCTCGACGATGAGGTGATTTCTGCGCCCGTCATTCGGGAACCAATTCTGGGCGGTTCAGGCCAGATCAGCGGCGATTTCACGGTCGAGCAGGTCAACGATCTTGCGATCCTCTTGAGAGCCGGCGCATTGCCTGCGCCGTTGACAATTCTGGAGGAACGCACGGTCGGCCCGGGTTTGGGCGCGGACTCTGTCACCGCCGGGCGCTATGCCGCGATCATCGGCATGGTCGGTGTGGTCATTTTCATGATTTCCGCCTACGGCCTGTTCGGCGTCTTTGCTAACATCGCGCTGTTCGTGAACATGGCGCTGCTGATTGGTGCCTTATCCCTTTTGCAGGCAACGCTTACCTTGCCCGGTATCGCCGGTATCGTGCTGACCATCGGCATGGCGGTGGACGCCAATGTCCTGATTTTCGAGCGAATACGCGAGGAGGCGCGCGCAGGCCGATCGGCAATTTCGTCGATCGACACAGGCTACAGGCGAGCCCTGACAACCATTCTTGATGCCAACATCACGACGCTTCTGGCCGCAATCATCCTGTTCTGGTTCGGCACCGGTCCCGTACGCGGTTTTGCTGTCACCCTGGCAATCGGCATCATGACCTCGGTCTTCACCGCCTTCGTGCTCAACCGGCTGATGGTTGCCATGTGGGTGAAGGTCAAACGTCCCGCAGCTGTGCCCATCTGAGCCCCGGAAGAGACTACAACCATGCTTCTCAAGCTTGTTCCCGCGGGTACCAAGATCCCCTTCATGAGCGGTCGCTTTGCCGCTTTCGTTGCGTCTGCCATTGCTGTGCTGGCGTCAGTTGTTCTGTTCTTTGCCGTCGGGCTGAATTTCGGGATCGATTTTCGCGGTGGCACGCTGATTGAGATTCAGACGACCGATGGCCCTGCCGATATCAGTGAAATTCGTTCCATCGTTGGTGGGCTCGACCTCGGGGATGTTCAGATCCAGGAATTTGGCACGCCGCAGGATGTCCTGATCCGCATCGAGGAGCAGCCGGGCGGCGAACTCGCGCAGCAGCAGGTTATCGTCAAGGTCCGGGAAGCGTTGGGCGAGGAGACGGTCGACTATCGACGGGTCGAGATTGTCGGGCCCCAGGTTTCGTCTGAACTCGCCAGGGACGGCACGATAGCGGTCATCATCGCGATCATGGCGATCCTGATCTATATCTGGTTCCGGTTCGAGTGGCAGTATGCTCTGGGGGCTGTGATTGCTCTTGTGCATGACGTCTTGCTGACGATCGGGCTGTTCTCGATTGTTGGATATGAATTCAATCTCTCGAGTATCGCGGCCGTGCTGACGATCGTCGGTTATTCACTCAACGATACCGTGGTGATCTACGACCGTGTGCGAGAGAACCTTCGCAAATTCAAGAAGATGCCGATTGGCGATCTTCTCAACCTGTCAATCAACGATACGCTGTCCAGGACGCTGATGACTTCGGTGACGACCCTGATCGCGCTGACCGCTCTGTTCGTTTTTGGCGGCGAGGTCATCCGCAGTTTCACATTTGCCATGATCTGGGGTGTGATCATTGGTACCTATTCGACCGTCTTTGTCGCAGCACCGGTTCTGATGTTCCTAAAATTGCGACCGCAGACTGACAGCGGGGATGCCGAACCCGCAAAAGCCTGACCAGCACACAGGTCTGCTTCAGCGGGAGACTAATATGCGGCTGACCCCAGCCCATTACCCCGGGCGCGCTCCCATTGATGCCTATGGCAATGGCGGATTTCGTTTTGCCGAAATGTCGCACAAGGGGCACTTGCTGGCATTGCTATCGGGCATCCATGGCTGGGAACTGAACGATCCGCAGGCGTTGCGAGCGGAGGATTTCAGGATCCTGCTTGATCTTGAGCCACACCCCGAAATTCTGCTGGTCGGAACCGGTATTCGACTCGTGCCGCAAGTGCCGACCGTTCTTTCGGCGCTGCGAGAGGTGGGAATTTCTGTCGATGTCATGGACACCGGCGCTGCTGCCCGAACGTACAACATACTCCTCAGCGAAGAGCGGTCGGTTGGTGCGGCCCTGATTGCGGTCTAGGCGCGGTATGGCACTCGAAACCGCCTATGAGGAATGCGCCGCACTCGTCCGCGCGCATGATCGGGATCGTTATCTGGCCAGTCTGTTCGCGCCAGCGGAGGTCCGCCCCAATCTTCAGGCCCTTTACGCCTTTGACATCGAAACGGCCCGCATACCCGCGATCGTCAGCGAACCGATGATCGGCGAGATTCGGCTGCAATGGTGGCGGGATGCGCTTGGCGGTGTCGCGCATGGTGACCTCTCGGCTGCGCCAGTACTCGCTGCATTGCAGGACACCCTGTACCGTTTCGGTTTGGGGCCGGATCAGCTCATTGCGCTGACAGAGGCGCGCATTTTTGACCTCTACGACGATCGCATGCCCGATATCGATACCCTCGAAGGCTATGCCGGTGAAACGGCGGGTACGATTCTGCAGATGGCGGCGACCATGCTTGCAGGTTCCGCCGTTGCCGGCGCGGCCGATGTGTCTGGCCATGGTGGGGTTGCCAGCGTCATATGCCGCGGACTCAGTGCTCTGGTTGCCAGCGGACTTCGCGATGGGCGCCTTGTTCCGACCGCACTGGGTGATGATCATGGGGCTGTGATTGATGCATCCCGTTCAGAACCAGCCGAGAATTGCGATGCTGTCTGGGCGGCGCTTTGTAAAACAGCGCTTTCGCACGCACAGCAGGCCCAGCGGGCGCTGAAATCCTGCGATGATGTTATCGACGCCGCTTATCTGCATCTGTGTCTTACGTTTCGTGATCTTAAGCGGCTTCAGACGCGCGGGCCTGTGGTTGGAACAGCAAGTCCTGGCAGCGCGCTGGCACGGCAATGGCACCTATGGCGGGCCGTACGGTCCGGCGGGCTGCGGGGCACGAAACTATGACGGACAGCAACCCGGTCAGCGACGATAACCGAAGCATCGATCGGCCATCCTGGTGGCAGCGATTGATCCCCTTTCCCGATATGGGTGCCGCTATTGTTAGGTTTCCTGCCCCTGCTGCCGTCGCTGCTGCGGCAGCGTTGACTGTTATCGGTGATGAACTGTCCTTGCCGGTGTTTTCCGCTCTCGATGATGATTGGTTGGAAGCGGCCTTACTCCTGTTCTTCTCGAGCCTGTTGCCGACGCTGTTCCTTGAAGGGCGCGGCGCGAAGACGCCATGGCCTGCTTTCGCAGGCATTCTTGGGCTCGGCCTTGCCGCCTGCTGGTGGCTGCTACCGGACCGTTGGGGCCCCGATGTCGATGGTGCGGCGATCATCGCAGCGGTCGCGATTGCCATGCTTTGCGGGATTGCGGCTTTTCCTAACCGGAAGGCAAATCTCGACACCTTCTGGATCTGGCATCAGCGGGTGATACTGCACGGACTGTTCGCGCTGGTAGGCGCAGCGCTGCTGGTTATTGGCCTCATTGCCATCGAACGCAGCCTGGACTTGCTGTTTGGCATCGACCTCAATGACTTCGTCATCGAGATCGTCCTGCCTGCTGTCTTCCTGTTTCTCGTCCCGCTCAGCTGGCTTGCCGCCTTGCCGGTGATTGGCACGCTCCCGGCTCAAGTCGGGGAGGAGGATTCCGTGATCCTGCGCGGGATCTCGATCATCGCGCGTTTCATTGCGGTCCCGTTGTTGGCGACTTATGCCGCTCTGCTGATCGCCTACGGGGCGAAGATCGCGATCGAGGGCGCACTGCCGCGCAACCAAATCGGCTGGATGGTAACGGCCTTCGGCACCACGGGCGCTGCGGCCATTCTGGCCCTCTATCCCGACCGGCAGGGCTCGAACGCGTTCGTGCGGTTGTTCTGGCGTTGCTGGTTTCCGGTCACCTTGTTGCCGCTTGGGCTGTTGGCTGTCGCGCTTTGGCAGCGGGTATTTGGCTATGGTCTGACTGAAGAACGCGTTCTGCTTGCTGGCGGTTTCATCTGGCTCACCATCCTGGCGGTCACCTACACGGTGATGCGTGGCGCACGCGACATCCGACTGATCTCAGGCCTTGCTGCTGTTCTGTTGCTGATCCTGTCAGTCGGACCGTTCAATCTTGAGGCTCTTTCGGTGAACAATCAGGCCGGACGCTTTCTTGCTGCCGCATCCCACGTGGACTCAGGTCAGGCCGGCGAAGGAGAGAGGCGCGCGATGAAGGGCGCAATCGACTATCTCAGGGTCTACCGTTTGCCCGATGGGGTGCTAGCTCTGGCGACCGAAAAGGGCTTCGTCGCAGAAGGCGAAGATGTCGAAGATGGTCGCACCCGCGAGATCACGCGGTTTCTGTCAGATCACTACAAGCTCAACGAGGTGGAAGTTGCCACACCCCGTCCGCGGAACCAGTTTCTGGCCCTCCGCGATGGTGGAGTCGTCGATATTGCGTCCAGTTTAAGGCTCCACGGGCCCGTGTCGCTACGCGGTCAGGCCGCGAACAGCACCACGGAGGCTGCCGGTTTGACCTTCTCGCTAGATGGCACGGGGCTCGCGGTCGAAAGCCAATCGCAACGCCTTGTGGTCGATCTTGAGCCGCTGTTTCGAGACGCTCGGCAACGGGACAGGCCGCTCAGTGAGATGGTCCGCCTTATTTCGCTGGATGGTCGCGTCATACAGATCGTTGTTCAGCGTGGGACCTTGAACCGTGATCCGGGCTCAGCGGATGACGGGACAACTCAATCCAATCGGCTATCGGAGCTCACATTTTTCATTGTTGCCCCGGATGTAGAGTGAGATCACTCGGCGGCGACAGCCAGTGCGTCCTTCGCGCCGTTGGCTGCGAGCCATTCCGCCAGCTCGTTTCGGGCGCGGTCGGTCATGGCGCGTTTCTTTGCGCGCGCCTTGTCCTTGCCGCGCAATCGTTTAACCCCTTCGGGCTTTGCAACTGGGCCGTCATAGGGTGCAAACAGGCCAAAATTGACATTCATCGGCTGGAAGCTCTTCGGGCCGTGGCGCGCGGGATCGCTGAGATGGCCACCTGTGATGTGGCCGATCAACGCGCCCAATCCGGTGGTGTCCGGCGGTGCAGGCAACTTGCGGCCTTGTGACTGTGCCGCTGCGAAGCGGCCAGCCAGCAGCCCGATGGCAGCGGATTCGAGATACCCCTCGACGCCGGTGATCTGGCCGGAAAATCGAAGATGGGGTGCGGATTTCATCCGAAGCTGGTCATCGAGCAGTTTCGGACTGTCGAGATAGGTGTTGCGATGAAGCCCACCGAGACGGGCGAACTCGGCTTTCTCGAGGCCAGGGATCATCCGCAAGACATCGGCCTGGGCGCCGTACCGCATTTTGGTCTGGAAGCCGACCATGTTCCACAAAGTGCCGTGGGCATTGTCCTGGCGCAGCTGAGCAATGGCGTACGCTTTCTCGGTTCCGGGATGCGGGTTGGTCAGCCCGACAGGCTTCATCGGACCATGACGCAGTGTTTCGCGTCCACGGCGTGCCAATTCCTCGATCGGCAGGCAGCCATCGAAATAGGGCGTGTCTTTTTCCCATTCGTGGAAATCAACCGTATTGGCTGCCAATAAAGCGTCGATAAAGGCGTCGTACTGTTCGCGATCCATTGGACAATTGAGATAGTCCGCACCGGTGCCGCCGGGGCCGGGCTTGTCGTAGCGGGACTGGAACCATGCCACGTCCATATTGATGCTGTCGCGGTGCACGATCGGCGCGATCGCATCAAAGAAGGCGAGGTCCTGGGTGCCGGTCAGTCTGGCTATGGCACTGGACAGGCCATCGGACGTCAGCGGACCCGTCGCAACGATGGTATTGAGGCCTTCAAAGCCGTCGAGATCAGCGATTTCCTGTCGTCTGATCGAAATCTGAGGATGGGCTTCCAGCGATGCGGTGACCGCATCCGAAAACCCATGCCGGTCGACGGCCAGCGCGCCACCGGCGGGCAACTGATGCTCATCGGCGCTGGCCATGATGAGTGAGCCGCAGCGCCGCATTTCCTGATGCAACAGGCCAACGGCATTGGTTTCGGCATCGTCTGAGCGGAAAGAATTTGAACACACCAGTTCAGCGAGGCTGTCGGTCTTGTGGGCATCGGTTCCGCGCACGGGTCGCATTTCGTACAGGACGACGTCGGCGGCCTGATTGGCCGCCTGCCAAGCTGCTTCGCTGCCGGCTAGACCGCCACCGATGACATGGATGGTGTTCGACTTTTCCACTGGGGTCCTTTGCATGTCCTGGCGGCGTTACATGTTTGACACAGTACGTGGCAAATCGCCGGTTTTGTACGATCCCGAGGGTTGAGCCCGGTTTACTGCCGCAGCCCATTTCATCGGCAAAATCGGCGAGTTATCAAGCGGATTTGCGACAGCTTGCGTGAGACATACTGCGCGCGTCCCACTTAACCATGACCCAACTGTCAGATTTGACCGGTTTACCCACTGGTAACCATGTGTTGTACCTAATTGGGCTGGTATGGGGCGAGATTCGCTTCCAAAAATAACTGACGTTGAACCGACCGGATTTGGTGATGGCTCGATCCTCGTTTGGCACGATTGTTGGATTTGTGTTGGCTGCGGTGTTTTCGCTGACACTGTCATCGCAGGCGCAGGCCCAGTCGTCGGTTCGCGTGCAGGCCACATTCGTGAAGGCGCAATACATCGTCTTCTGTCATGGTTTTGGCTGCCATTTCGAAACCAATGTTCGGGTCAAAGGCAAACTGGCCAGCGAACTCGAAGAGATCATGGAGCATGGCGAAAAGAGCCCTGCACATGAGCGCGAGGCAATCAAGCAGGCTGTTGCCTATTTCGAACGTCACGCGGCGCGTTTTGCCGGCACCGAGGATGACATTGCCGGCAATTACGAAATGGAAGGCAACCGCAGCCAGCTCGATTGCGTAGATGAAGCACGCAACACGACCCGCTTGCTGATCCTTCTGCAGCGTGAGGGGCTGCTGAAGCATCACACTGTTGCCCGCATTGAGGGCCGTGGCTTCGTGCTCGATACCCGTTATCCGCACAACACGGCGGTGATCCGGGAAAAGGAGACCGGTATTCGCTGGTCGGTCGATTCCTGGATGCGGCACAATGGTGATGTGCCGGAGGTCATGACCCTGGCCCGTTGGAAGCGCGACGGTTTTTCCTGATCCTGTCCGCCGGCGTCTCCGCCACCAAACTCCGATCGATGATCTAGGCTGGTTGCAGTCGCAAACGCGTTGGATCGTCAGCGCTCACTCTGCAGCATCCGTATGCCGGGCTACCTGCCGCCTGCCGAGAAGCTGACGCAGGAAATGTCCCGTGTGGCTGCGTTCGTTTGCGGCAATCTCTTCCGGCGTGCCAGACGCCACGATCTCTCCGCCGCCATCACCACCTTCGGGGCCCAGGTCGATCACCCAGTCGGCGGTCTTGATGACCTCGAGATTGTGCTCGATTACGATCACCGTGTTGCCTTGATCGACAAGCTCATGCAGCACTTCCAGCAGCTTGGCGACATCATGGAAGTGCAGCCCGGTGGTCGGTTCGTCGAGGATGTAAAGGGTTCTGCCGGTGGCGCGTTTTGACAGTTCCTTGGCGAGCTTGACCCGCTGTGCCTCACCACCGGACAGGGTTGTTGCCTGCTGGCCAACGTGGATGTAGCTCAGGCCAACGCGCTGTAGCGTTTCGAGCTTGTCCCGGATCGACGGAACCGCCTCGAACAGATCACGCGCCTCGTCGACTGTCATGTCGAGCACATCGGCGATCGTCTTGCCCTTGAACATCACTTCGAGCGTTTCGCGGTTATAGCGTTTGCCCTTGCACACATCACAGGTGACGTAGACATCAGGCAGGAAGTGCATCTCAATCTTAATGACGCCGTCGCCCTGGCAAGCCTCACAGCGACCGCCCTTCACATTGAACGAGAACCGGCCTGGCCCATAGCCGCGCGCCTTGGCTTCGGGGAGACCGGCAAACCACTCACGGATCGGCGTGAACGCGCCGGTATAGGTTGCTGGGTTGGATCGTGGTGTCCGCCCGATCGGCGACTGGTCGATATCGATGATCTTGTCGATATGCTCGAGTCCCTCGATCCGGTCATGCGGTGCGGGATTGTCGCGCGCATTGTTGAGCTTGCGAGCCACCGCCTTGTACAGCGTGTCGATCAGAAGCGTCGACTTGCCGCCGCCGGACACACCGGTGACACAGGTGAAGGTGCCGAGAGGGAACTCGGCTGACACGTCCTTGAGATTGTTGCCATGGGCACCGATAACGCGGATCTCGCGCCCTTTCTTGCGGGCCCGTCGATCCGTTGGCATGGGGATCTGGCGCATGCCAGTGAGATACTGACCGGTCAGGCTCGCCGGATTGGCCATCACTTCGCTGGGCGTACCGCTGGCAACGACGGTCCCGCCATGAATGCCGGCGCCAGGGCCAACGTCGACGACGTGGTCTGCCTCGAGGATCGCGTCCTCGTCATGCTCCACGACGATGACTGTGTTGCCGAGATCGCGTAGCCGCTTCAGCGTTTCGAGAAGCCGGGCATTGTCGCGCTGGTGCAATCCGATAGATGGCTCATCGAGCACATAGAGTACACCGGTCAGGCCTGAGCCGATCTGTGAGGCGAGGCGAATGCGCTGGCTCTCGCCGCCCGAAAGCGTGCCGGAATTGCGCGAAAGGGTGAGATACTCGAGCCCGACATCAACGAGAAAACGAAGCCGCTCGCGGATTTCCTTCAATATGCGCGAGGCGATCTCGTTCTGCTTGTCAGTGAGCTTGTCGGGGATGGTCTCGAACCAATCCCGGGCGGCGCGGATCGATAGCGCGCTGATCTCGCCAATGTGTTTGCCATCGATCTTGACCGCCAGTGCCTCGGGGCGAAGCCGATACCCGCCACAGGCTTCGCAAGGATGATCTGACTGATAGCGGGACAATTCCTCTCGAATCCACTGGCTTTCAGTCTCGCGCCAGCGCCGCTCGATATTGCCGATGACACCCTCGAAAGGCTTGGTGGTCTCGTATCGACGGGTGCCATCGTCATAGATGAAACGAATGTCGTCGCTGCCTGAGCCGAAAAGGATTGTGTCCCGGACTTTTTCGGGCAGATCTGCCCACGCCGTGGTCATGCTGACCTTGAAATGGCGTGCGATCGCTTCCAGCGTTTGGGTGTAATAGGGCGAGGTCTGCCCGGTTTTGGCCCAAGGCAGGACCGCGCCATCGCGCAGCGACAGATCAGCATCAGGCACCACGAGGTCGGGCTCGAACATAAGCTGTGTGCCGAGCCCGTCACATGTCGGGCAGGCACCTTGTGGGCTGTTGAATGAGAATAGCCGCGGTTCGATCTCGGCAATGGTGAAACCCGAGACAGGACAGGCGAATTTTTGACTGAAGATGATCTGCTGTGGTTCCGTTTCGCCCTCGGCCAGATCGGCGAACTCAACCGTTGCCAGGCCATCTGCGAGACCCAACGCGGTTTCGAAACTGTCGGCTAGCCGCGTCGCCATGTCCTCGCGAACGACGATCCGGTCCACAACAACGTCGACGTCGTGCTTGAATTTCTTGTCGAGCGCCGGTGCTTCCGGGATTTCGTAGAACGCACCGTCGATCTTCACGCGCTGAAACCCGCGCTTGAGATACTCGGCCAGTTCCTTGCGGTATTCGCCCTTCCGGCCGCGCACGACCGGTGCCATCAGATAGAGCCGGGTGCCTTCAGGAAGCGCCATTACGCGGTCGACCATCTGGCTGACGGTCTGGCTTTCGATCGGCAGTCCGGTGGCAGGCGAGTAGGGAACACCGACGCGGGCGAACAGTAGCCGCATATAGTCATAGATTTCGGTGACCGTGCCGACGGTGGAGCGCGGATTGCGCGATGTGGTCTTTTGTTCGATTGATATCGCTGGCGACAGCCCCTCGATCAGATCGACATCGGGCTTCTGCATCATTTCCAGGAATTGGCGCGCATAGGCCGACAGCGACTCGACATAGCGGCGCTGGCCTTCGGCATAGATCGTGTCAAAGGCCAGAGATGATTTGCCTGAACCCGACAACCCCGTGAAGACGATCATCCGGTCGCGCGGAAGATCAAGGTCAACGCCCTTGAGATTGTGCTCGCGCGCACCGCGGATCAGCAGGGCCTTGGGGCCTGTATCGGGGGGTGTCGTCATCACAACCGTTCCGGGGAATTGAGAGATCGTACCGCGAAAATCTTCGGCAACGTCCACTCGGCCGCTGTCTTTGAGACTATACGGCATGTAAGGCGGGATGGTTCGCGGTCCATGCAACCTCGCTATGCTGCTGGCGCTTTTCCACAATCGCTGTGCCCCTGTTGCATCGAGGCTCGCAACGGGAACTGCCTTGGTCCAAAGTCCGCCGACTCGTTCTGGCGATTGTTCCAGAGCGTTAGGAACATTACAAGAACATTGCTTGCGCTCCAGCAGCCTGACAGGCTAGGGTACAGGTGATTATGGCATGGGAGTAGCGGCATGGCGGGAAGTCTCAACAAGGTGATGCTGATTGGCAATCTCGGGCGTGATCCGGAGATCCGCCGCACCCAGGACGGCCGCCCGATTGCCAATCTGAGCGTGGCCACGACTGAAACATGGCGTGACAGGAATTCTGGCGAGAAGAGGGAGAAGACTGAATGGCATCGGGTCGTGATCTTCTCTGAGGGTCTGTGCCGCGTGGTTGAGCAGTATCTACGCAAGGGCTCAAAGATTTTCGTCGAGGGCCAGTTGCAGACGCGCGAATGGGAAGATCAGTCCGGCCAGAAGCGCTACACCACCGAAGTCGTGCTGCAGAATTATGGCGGCACGCTCACCATGCTTGATGGTCGTTCGGGCGGCATGGACCAGATGTCCGGGCCGCCGGACAGTGACTTCGGCTCATCGCGCGCCATGGATGAACAGCGTGGTGGAGGAGGCGGTAGCAGCCGGGCAGGCGCTGATCTCGACGACGACATCCCGTTCTGACGCGTCGGGCTGCTGGTCAGCATGTCGGGCCGCAATATTGTCTTGATCCATGGTGCCTGGCATGGCGGATGGTGCTGGGACGCGGTCAGACCACTGCTGGCAGAACATGGCCATACCGTTTCTGCGCCGACCCTGACTGGCCTTGCAGACAAGGCGCACCTACTGACGCCGGATGTCTCGATCGAGACATTTGTTGAGGATGTGGCGAGCCATCTATCGGAAATTGCCGACGATGGCATCGTCCTTGTCGGTCACAGTTTTGCCGGCACGATCCTCTAAGCGCTTGCGGAGCGAATGCCCGATCGCCTTTCGTTGCTAGTTTATCTCGATGCCCTGATCGTCGAAGCTGGCGTTGCGCCGTTTGATCAGTTCTCGCCCGAGGTTCAAGCCTCACGCCGTGAAAAGGCGGAGGAAACCAGCGGCGGCCTAAGTCTGCCACCACCAAGACCGGACATGCTCGGAATTCTCGACGATGCGCTTGCTGAGGAAGTCGCGCCGAAGCTCACCCCGCATCCGTTTCGGACCTTTACCGATCCGGCGCCTTTTGCAGGGCCGGTCGGTGGCAGTCTCGATTGCAGTTATGTGCAATGTGTTGATCCGATCTATGCTCCGCTTGAAACTTCCCGAAAGTGGGCCAAACAGGCCGGCTGGCCGATCCACGATCTCAGAAGTGGCCATGATTGTATGTTGATCTCGCCGGTTGAAACCGCTGGACTGATCCACAGACTCGCAACTGGAGCGCTCTGACATGGTTCATGCTGCAAGACCTGCGAAGACAGCCCTTCTGACGCTGGTCCTCGCAATGCTGTGGTTGGTGCACGCAAATGATGGTCTGCTTGCCGGGGAAGCGGATGTCATTGCAGCCACTGCAGAACCGAACGGCGAGGGCCGATGGACCTTCTCGGCCACAATCCGGCATGCCGATACGGGGTGGGATCACTATGCTGACCGCTTCGACATTGTTGGTCCGGACGGGGTCGTGCTTGGCGAGCGGATTCTGCATCACCCGCACGTTGATGAGCAGCCCTTCACCCGATCACTTCGGGGCGTGGTCGTGCCGGATGGCATCACTGAAGTTACGGTGCGTGCCCATGACTCCGTCCATGGGTTGGGTGGCGCGGAAATCACGGTGAAACTTAATGGAGCTGGCGGGTAGCCTCTCGGCTCAGGCCTGCGCGGCCAGCAGTCCGAATGTGCCGTCCGCCACGAATTGAACGGCCAGCGCGGCGAGGATCACGCCCAAGAGCCGCGTAATGATGACCCGGCCGGTAATGCCCAGCCACTTGCCGATCCGGGCTGCCAGCAGGAACATCACAAGGCACAGCAGAACGATGCCGGTGATGCATCCGACCAGAACCCCGAGCTTGTTGATGTCCCCCGATGCCTGGCCATGCAGCAGGATGACGGCCGTGATGGCGCCGGGACCTGCCATCAGGGGTACCGCGAGCGGAAACGCGGCCAGATTCTCGATGTGATCGCGTGTAATGGCAGTTTCGGCGGTATTCTGTTTCCTCTCGGTGCGCCGTTCGAAGATCATTTCCACAGCGATGATGAACAGCAGCAATCCGCCGGCGATCCGGAAGGCGGGAACGGTAATCCCGAGAGCATCGAGTAGCGGCTTGCCACCAAAGGCACTCAAGAGCAGGACGCCCAGGGCAATGATAGTCGCCCGAAATGCGACCTCACGACGCTGCGCCAACGACATGCCTGCTGTCAGCGCAACGAAGATCGGTGCAAGGCCGATCGGATCGATCGTCACAAACAGCGTGGCGAATGCGGAGAGCAGAAAATCTGATGGGATAACGAAGTTCATGGTGTCGGCCATTCTGCCGTGGTCACGTCTGGTCGTGGAGCAAATGAGAGACGTTAGCGCTCCTGCAGCGCAAGCCTGACGCCCAATGCGCAATAGATGCTGCCAACAATCCTGCCCTGCCATTTGAGAACGGTTGGATTGCGGCGAAGAAAGTCCCCCAGAAACCCGGCCGCCAGCGCGAATATCACGGTGCTGAAAAGCCCGAGAACAACGAACAATAGGCCCAGAACTGTTAGCTGAAGGGTCACGAACCCGTTGGCCGGATTTACGAACTGCGGCAAGAACGCCAGGAAAAACAACGCTGTTTTTGGGTTGAGCAGCTCTGCTGTGATCGCCTGTCGGAACGCTTTACCGGCTGTGATGGGCAACGTGCCCTGGCCTGGTACCGTGTCGACCTTCGTCAAGATGGCGGTGATGCCGAGATAGATGAGGTAGGCCGCCCCCAGGTATTTGATGATGGTGAAGAGCAACGCGGAGGTGGCGATGATGGCCGATAGGCCAATGATCGCCATGGCGGTGTGAATGAGGTCACCAGCGGCTATTCCGCCGCCCGTCGCAATGCCAACCCGCGTGCCGGATGTCGTGGCGCGGGCCACCGTCAGCAGCGTTGCCGGGCCGGGTATGAATACAAAACCCAAGACTATCAGGGTGTAAGCGATAAGGGTTGTCTGGTCGATCACGGTTGCGCCCTCCAGCCGGCATTATCTGACCACAGCACATCGCGTTACCTGCAGCAATCGCCCAATCTGGCTGCTCCCTGAGGCGGCTTTCCCGACTTGTCTAAAACATGGCTGACAGACCGGCGATGAACTGGTGAATACCGCCGCGAATTGCTAAATATCGGTCAGAACAAAAAGGGTTTTCCGATTCGTGTCAGACGATAGCACCGCACCGCCGGCTGGAGATGATCCTTCCGCGATTGAGCCGGTCTCGATCACCGAGGAAATGAAGCGCAGCTATCTCGATTACGCCATGAGCGTGATCGTTAGCCGTGCGCTTCCTGACGTGCGCGACGGTCTGAAACCGGTGCATCGCCGCATCCTCTATTCGATGCATGAGAACGGCTATGAGTGGAACAAACCGTATCGCAAGTCGGCACGTGTCGTCGGCGATGTGATCGGTAAATACCACCCCCATGGCGATCAGGCGGTTTACGACGCGCTGGTACGGATGGCGCAGGACTTTTCCATGCGTCTGCCATTGATCGATGGTCAGGGGAACTTTGGCTCTGTTGACGGCGATCCGCCGGCTGCCATGCGCTACACCGAGGTGCGCCTTGAGAAGGTTGCCCATAACCTCTTGGAAGACATCGACAAGGACACCGTCGATTTCCAGGAGAATTATGACAACTCGGAGCAGGAACCGGTCGTCTTGCCGGCCCGCTTTCCGAACCTGCTGGTCAATGGAGCCGGCGGCATTGCCGTGGGTATGGCGACCAACATCCCACCGCACAATCTCCGTGAAGTCGTCCGTGCCGCAGTCGCGCTGATCGACAATCCCGAGCTTGCGATCGAAGAGCTGATGCAGATCGTCCCCGGTCCGGATTTCCCGACCGGCGGGTTTATTCTTGGTCAGAGTGGTGTCCGCTCCGCCTACACAACCGGGCGCGGGTCCATTGTCATGCGCGGCCGGGTGACAGTCGAGGAAATCCGCAAGGATCGCGAAGCGCTCATTATCACCGAGATACCCTATCAGGTGAACAAGGCGATGATGATCGAGCGCATTGCCGAATTGGTGCGTGACAAGCGGATCGAGGGCATTGCCGATATTCGCGATGAAAGCGATCGTCAGGGTATGCGCGTCGTCGTAGAGCTCAAGCGCGATGCCGTCGCCGATGTGATCCTGAATCAGCTCTATCGGTTCTCGCAGTTGCAGCAAACATTTGGCGCCAATCTGGTCGCGCTCAATGGCGGTAAGCCTGAAGTCCTGACGCTGAAGGACATGCTGCGGGCATTTATCAGCTTCCGCGAACAGGTGATCAGCCGGCGCACGAAGTTCTTGCTCAACAAGGCCCGCGATCGTGCCCACGTGCTGGTTGGCCTGGCTGTTGCCGTTGCCAATATCGATGAGGTCATCAAACTGATCAGAACCGCGCCTGACCCTGCGGCCGCCCGTGAGGCGTTGATGGCGCGGGATTGGCCTGCGGCTGACATGGCGCCGTTGATCGCGCTGATTGACGATCCGCGCCACCGGTTGAGCGAGGAGGGCACTTTCAAGCTTTCCGAGGCTCAGGCCCGGGCCATTCTTGAACTGCGCCTGCAGCGCCTGACGGCACTTGGTCGCGATGAGATTGCCGATGAGCTCAATGAGATCGGCGGACAGATCACTGACTATCTGGACATTCTCTCCTCGCGGGCTCGTTTGATGTCGATCATCAAGGACGAGATGAATGCCGTTGCCGAAGAATTCGGCACGCCGCGCCGCACCGAGCTCGCTGAAGGCGGGCCGGACATGGAGGACGAGGACCTCATAGCGCGGGAAGACATGGTCGTGACGGTGAGTCACGCGGGCTACGTCAAGCGTGTTGCATTGTCGACCTATCGCGCGCAGCGACGCGGCGGCAAGGGCCGCTCTGGCATGGCAACGCGGGACGAGGATTTCGTCACAAAGATCTTCGTGGCCAACACGCATACGCCGGTGCTGTTCTTCTCATCGCGTGGCATGGTCTACAAGATGAAGGTTTGGCGCCTGCCAATTGCTGCGCCCCAGGCGCGCGGCAAGGCCTTTGTGAACCTGTTGCCGCTGACCGAGGGCGAGACGATCACCTCCATCATGCCGCTGCCCGAAGATGAGACGAGTTGGGGCGAACTGGATGTGATGTTCACAACCACAAAGGGATCGGTTCGCCGCAATAAACTGTCGGATTTTGTGGAAGTGAGGCAGAACGGCAAGATTGCCATGAAGCCTGACGAGGGCGTCGGCATTGTCGGGGTCGAAACCTGCACTGAACACGATGATGTGCTGCTGACCACGGCCAACGGCCAGTGCATCCGCTTCCCGGTCAAGGATCTGCGTGTGTTTCAGAGCCGTGATTCAATGGGCGTGCGTGGTATCAACCTTGCGGATACCGATACGGTTATCTCAATGGCGATCTTGCGCCACTTCGAAGCAACGCCCGACGAACGCGTCGAGTATCTCAAACGCGCGCGACTGATGCGCGGTGAAACCGAAGAGGCGGTGTTCGACGAGGACTCATCGGGCGGTGAACTAAGCCAGGAGCGTTATGCCGAGATGAGCGCGGCCGAGCAGTTCCTGCTGACCGTTTCTGAGAACGGTTACGGCAAGAGGACGTCGTCTTTCGAGTACAGAGTCTCGGGCCGCGGCGGCAAGGGGATCGCCGCCATGTCTGTGAGCGCGCGCAACGGACCGGTCATTGCGTCCTTCCCAGTCGATGACAGCGATGAAATCATGCTTGTCAGTGATGGTGGCCAGCTCATCCGGTGTCCAGTCGATGAAATCCGCATTGCAGGCCGATCGACCCAGGGCGTGACAATCTTCAACACTGCCGACGATGAACGCGTTGTTTCCGTCGAGCATCTGCCGGAGGATGACGGTGAGGACGAGCCCGATGCCGATGGGCCAGAGGAAGGCGGATCGGGCGGCGATGCACCAGATTCCGATGCTGGAGATGAGACGTGATCGAGCCGACCATCCTACTTGCCTACGTGCTTGCCTGCGCCGCGGTTGTCATCGTTCCTGGACCGACGGTTACTGTGATTATTGCCAATAGCCTGCGTCATGGCGCAGCGGCGGGCTTGTGGAATGTTGCCGGTACGCAAGCTGGGCTGGCCATCATGCTGGTTGTGCTGGCGGCCGGACTTCAGACCATTGTCACCCATCTTGGCGAGGTGTTTTTCTGGGCCAAGCTTGCTGGTGCCGCCTACCTGATCTGGCTCGGTATCAAGTTGTGGCGCAGTGACGGCAGGCTCGCTGAGGCTGATCCCGAACAGGTTGTGCGAGAACGCAACTCGTTGCGGTTCTTCTGGCAGGGCTTTCTCGTAATCTGGTCGAACCCAAAAGCGCTTTTATTCTTCGGTGCCTTCATCCCGCAATTCATCACACCTGCAAATGGCTCTGCGGCGATGCAGGCAGCCATTCTTGGTGCTGTCTTCATGCTTGTTGCCACCATCCTCGATGGTGCCTATGCCTTCCTGGCAGGCAAGACAGGGCAGATGTTCTCGCGCTCCAATATCCGCTGGATCGAGCGGATTTCGGGGTCGATGCTGATCGGTGGTGGCTTTTGGCTGGCGCTGAGCAAGCGGCCCGCCTGACTTGTGGTGTCTGAATGAGCGAACGCGTCGGCATTTATCCAGGTAGTTTTGACCCTGTCACATATGGCCATCTGGATATCATCGAACGGTCATCGCGGCTGTTTGACCGGCTGGTTCTGGCCATCGGCCTACACCATACCAAGAAAGCCCTTTTGAACGTCGAAGAGCGGGCGGCGCTGCTGGAAGCCGAAGCCGCTTCCGTCTGTGACGGCGGATGCCGCATCGAAATCGTCACCTTCGATGATCTTGTCGTGGAGGCAGCATTGCGGCATCGGGCGAAGACCATGGTTCGTGGGATTCGTGACGGCACTGATTTCGACTATGAGATGCAGCTCTTTGGCATGAACCGCCGTTTGCAGGGAGGCGTCGACACGCTGTTTCTCCCCGCAGAGAGCGAAACGCGGCACATTGCCGCCAGTATTGTCCGGCAGATCGGGGCCATGGGCGGTGATGTCACTGGATTCGTGCCGCCCCGAGTCGCCGAGGCTATAGCCAAGGCGTTGGCCTGAACCGACCCGGAGTCTGGTCCGGGCACTGACCTGAATTTTCCCCTGGAGGCAATTGATGCGCGGAATTGGATTGGGCCTGCTTGCGGCCGTGGCCTTGCTTTTGGCTGCTTGTTCGGATGGTGGTGGCAATGGCGAACAAACGTCGACGGCACCGGCTGCGTTGGGCGACACGCTTCTCTTGGAACTCAAGAGCGGTACCGTTGCCATTGCACTGCGCCCCGACCTTGCGCCACAACATGTTGCTAGGATCAAACAGCTGACCGGCCAGGGTTTCTATGACGGGATTGTCTTTCACCGTGTGATTGATGGATTCATGGCACAGACCGGTGATCCCACGGGTACCGGACGGGGCGGCTCCGATTTGCCTGACTTGCCGGCTGAGTTCAGCAACACGCCTTTTGTGCGTGGGACGGTGGGTATGGCGCGGGCAGCAAATCCCAACTCAGCCAACAGCCAGTTCTTCATCACCTTCGGCGATGCCCGGTTCCTCGATGGCCAGTATACGGTGTTCGGTACCGTCTCGAGCGGCATGGAGCACGTCGACCAGATCACCCGTGGTGAGCCGCCGGCAAACCCTGACAAGATCATCTCGATGAAGATCTCAGAAGATGCCGCCGGCGCGGGATCGTAAGCGAAATTCGTTACCCCCAACAGAAACATTAGAGGAGACGGCCATGGCCGAGACCAGCGATCCTGAGAACACGCTCGTGATGGAGATCACACACGGTACCGTGACGATTGCGTTGCGACCCGATCTGGCGCCCAATCACTGTTCGCGCATCAAGGAACTGGCGCGTGAAGGGTTCTATGATGGTATCGTGTTTCACCGGGTGATTGACGGTTTCATGGCCCAGACGGGCGATCCCACGGGAACCGGCATGGGTGGTTCGGGCCAGAAGCTGAAGGCCGAGTTCTCGGATGCCCCACACAAACGCGGCGTTACGTCCATGGCCCGGTCGCAGAATCCCGATTCGGCCGACAGCCAGTTCTTCATCTGCTTTGATGATGTCAGTTTCCTCGATGGCCAGTACACTGTCTGGGGAGAGGTGATTGAAGGCATGGACAATGTTGATCAGATCAAGCGCGGCGAGCCTGTGCAGGATCCAGATCAGATCGTGTCGATGAAAGTCGCCGCCGACCTCTGAGTCTCTGGCCGCAGGGGACCTTGTACCCCATGCGGGTTGATTCCTTCGATTTCGAGCTTCCTGAAGACCGCATTGCGCTGCGGCCTGCATCGCCGCGCGATGCGGCCCGCATGCTTGTCGTAAAGGACGGCGAGTTTACCGACGGCAATGTGCGTGTCCTTCCCGAGTTACTGAGGCAAGGCGATCTTCTGGTGTTGAACGACACCCGCGTCCTTCCAGCTGCTCTGGAAGGGGTGCGGTGGCGTGGCGAGACGCATGCGCGCATCTACGTCAACCTTCACAAGCGTACAGACGCAAGCGCATGGAGGGCCTTTGTTCGGCCGGCCAAGCGGTTGAAGGCTGGCGACGTGATCGATTTTGGCGATGGCCTAGAAGCGACAATCGACAGCATTGCCGGCGGTGAGGCCCATTTGTTTTTTTCAATCAGTGGGACAGCGCTTGATGAGGCCGTCAATCAGCGCGGTGCCATGCCATTGCCGCCCTACATCACTGCCAAACGTGCGGTGGACGAGCGGGACAGGTCCGACTATCAGCCGGTCTTCGCCAGGGAAGAGGGATCGGTGGCGTCGCCGACGGCGAGCCTGCATTTCACGCCCGACTTGCTGAATGCTCTAAGTGAAGCTGGCGTGCAGACGGCGTTTCTCACCCTGCATGTGGGGGCAGGCACGTTTCTTCCCGTCAAATCGGATGATACCGACGATCACACCATGCATGCCGAGTTCGGTGTCGTCCCCGAAGCTGCCGCCTCGGCCATTGCCCAATGCCGCGCGCGGCGTGGGCGGGTCATCGCTGTTGGAACCACCGTCCTTCGGTTGCTGGAGAGTGCTGCAGACGGGGAGGGTGGCGCCGTGCCGTGGAGCGGTGAAACCGATATATTCATCACGCCTGGTTTCGAGTTTCAGGTTGCTGATATCCTGATGACCAACTTCCATTTGCCGCGATCCACTCTGTTCATGCTGGTCTCCGCCTTTTGCGGCCTCGAGACCATGAAGGCGGCCTATGCCCACGCCATTCAATCCGGATACCGCTTCTACTCCTATGGCGATGCATCGTTGCTGTTTCGGCATGGTGCAGACGAGGCTGCGCCGTGACTGGGTTCGAATTCAAGATTGTTGCCCGGGACAAAGGCGCCCGGCGTGGTGAGATCACGTTGCCGAGAGGGGTTATCCGCACGCCGGCTTTCATGCCTGTGGGCACGCAGGGCACCGTCAAGGCGATGTTCCCCGAAACCGTGGCGGAGACGGGCGCGGATATCCTGCTCGGTAACACCTATCACCTGATGCTGCGGCCGGGCGCCGAGCGTGTCGCAGCCTTGGGCGGCTTGCACAGTTTCATGCGTTGGCAAAAACCGATCCTGACAGATTCAGGGGGCTTCCAGGTCATGTCTTTGTCTGACCTGCGCAAAGTGACAGAAGAGGGTGTTCTGTTCCGGTCGCACGTTGATGGAGCCATGCATGATCTGACTCCGGAGCGTGCCATGGAAATCCAGGCGCTGTTGGGATCAGACATTCAGATGCAGCTTGATGAACTCATTGGCCTGCCCGCTGAGCGTGATCAGATCGAACGCGCCATGCGGCTCTCCCTGCGTTGGGCCGAACGCTGCAAGACTGCCTTCGACCCCGAGCGCGGCCAGGCGCTGTTTGGCATCGTTCAGGGCGGCGATGACCCGGCGCTGCGCCGGCAATCTGCTGAGGGTCTCGTGGAGATAGGGTTTCCCGGCTATGCGATCGGCGGACTGGCCGTTGGTGAGCCTCAAGACGTGATGTTCTCGACGCTTGAGGCGACACTTCCATTTCTGCCTGATGATGCGCCGCATTACCTGATGGGGGTCGGCACACCCGATGACATTCTCGGCGCCATTGCGCGCGGCGTCGACATGTTCGACTGCGTGATGCCGACCCGTGCCGGCCGGCATGGACAGGTCTTCACCCGGTTCGGCAAGCTCAATCTCAAGAATGCGCGGCATCAGGATGATCCGCGGCCGTTGGATGAAACAAGCGATTGCGAAGCTGCGCGCACCTACAGCCGGGCTTATCTGCATCACCTGGTCAGATCGGGTGAACTGCTTGCCGGAATGATCCTGTCCTGGGTCAATGTGGCCTACTACCAGTCGGTGATGGCTGGCTCGCGCGACGCTGTCTCCAAAGGTGTCTTTGGCGACTATGCAGACGACTTGCGGGAAGGGTGGGCGCGCGGAGATCTGCCGCCAGTCTTATGATGCCAATCGTCTTGGCGTCTCCGTCAGGCAGTACCCGACGCCGTGAATCGTCTTGACGTAGCGCGGTTGCGACGGATCCGGCTCAATCTTCTTGCGTAGTCGCATGATGTGCACGTCCACATTCCGATCCGAGATGAAGGCGTTGCTACCGCGGGCGGCTCGGATCAGTTCCTCGCGCGTCAACGATTCCCGCGGGTTTTCCACCAGCGCGCGCAGCAGGTCGAATTCCATGCTCGTCAGCTGTGCGTCACCATCCGTGCGGGAATCGGTGACGGTTCGCTGAATTGGGTTGAGCACCCAATCACCAAGCTGGATGAGCGAAGGCAGCTGCGCACCTGTGGCTTCACCATTGGCGTTGGCGCCATTGCGCCGCAGCACCGTGCGGATACGGGCCGTGAGTTCGCGCGGTTCGAAAGGTTTGCAGATGTAATCGTCCGCACCATGCTCGAGGCCCAGCACCCGATCATCCAGTTGGTCACGGACACTAAGAAAGATTACCGGCATGCCGGATGTCGCACGGATCTCGTCAAGCAGTTCCATGCCGTCCGTATCAGGCAATCCAATGTCGAGAATGCAGAGGTCGGGCTCTGAGTCAGACAGCACCTGTCTCATCGCCAGGCCCGAGCCGACACAGGTCGTCTCGTAACCGTCACGATCAAGCACACGCTTAAGCAGGCGGGTGATTTGCGGATCGTCATCAACCACTAAGATGCGCTGGCTCAAAGCATACCTCGCCGGTTACACGCAGAATGACCTAATCTTCGATCGTTGCCGCCAGGCCCACCCGGTGAAAGGTCCTTCAAATGGATGTTTCGGCCCGCATACAGCCCCATTTTGAAAGCGATAACTCCCGACGCGACCCGTTCTTGCGACTTGTCGTCTCCAGTGTTGGCGCAGCCTTTCTTCTGACAGCGACGGTTGTGATCGGTCTCTATCTGGGCACGCAAACTCAGGACCGGCTTAACGCCATCGAACAAAGCTGGAAAGCGTATTCTGCCGAAGCTGATCGGCGCGGCGAACTGCTTGTGCGGATACGGGGTCATCTCGGATACGGCGGCATCATTCATAACTTCAAGAACTACGTGCTGCGCAAGGACGCGGTCTATCTTGGTCAGTTGCAACGCCAGTTGAGTGATTTCAGTCAGACCATCACAGACTATCGCCAGAGCGGGGCAAGCCGCTTTGAATTGGATCAACTGGAACGGATCGAACAGACGATCGCCGTCTATGCATCCAAGATTCCGGTTGCCGTACGGTCTGCACGCGAGGGCTGGCCGATTGCTGAAACGGACAGCTTGGTCAAGGTCGATGACACGGCTGCCATTGCAGCACTTGTCGAGCTTGATCGGTTTTGGCGCGACAAACGCCAGGAGACACTAGCGACGATTTCCGGCGCTGTTGAGCAGGGAAATGCTCTGGTTGGCACCGGCTATCAGGCCCTGGCAGCGCTGGCTGCGGTCGCGCTCGTTCTCTATCTGCTGTTTTTCAATCTGCAGCGTGAGTTGCGTGGATCCATCACCTCTCTGCGAGAGGAACTGGCCGAGCGCAAAGCAGCGCAACACGCGGCAAATGTCTTCTACCGGGCAGTGGACCAGAGCCCGGCGACAATCATCATCACCGACACGGACGGTAATATCGAATACGTCAATGAGAAGTTCTGTTCGCTGACAGGATATTCCGATGACGACGTTCTTGGCAGAACGCCGAGGTTTCTGCAGTCAGGCGAAACGCCCCAAGCTGTCTATCGCTACATGCGCCAGCAGCTTGAGCGCGGCGAAACCTGGACCGGAACATTCAAGAATCGGAAGAAGGATGGCTCGAACTACTGGACCAAGACGGTGGTGCTTGCTCTCAAGGATGAACTTGGCCGAACGACAAACCTGATTGGACTAGGCGAGGACATTACAGAGCGGCAGAAGGCGCGTGATCAGGTGCAACGTGCTCAGAAACTCGAGGCCGTCGGGCTGATGGCCGGCGGCGTGGCACATGACCTCAACAATGTGATGACGACGATACTCGGCAATGTATATGTGGCACGCATGGACATCGCCGAGGACGCGATCGGCAGTGACGAGCTTGAACAGATTGAGCTGGCGGCAAAACGTGCGCGCAATCTCGTCGGCCAGGTCCTGGCTTTCGGACGGCGGCCTGCAGTCAGGCCGATCGCTGTTCTTGTGGAAGAAATCCTCTCAGAGACGGTTCGATTGATGAGGGCGACGGTCCATCCCGGGATCTCCATCGAGCACAGCACGGTGCCCGATGATCTGACGGTTCTCGCCGACCCAACGCGGCTTCACCAGGTTCTCATGAATCTTGGTACCAACGCAGCTGATGCAATCGGTGTTGGCGAAGGCCGGATTCGTATCTCGGCCCGGCTCGTGAAGGACCCAGCGCGACCGGTGTGCATCGAGGTGCAGGATGACGGTTGCGGTATTCCGGAGGAACTGCACGAAGAGATCTTTGATCCCTTCTTCACCTCAAAACCGGTCGGTAAGGGAACTGGTCTCGGGTTGTCTCTGGTCGCCAGTCTTGTTGACGAGATTGGCGGTGAAGTTCAGCTCGACAGCGCGCCCGGGCAGGGCAGTACATTCCGGCTGCTGCTGCCTCAGACCGAACAACTGGCATCCTCCGAGACGCGATCTGAGCCGGTGCGGGGGCAGGGGCGACGCATTCTCCTGATCGATGATGAACCCGAGGTGCTGGCTGCCATCAAGAAGGTTTTGCAACGTCAGAGTTATGAGGCGGACGCATTCACTGATCCGCGGGAAGCCCTGACCGCTTTTACTGACGCGCCTGAGGCCTACGATCTGGTCATGACCGACTATCTGATGCCGCACATGAACGGCGAAGAGGTGGCCCAAGCCATCCGCAAGACATCATCGGAAATGCCGATCGTGGTCTGCTCGGCGCACCAGTCAAACCCGATCGATTTCTCGGCGATCGGCCAAGTCACGATCCTCGAAAAACCAGTCGATCCGCATCTTCTGCTCGACCAGTTGGGCCGTTTGGCAAAGGTCAAAGCGCATTTGTGATCCGGTTTCGGGCAAGCTGTTACAACTCTTCATAGAACTAGGTAGATCGGCGAATACTGACGCTCTAGCCTCCTTTCTTAGAATTAGAAGCGTTCCGGAAAACAGTCGGACGGGGTCGTCCTGGGTCCGGTTTTGCGAGCGCGAAGGGGAGGCTCCTATGGGAAGCGGTTCATGCCGTGCTCACTCAGAACACAGAGCGGATCGTCGGGCGTTCAGTGCGGTTCTGGCCGCAATACTGGGCGCCTTTTCTTTTTCTCATGCCGCGTTTGCTGACGATTTTGGCTGGGTTGAACCGATCGTGGTCAATCAGCCTCTCGCCGATCTCGGCACGCGGTTGTTCTATGATCCGCGATTGTCGGGAGACACGACTCTATCCTGCGCGAGCTGCCACCAGCCCGACAAGGCGTTCACCGATGGCAAGCCGCTGTCGGACGCCTATTCGCTGTTTGGCGGTCACTTCAGGAACACCCCGACGCTCGCCAATGTGGGCCATCGTGCAAACTGGTTTCACGACGGAAGGCTCGGCACCAATCTCAACGATGTGACGCGGGAAAGCCTGACCGAAACCTATTTCATGAACATGGATATGCGGATCATGCAGGAGCGTTTGAAGCAGGACGCTACCTATGTCGCATTGTTCGAAGAGGCCGGTAAGGGCGAACCGTCCAATGGCGGTGTCCGGTCCGCCATCCAGGAATTTCTCAAGACGATAACCTCAAGCGGCGCGCCGTTCGACAACGGTGCTATGTCAGATTCGGCAGAGGCCGGTTTTGAATTGTTCACCGGCAAGGCCGGATGTGCTGCCTGCCACACCGGGCCGCGTTTCGCCGACGACAAGGCCTACAACATCGGCGTGCCGGAGAACCCCGATATCTGGTCCGATCCGGACAGGCACGCGGCCTTCGTCACCT
>JBCDCP010000019.1:0-30221 GCA_039181495.1 Pseudomonadota bacterium | reverse complement strand
GTGCCGGGGTTCTTGCCGGGCACCGCGCAGGAGTATGGTGGTCTCATCAAGCATGGCGCCAAGCTGCTCTATGCTTACACCGAAGCAACCGTGCCTCTGGTGACTGTGATCACGCGCAAAGCCTATGGCGGCGCCTATGTCGTTATGCCGTCCAAGCATATTGGTGGCGATGTCAATTTCGCCTGGCCGACTGCCGAGATCGCCGTCATGGGGTCGAAGGGCGCAGCAGAGATCATCTATCGCTCGGAGCTTGATGATCCTGATAAGATCGCCGGCCGGATCAACGATTATGAGGAGCGCTTTGCCAATCCGTTCATTGCTGCTGAGCGCGGTTTCATTGATGATGTGATCATGCCGCATTCGACCCGGCGCAGGGTTGCCAAAGCTCTTGCGATGCTGCGCCAGAAGGATGCCGAACGGCCCTGGCGCAAGCACGACAATATTCCTCTTTGAACGGTAACTTCGCCTGGCAGCATCATCGGGAGAGCTGGCAAACCATGGCTTTCGCCTTCAAAGGCACGACCATTCCCTGTCCGCTCTGCCGGTCCGCGCCGGACACGCATCAGGTGATTGCCGACACGGATCGGCGGGGGGACCCGCTGCGCACCGTGCTGTGCCGAAATTGCGGCCATGTCTTCGTCAATCCGATGCCGACGCCGGACGAGTCGGCGGCGTTCTATGCTGATGAGTACCGGGTCAGCTACAAGAAGGCGATTTCGCCCAAACCGCGCCATGTGCTGCGCTCTGCGCGGATTGCCTCAAAGCGGTATCGCCGCATGGAGCGCTGGTTGTCAGACGCAAAATCTGTTCTCGATATCGGCTGCGCCAGCGGCGAATTGCTTCACATTCTGCGTGCGCATGGCCATGAAGCGATGGGGATTGAGCCCAACAACGGCTATGGTGAGTATGGCCGGGCCGCCTATGGCGTCGACCTGCGGATCGGCAACTACCACGATTTCAAGGGACAGATCGGGCCGTTCGACGCGGCAACAGCGTTTCATGTCTTCGAACATCTGATCAACCCCGACGATGCCTTTGCGTTTGTCCGCAGCGTGCTGAAGCCGGGTGGAGTCTTCATCATCGAGGTCCCGAACATGCGCTTCCCGCATCTGACCTATCGCGGCCGTTTTCATTTTGGGCACGTGCAGCATTTTGGGCCTGACGTGCTGGCATCATTTGCGCGCCGCAACGGGTTTGCCTGCGAGGACTGGCTGTTCTCCGAGAGTGGCAGCTTCGGTCTCGTGCTGCGTGCCGGTGAAGGCCTGGAAGACGGTGTTGAGATAGCAGAGCCTGGGCCGGATACGGTGCGCCGCATTGAAGACATCGTCGCGGCAAAGGCGGTGATGCGCGAACGCTGGCTCCAGTCGAAATGGGCCAAGTTGCGCCGCAATGTGGTCGACCGCCTTCAAGTCTATGGCAAGACAGCGCCAGAAGCTGCCTTTGCCGAGTTCAGGCGACAGTTCGGTGCACAAGCTGCCCAGTTGCCGGCGGCTGGCTAGAGCGTTCTGAACGCGATCACAACGCCCATGGCAATGATCGCGATATACAAGACTTGCCTGAAGCGCGCTTCGCTCAGCCTGTGCCGCAATACCGCACCGATCTGGATCCCGATGAACGAGGGGATGAGGCACAGCGCCGACAGTGTCAGGTAGCGGCTGTCGATGCTGCCACTTTCGGACGCCAACGCCGCCAGCGTGATTGCCAATGCGCCGGTGATAACCAGGAACAACAGACCCATGGCCTGCACCATGGCGTCACGGCCAAGCGCAAGGCTGTCAAAATAGAAGATACCGGGAACGGTGCCCGATCCGGTCAACCCCATCAGCAGGCCATTCATGGCACCGAGGGCTGGCGACAATGCCACTTCCTGATGCGGCTGGGTCTCCATCCGGAACTTCATCAAGGCTGCTGTGCCGTAACCGATCAGGCTGGCCGCCAGGATGAGCGGCAACAGCGGATGATTAAGCCACACAAGCAGGGCCACACCAGCACCGGTGAAAAGTGTCGCAGCGAGCAGATAGCTCCACAAGCGTCGCAGCAGACCCATCAGATGGGGACCGGCGAGTCCCTGCCAGAGATTGGTGATGAAGGTTGGTACGACCATCAGCGCAAGGGCGGGTTGGAGACCGATTGAGGCGGTCAGCAAGCCGACCGCGATAGTTGGCATGCCAACGCCAACGACACCCTTGACGAAGCCGGCAAGGACGAACACCACAAAGATCAATGCGCCCGTCTGCAGCGCCAGATCGGGCAACAGGTCGGTCATACCCCTTGCGTGCGGGTTATCAGCGGAGTCAGATGGGGTGCGATCTCAAGCAGTGGTTCCATGACGAAATCGCGTTCAGTCATGTGGGGATGGGGCACCGTCAGCCCATCTCCGTTGACGCGATAGAACCCATAGGTGAGCACATCGATGTCGATCAGGCGGGGACCCCATTTCTCAGCGCGGATGCGGCCCATGCCGGCTTCGACCTCAAGGCACCGAGCCAGCAAAGCCGACGGGCTTAATACCGTATCGACGCCAATGACAGCATTCAGAAAGGCCGGCTGATCTGTCTTGCCCCACGGCTCCGTCACGATCGCTTGCGAACGGGTTTGAAAGGTAATCCCGTCTGTCTCGCTGACTGCCGCGATAGCCTGCTCAAGATTATCCGAACGGGAGCCGAGATTGGTGCCCAATCCGAGATAGACCCTTACTGGGCGCTCGGGCACTGCATCCGGTGGCCAAGTCTCCGTAAAGGCGCGACTGGGTGAGGTGAGGCTCATCGCTTGCGGAATATCTCGACGCCAACCGAACCGCATAGCACTGGAACCGCCGCTTCGGGCTTGCTGACCCGGATTCGCACAACCTCGAGCGCCTCGTGGCTGGACAGCACCTCATCGGCGATTGCTTCAGCCAGGGCTTCGATCAGATTGTACCGCTCGCCTTCGACCACCCGCTGGATCGTCTTGGCGACTTCGTCATAGCGCACGGTATCGCGCACCTGATCACTCTGGCCCGGTGGCGCGAGATAGATCTCTCCCTCAAAATCAACGACGAAACGCTGCGGGAAGTCCTTCTCATGCTCAAACACGCCATGATTGGTGTGAAACAGCATTTCACGCAGAAAGATCTTGTCGCGGCGAAGGATCGGTGTGCTCATCGGCACGAAACTCCTGCGGGGCTCTGTCGGCTGATCAGAGCTGAATATCGGGGGGCATGGCGCCGTTTTGGATCGCGGTTGCAACCCGCAGGGCGTCGTGATGGGCGGCGACATCGTGAACACGCAGGATCGCTGCGCCGTTGGCTGCCGCAACGATGTTGGATGCGATTGTTCCGGAAAGCCGGTCGAGCGGTTTGCGTCCTGTGATGTGGCCGATAAAGCTCTTTCGCGAGGTGCCGATTAACAGTGGGAACCCGAGTGCTGCAATGGCATGAAGAGCGTTCAGGATGATCAGATTCTGTGTCGGTGATTTGCCAAAGCCAATGCCCGGATCGAGCGTGATGGCGTCGGACGCAATCCCAGCCGACAGGGCATGGTCGACGGCGCGCTGCAGGTCTTCCAGCATGCGTGGGATGACACCGGCATCATCGGTCTCCTTCGCCAAGGACGGTACCCAGTGCCCGATGACCACCGGTGCGCCGTGGGCTGCTGCAACGCGCGCAATGTCGGGGTCGCGCATCAACCCCCAGACATCGTTGACGATCGTAGCGCCAGAACGCAGTGCCGCTTCCGCGGTCGTGGCCTTATAGGTGTCGATCGAGATTGGGACAGAGATGCTGTCGGCCAGCGTGCTGATCACCGGGATGACGCGTGCTGCTTCCTGCTCTGCGTCGAGCTCGGTGGAGCCTGGCCGCGTCGACTCTCCTCCGACATCGATAATGTCGGCACCCTCGGCCACCATCTGCTCGGCATGGGCGATGGCTGTGTTGGCCGCGACGAAGTGCCCGCCATCTGAAAAGGAATCGGGTGTCACATTGAGAACACCCATGATCAGTGCCCGGTCATTGCGGGCAGGCGCCAGCTGACCTGGTCCGTCAAACCGGGGGAGGGAGGGTGCGGCGCTATGGGCAGCGTTTGCCATCGAACTCAGTAACCGTTGCTGTATCAGGCGGCCTTAGAGCATGGCGTTTGCACCTAGGGAAGCGCAAATGCGGCGATGATGTGCATCAGGGCGACATGCCCATCCAGGCATTTGCAGTGCAACATTCCGCCAATTGCGGATCAATGGGCGAACCGATAGGGTCGCGCCTGTCCTGCGGCAGGCCACGTCGCAGGGTATTCCCGCTTTATTCCTTGCAGGCGTTGTACCAGCCGATGTTCGACAAGATTCTCATTGCAAACCGGGGCGAAATCGCTGTCCGGGTTATCAAGACCGCCCGAAAGATGGGCATCAAGACTGTGGCGGTCTACTCCTCTGCCGACCGGGATGCGCTGCATGTGGAGATGGCCGATGAGGCAGTGGCGATCGGGGCGCCTCCCGCCGCTGAATCGTATCTTCTGATCGACCGGATCCTCCAGGCTTGCAAAGACACTGGTGCTCAGGCTGTCCATCCCGGTTATGGCTTTCTGTCTGAGAATGCCGCTTTTCCCGAAGCGCTCGATGCCGAGGGACTGGTGTTCATCGGCCCGCCGCCCAACGCGATCCGCGCGATGGGCGACAAGATCGAGTCCAAGCGTTTCGCCTCGGAAGCCAAGGTCTCCACCGTTCCGGGCAGCCCCGATCTGGTGCCGGATGCCGAAGCGGCAACGGCGATCGCCGATGACATCGGCTATCCGGTGATGATCAAGGCGTCTGCCGGTGGCGGTGGCAAAGGCATGCGGATCGCCCATTCACGCGAAGAGGTTGCCGAAGGGTTCGAGCGGGCGCGGTCAGAAGCGCAGTCCTCATTCGGCGATGACCGAATCTTCATCGAGAAATTCATCGTCGATCCGCGCCACGTCGAGATCCAGGTACTGGCCGATAAACAGGGCAACACGGTCTATCTGGGTGAGCGCGAGTGTTCCATTCAGCGACGCAATCAGAAGGTGATCGAGGAAGCGCCATCGCCGTTGCTTGATGATACAACGCGCGCTGAAATGGGTGAGCAGGCCGTCTCATTGGCCAAGGCTGTCGGCTACCACAGCGCCGGAACCGTCGAGTTCGTCGCTGATCAGAATCGGAATTTCTACTTCCTCGAAATGAATACCCGGCTGCAGGTTGAACACCCGGTGACCGAGCTGATCACCGGGATTGATCTCGTTGAACAAATGATCCGGGTTGCCTCGGACGAGAGCCTTCCGTTTGGCCAGGACGACATCAAGCTTGATGGCTGGGCGGTGGAATCGCGCATCTATGCCGAGGATCCGTATCGTGGATTTCTGCCGTCGATCGGCCGTCTCACCCGGTTCATTCCGCCGACCGAAGAGACCACCGGCCATGGCCTGACCACGCGGGTCGATACAGGCGTCACCGATGGCGGCGAGATCTCGATGTACTACGACCCCATGATCGCCAAGCTTGTGACGCATGGGCCGAGCCGGGTCGAAGCGATCGGCCAGATGGGCAAGGCCCTTGATGCCTTCTATATCGATGGCATCGGCCACAACATTCCGTTTCTTTCAGCGATCATGGAGCATCCGCGCTGGATCTCGGGCCGGCTTTCCACCGGCTTCATCGCCGAAGAATACCCCGATGGCTTTGCGCCGCCCGATCCTGACGATGCGGCAACCCGCGTTCTTTCCGCGGTTGCCGGGATCATCGACCACATTCAGAACATGCGGCGGCAAGGTATCACCCAGCAAGTTCGCGTGGACGCAACGGCGTTCCCAACTGACCGCGTGGTGTGGCTTGGTAACAAGCGGGTTGCCATTCGAGTGACCGGAGGTCCCGGCGGGCAGTTCCAGGTGGGCATGGCGATGGCCGAAGGTGAGCCAGCCATGGTGACGGTTGAAACCACGTGGCTTCCGGGCCAACCGCTGTTTCAGGGCCGTGTTGCTGGCGAAGCGGTTTCTGTTCAGGTCCGGCCGATCGTCAATGGCGTGAATCTGGCCCATCGCGGCGCGCAGACTGATGCCCGGGTCTATACGGTGCGCGAATCTGAACTCGCGTCCCTGATGCCTGAAAAGATCCCGCCAGATACTTCAAAGATGTTGCTCTGCCCGATGCCCGGTCTCGTTGTTTCGATCTCGGTTGCGGAGGGGCAAGACGTCAAGGCCGGTGAAACCCTGGCCATCGTTGAAGCGATGAAGATGGAAAATGTGTTGCGTGCCGAACGCGATGCGGTTGTGTCCAAGATCCTCGCGGAACCCGGACAAAGCCTGGCCGTCGATGCGGTGATCATGGAATTTGCCTGATCGGCACTGGCCGTCATTGATCCCACTGGGACTTTTCAAACGGAAATTCTTTGCGCTAGTCTCTAAGGCGCGAAGGGCAGACGGCCAACATTGGGCCGAATTGCCGTCCGAGCCGCCGTTCTGCCCAATGAGTGGATGGACGGAGCCTGTGATGCAGGCGCTCGCGTGGTTTTTGAACCAGACAATTCACAACGGCGATCTCATGGTGATCGACGCAGATGGCGCGCGGCACCACTTCGGCTCTGACGGCCGAGGCCCCAGATCGGTCGTGCGCTTCACCGAGCGAGGCGCTGCAGATCGCCTGTTGTTCAACCCCGAAGTGGCTGTGGCCGAAGCTTATATGGATGGCCGTCTGGTGCCCGATGAGGGCACCGATGTCTACGATTTGCTGGCCGTCCACGCCGCCAACCGACGCAGGTTTCATGCGCATTGGCCGGTGCGGCTCCTGGATTCGGTCAGTGGGCTGTTCCGGACGTTCAGCCAGGCCAATTCACGATCTCGCGCCGCCGCCAATGCCGTCGCCCATTACGATCATCCGCCTGAGTTCTACGCGCTGTGGCTCGATGGGCAGATGAACTATTCCTGCGCCTATTATCCGCGGCGGCAATTGAGCCTCGAAGAAGCGCAGTTGGCGAAAATGCGTCACATCGCGGCAAAGCTCGATATTTCACCTGGAATGCGCGTGCTGGATGTGGGTTCGGGCTGGGGCGCGCTGGCCTTTTATCTGGCTGAGGCATGTGGCGCGCGCGTTACCGGTCTTGCCCTGGCGCCGCATCAGGTCGCCGAGGCACGAAAAGGTGCGATTGCTCGTGGTCTTGAGGACCGTGTCCAGTTTCATGTCCAGGACTATCGTGAGGCGGAAGGCCGCTATGATCGTGTGGTCTCGGTGGGCATGATGGAACATGTCGGTATCGCTTACTTCGACCGCTATTTCTCAAGTCTCGCCAATCTGCTTGAACCCGACGGCATTGGCCTTGTGCATGCCATTGGCCGCAACCGCCCGCCGGCCGCGGCTTCTGCGTTTTTCCGCAAGTATATCTTCCCCGGTGGCTACGCCCCGTCACTGTCAGAGGTATTTGCATCCACTGAGCGGACCGGGCTTTGGGTTGCTGATTGCGAAGTTCTGAGAATGCACTACGCCTGGACATTGAAGGACTGGCGAGCGCGGTTCGATGCGAAGCGGCCCCAGGTTGTCGACATGATGGGTGAGCGATTTGCCCGGATGTGGGAGTTCTATCTATCGGCTGCCGAGCTGTTCTTCCGCACCGGCCCCAACATGGTCTATCAGGTCCTGATCTCGAAGACGCTGGATGCGGTCCCGTTGACGCGGGATTACGTCACGGCGGAAGAAGGCCGGCTGGAAAACGCCGGTTTCTGATCGGACCAGGATATGAAGCGGCTCTACTTCGCCTATGGCTCCAATATGGCTGCGCATCAGATGGCTGCCCGCTGTCCGGGCGCGCATTGCCTGGGTCCTGCCGAGCTTCTCGGTTGGCGTTTCTTCATCAACCGTCGCGGTACGGCATCGATCCGGCCGGATCCGGACCGTGCTGTCCACGGCGTTGTCTGGCGGATTGGGCCCGAGCACCGCACCACACTCGACCGTTATGAAGGAGTGCGGCTTGGCAACTATCTGCGCCGCGAGATCCGGTTCAGGCTTCAGCACGCGCAGATGCGCGGCTTCACCTATGTCGGCGTTCACTTGAAGGAGGGGCGAGCCATCCGCGCCTATCTCGACGGTGTGATTCTCCCCGCTGCTCGTGAGCACGGTTTGCCTGAACACTATCGGCAGGAACTTGCCAATTGGCTGCCACGCCGGCCCGTGGGACCGGTCAAACCGCGTGTGTTGGGCCGGAGCTGGAAGCCTTAAGACGTCAGCGCAGTCTTGCGACCGAAGACATCCTCGAAACTCGCCCGCAGAGCCATATCGACTTCGGCCATGGAGACCAGTTGTCCGAGATTAATCAGACTTGTGACACCATGGTCGCGAACACCACACGGCACGATCCCCGAAAAGTGCTCGAGCTCGGGTTCGACATTGATCGAGATGCCATGGAAAGCGACGCCCTTGCGAACGCGGATGCCGATCGCGGCAATCTTGTCCTCGGCGCCCGGTCCACGATCGGGCCTGCGCACCCAGACACCAACCCTGTCCTCACGCCGCTCACCCTGGATGTTGAAACAGGCAAGTGTCGCAATGATCCAGGCTTCGAGATCGGTCACAAAGCGCCGCACATCGCCACCACGCTGCCGGACATCGAGCATGGTGTAGGCGACCCGCTGCCCGGGCCCGTGATAGGTGTACTGGCCACCACGCCCGGTCCTGAAAACCGGAAAGCGTGTCGGAGCAATGAGATCGGCGTCTTTAGCGCTGGTGCCGGCGGTGTAGAGCGGTGGGTGCTCAACAAGCCAGACCTGTTCGGCCGCCGTGCCATCACGGATGGCGGCAACTAGCTGCTCCATCTCCTCGACGGCTTCAGGATAGGGGACCAAACCTTCAGCGACACGCCAGGCAACAGGCGATAAGTCCGGATGGCGGGCCGGGGACAAAGCGTCGGGCAGCCTCTCCTTACTGAGAGCATCGCGGGTCAGAGAACTCATGGAGCGGTGCACTTTGGTGCTGCTTTCCGGTCTTTCCCGGCAATCGCAGGCCTAATGTTAATCATCGGGTAACCATGGCCGGGGAGATTGGGACAATCAACTCGTGCGTCGTTCGGCGTTCATGTTGCAGAGGCGTATTTATGTCGAAAGTCGCTAATGTTGAAGTCGATCTGGCCCTGATGCTCGGCCACACCTACATGCCCGTGCACCAGCTGCTCCGCATGGGTCGAGGCGCTGTCATCGAATTGGACGGCAATGAGAACGGCCCGTTTACGCTCTATGCGAACAACCACCCAATCGCCGATGCGGAGGTATTGGTCGACGGTGACCGTATCCGCGCCCAGGTGATGGATATGCGGGGCCGCGACACGGAGAACTCGGGCGACTGACGTGTGATCAGCCTTCCGGTTTTTGGCCGAATTGATCGGCACGGAAGCCTAATCCATCCCTTGAACCTCGGACTCCGAACTGCTACCTGAGCCGCTGCCGAAAATGGCAGTGCGGTCGTGGCGGAATTGGTAGACGCGCAGCGTTGAGGTCGCTGTGGGGTAACTCCCGTGGAAGTTCGAGTCTTCTCGACCGCACCATTCTCTTTTCTTGAGAACCTAATCCAGCCAGCCGTGCCGGCATCTCAAGAAACCCGTTTTCTGCTGCTCATGCATTCCCGATAAATCGCGAGATTCAGCGCGGACTGCCATTGGCCTGCCACAGGGCATGGCCTAAAGCTGTTCTCATTCTTGGCGTTTGATGAATTCGGGCGGTTGGCTGCATTGGACGAGCAGGTTGTCGAAAAAAAACCCGATGCATCTTCGGGCCCGGGGAAGGCGGTTGATCCTGGCGGTGCGCCCGGCGAACCGAACCGGCCACCGGGTCGCGTGCCTGTCTCCGACGAACGCTATGATGATGGTTCATTCCGGTGGTCATTCATTGATGACATCGGGGCGCTGGTCGATGCGGAAGATCGCGACGCATTGCACGCCAGGCTGGCCGATCTTCCCGAAGCCGATTTTGCCGATCTGATCGAACAGGTGCCCAAGGCCCAGCGTGCACCGCTGGTCGGTCTTATGGGCGAGGAATTCTCATTCGGCGTGCTGACCGAGGTCGATGACACGGTTCGCGAACAGCTGATTGACGAATTGCCTTGGGAAGTGGTGGCCGAAGGTGTTCGCGGGCTTGAGTCGGACGATGCAGTCTACATCCTCGAAGATCTCGAGGAAGAGGATCAGGCCGAGGTCCTCGACAAGATCCCCGAATTTGAACGCCTGCAGCTCAAGCGCAACCTCGAATATCCCGAGGACAGTGCTGGGCGGTTGATGTCGACCGACTTCATCGCGGTGCCGCCGTTCTGGTCAGTGGGGCAGACCATCGACTACATGCGCGAAACCGAAGACCTGCCGGACAGCTTCTACGAGTTGTTTGTGGTCGATCCGGCCTTCCGGCCTGTGGGCACCGTGGCGCTGGACAGGATCCTGCGTACCAAGCGGCCCATTCTGATCTCCGACATCATGGACTCGGACATCCTCACCGTGGAGGCGGAGGAAGACCAGGAAGAGGTGGCGCGCACATTCGAACGCTACGACCTGGTGTCTGAAGCGGTGGTGGACCCGGAGGGTCGGCTGGTCGGCGCCATCACCGTTGACGATGTGGTCGATGTCATTGCCGAGGAAGCCGAAGAAGACATCCGCCTGTTGTCCGGTGTTGGCGACGAGGAAATGACCGACACGGTGATTTATACCGCCCGCAGTCGCTTCATCTGGCTGCTGGTCAATCTCGCCACCGCGATTCTCGCCTCACTGGTTATCGGGCTTTTTGACGCAACCATCGAGCAGATGGTGGCGCTCGCGATCCTGATGCCAATTGTCGCATCGATGGGCGGCAATGCCGGAACACAGACGATGACGGTTGCCGTTCGTGCGCTCGCAACCCGTGATCTTGGTGGGTACAACGCTTTTCGCATCGTCGGCCGCGAGACAGCGGTTGGCCTTCTGAATGGTGTCGCATTTGCTGTCATAACCGGTCTTGTGACCTTTTTATGGTTTCAGAACATGCAGTTGGCGGTGGTTATCGCGATCGCCATGGTGGTCAATCTCGTGGTGGCCGGTCTGAGTGGCATTCTCATTCCGCTCGGACTGCAGAAAGCGGGTGCAGATCCGGCCATTGCCTCCAGCGTGTTCCTCACAACTGTTACCGACATTGTTGGTTTTTTTGCGTTTCTTGGCCTCGCGGCGACCTTGCTTCTGTGAGCTGGAACGTGTCACACGCCGGTCATGACCGAACGTGTGAGGGTGGCCGTTATCGGCCTGGGTTACTTCGGGGCTTTCCACACACGCCATTTCGCAGCCAATGATCGCGCGCAGCTTGTCGCGGTCGTGGATCGGGATGGCGCGCGTTCCCGTGCTGTTTCCGAGGCAGCCGAAGAGGTCTGTGCTTATCCGGTCGAACAGCTGGCCGACTACCGCGATCTCAAGGGCAGGGTCGATGCCGTGTCCATCGCCGCACCGACCTCACTGCACCATGCCATCGCGCGCGAATGTCTCGAAATGGGGCTCGACACCTTTATAGAGAAACCGATTTGCGAAACCGTGGCAGAGGCCGATGGGCTGATAGCGCTGGCCAAGAGTCGCGGGCGCATCGTACAGGTTGGCCATATCGAGCGACAGGCTTCCGCCTATCAGGCGCTGCGGGGACACGTAACAAGTCCAACCAAGATTGAGGCAAGGCGGATTTCGCCGTTCAGGCCCCGTGCGATTGACGTCGATGTCGTGTCCGACCTGATGATCCATGACATCGATCTGGTTCTCGACCTCGTCGGAAGGCCAGTCGAGTCAGTGAGCGCAACGGCGCACACGCTGGTCAACAAGACGCCCGATCATGTTACCGCGCGGTTAGAATTCGCAGGGGGATGTTCTGCGGAGCTGACGGCCAGCCGTGTTGGCTTCGGTTTTGAACGGGCGCTTCGTGTGTTCGAGGGGCAGTCGGTTCACTACTGCGATCTTGCGGCCAACAAGCTGCACCGCCTGGATGGCAAGGGTATTGCCACCGAAGTTGGCGACGCGGCAGCTGACATCTCGGAGCAGACGATCGACCCCCATGACAATCTTGGGCGCGAGATTGCGGAATTCCTCGAATGTTGTATCAGCCGTCGTCCGCCTATGGTCGATGGACCTTGCGGGCGCGATGCGCTCGCAGTTGCCCAACTCATTCTTGCTGCGGCTGAGTCCGGCCGTGTGCTTCATCCCGCCGAACAAGACAACAACAGGGAGAGCCCTCGTGTCGCCAACGCCTAGTGCCCAGAAAGTGGCTGCCCAGCCGGTCGTCGTCCGACGGCAGGTCAATCTGTTCGATCTTCAGCGCCAGAAGGCGCGCATTGGTCAAGAGATTGAAGACCGGATCGACCATGTGCTCGACCATGGTCAGTTCATCCTCGGTCCGGAGGTTACAGCGCTCGAAGAGAGCCTTGCCGAGTTCGCCGGCGTAAAACATGCGATCGGCGTCTCATCAGGCCGCGATGCGATTATCATGATGCTGATGGCGATTGAAGCCGGGCCGGGTGATGCCGTGTTCGTGCCTGCCTTCACCTTCTCGGCGACCGCCGGCACGGTGGTATCGGTCGGTGCGTCTCCTGTGTTTGTCGATGTCGATCCTCGCACCTTCAATATGGACCTCGCCTCGCTCGAAGCGGCGATCGAGAAGGTTAAGGCTGAAGGCAAGCTGAAACTGCATGCAATCATGCCGGTCGATCTTTACGGGCTGCCCGCGGACTATGACGCGATCCGCGCAATTGCCGAGAAGCATGGCATGGTGCTGGTCTCGGATGCGGCGCAGAGTTTTGGTGGCGAAGCGGGTGGGCTTCAGGTCGGCAATCTTGCGCCGATTTCTGCAACGAGTTTCTACCCCACCAAACCGCTTGGCTGTTACGGCGACGGCGGTGCGGTATTCACCGACGATGATGATCTTGCCGCCGCGGTGCGTGAGATCCGCAATCATGGCCGGGCGGGTGATGGCGATGATGCCATCCGGCTTGGCATGACCGGACGTCTCGACACCATCCAGGCCGCTGTCCTTCAGGTGAAGCTGCAGGCGTTCCCGGACGAACTAACGGCGCGACGCAGGCTCGCGAAGCGCTATGACGAGCGGCTGGCCGGTCTGGTGGATACACCGCTGGTTCCCGAGGGTAGCGAAAGTGCCTGGGCTCTCTACACGGTGCGTGTGAAGAACCGGGACACGGTTCGGGCCGCCCTGCAGGAGCAGGGGGTCGGAACCGGTCTGTTCTACAAGATCCCGCTGCATCGGCATCCGGCATTCCGTGAATGGGTCCGGGACGATATCCCGCTACCGGTTTCGGAGGCTCTGGCGGACGACGTCATCAGCCTGCCGATCCATGCCGACCTGACCGACGACGAGCTCGACTATGTTGTTGAGCAGTTCCGCCAGGCGATCGTCTGAGGCTGGTTTTATCAACTGCCATTTGAGCGCTGTTTGAGCCGATGACCCTGACCCCGCGCGATCCCTATTTCGAGGCGCGGGTCAGGAACAGCTTCGCGCGTCAGGACTTCATGGCGACGCTGGGCGCAGAACTCGCGCATGTTGCGCCCGGCGAAGCGGATATCGTGCTGCCGTTCACCGATGATCTGCGACAGCAACACGGCTTTTTTCATGCTGGTGCAACAATCGCGGTATTGGATTCCGCCGCCGGCTATGCGGCCCTGACGCTGTTCCCAAAGGGATTTGGCGTGCTCACGGCGGAGCTAAAGGTCAATCTTCTGGCCCCCGCTGAGGGGCCAAGGCTGCGGGCCGAGGGCCGTGTGATAAAGCCGGGAAAGACGCTCACTGTCTGCCGCTCAGATGTCTATTCTGTTGCCGATGACAAGCGGACGCATGTGGCCACAGCGCTTCTGACCATGGCGGCGCGGGAGGGGCTTGATGACTGATACAAATTCCGACTGGTCGATCCGGTCGCTCAACGAAAACGATTTCGACCAATGGTTGCCGCTCTGGCAGGGCTATCTCACCTATTATGAATCATCGGTGTCGGATCAGGTCACGGACACCACATGGTCCCGGATCATCACGCCTGGCGAGCAGCCACACGGCTTGTGCGTGGTCGATCCAATCGGGCGACTTGGCGGCATCGTCCACTATCTGTTCCATCGCTCCACCTGGACCGAAACATCCTACTGCTATCTCGAAGATCTTTTCGTTGACCCTGCCATTCGCGGCCAGGGGCTTGGCGGTCGCCTCATCGCGGCGGTAGAACAGATGGCGACAGAGGAAGGCGCGACGCGGCTTTACTGGAACACACAGCATTTCAACACGCGGGCGCGCGTTCTGTATGATCGTGTGTCGACTTTGTCGCCGTTCATTCAGTATCGCACCTCGGTTACGGGCTAGCGTTCGGGAAGGGTATCGATGATCCCCAACAGTTTTCAGGGCATGAATTTCGGTCTTGGCGAGACCGCCGAGATGATCCGCGACAGCGTGGCCACATTCGCCTCAGAGCAGATCGCGCCGATTGCCGCGGAGATTGATCGGACAAACCAGTTCCCGCGCCATCTTTGGCCAGACCTCGGCAAGCTCGGTTTGCACGGCATCACCGTGCCCGAGGCAGATGGCGGGGCGGGCCTTGGCTATCTTGAGCATTGCATCGCCATGGAGGAGGTCAGCCGCGCATCTGCATCCGTCGGGCTGTCCTATGGCGCGCACTCCAACCTTTGCGTCAACCAGATCAACTTGAACGGCACCGAGGAACAGAAGCGGCGTTTTCTGCCGAACCTGATCTCTGGTGAGCATGTCGGTGCGCTGGCAATGTCAGAGCCCGGTTCGGGCTCCGATGTCGTTTCAATGCGCACTAGGGCCGACAAGCGCGGCGACCGCTATGTGCTGAACGGCTCGAAGTTCTGGATCACCAACGGGCCTGAAGCGGAGACGCTCGTGGTCTATGCCAAGACCGATCCCGATGCCGGCCGGCGCGGTATCACCGCATTTCTGATCGAGAAGGGCATGAAGGGTTTTTCGACCGCTCAGAAGCTGGACAAGCTTGGCATGCGTGGATCGGACACCTGCGAACTCGTTTTCGAGGATTGCGAAGTGCCCGAGGAGAACGTCCTTGGCGGCGAGGGTCGCGGGGTCAATGTTCTTATGTCGGGTCTCGACTATGAGCGCGCCGTGCTGGCCGCCGGGCCTCTTGGCATCATGCAGGCCTGCATGGATGTGGTGATGCCCTACGTCCATGAACGGAAGCAGTTTGGTGCGGCGATCGGGTCATTTCAGCTGATGCAGGGCAAGATCGCTGACATGTATACCCGCATGAATGCGACCAAGGCTTACGTTTATACAGTCGCCCAAGCCTGTGACCGGGGCGAGACGACCCGGAAAGATGCGGCGGGCGCCATACTGTATGCAGCCGAGTCGGCAACCTGGATGGCACTGGAGGCGATCCAGAGCCTCGGCGGCAATGGCTATATCAACGAGTATCCAACCGGACGATTGTTGCGTGATGCCAAGCTCTATGAGATCGGCGCTGGCACCAGCGAGATTCGCCGCTGGCTGATTGGTCGGGAGCTGTTTGAGCAGACTGCTTAAACTGAGCCGGTTTTCCTTTGAGGTTTCTTAGGATCTTGCATGCATGTGTTCTCCGCTGACGGGGAGAGCGGGCCATGTACATCCAGACTGCCACCAAGACAATTGCGATTGCCGCCGTTTGTGCAGTGTCGGTCATTTCAGTGGGCCGGTCCGCGCTTGATGCCCGTCTTGATCAGCCCACCGCTTCCGTGGCCGATAAGGTGCACGATATCCCCGGTGATCAGGTCAGCCTGTTCTCGGCGCCGCAGCGCTGACAGGCTGCTTGTTGGCTCTCGAGCCAGCGCGGGCAACGAATAGCCCGGCGATGATGAGAAGGGCAGCGGCCGCGACGGATGGCGTCAGCCGCTCGCCCAAGAGAACAACACCGAAGAAGACCCCGAACAGCGGGATCATGTTGCCCACGTGAGAAAAGAAGCTCAGCCCGACTTTGCGCACCAGATAGTAGCGCAGGATGTAGGCGACCCCTGTCGGCACCAGCCCTAAATAGAGCGCGGCCATCCACGCATCGGCTGAAAGCGGCGGCAACGCTCCCTGTGTGATCAAGGCAGTTGGCGTGACGATCACGGCTGCAACGCCAAGCACCAGCGCGGACAGCCGTGTTGGCGGTATGGCCGGTGCATTGCGCACCAGAATTCCCGATGTCACGTAACAGGCGCTGGCCAAAACACAGGCCGCCTGAGGCAGGAGCGCCGAGCGCAGGCCGGCAAAGGCCGCAGCGCCCAGCACCAGCGAAATTCCTGCAAAGCCCAGCCCCACGGCGACAAATTTCCAGATATTCATCCGGTCGTCAGTGCTGGAGATATGGGCTACCACGAGGCCCAGCAATGGCCCCGCACCCATCAGAAGTGCCGCCGTCGAGGAGGGCAGATACTGCGTTGCCCAGGACAGTAGCAAGAATGGCAACACGACATTGAGCGTTGTAAGACCGGCGACGATCATCCAGTCACGTGCACCCGAAGGCCAGACCCAGCCACGCCACAGTGCCCAAGGCAGCAGCGCGAGAAAGCCGATGCTGGCGCGCAAGGCGACCAGCCAGACCGGCCCCGTTTCAGGCACGCTCAACTTCATACCCATAAACGCCGATCCCCAAATGGCGGCGAGACCCACAAGCAGGCTCACATCCATCACTGTCGGCTTGCGGATTGGGTCAGCTGCCATGCATAAATCTCAGCTGCAATTTGAGGCGGAGAGGCCCCGTTGGCGTCATGTTCTTCTACCTAGCAAAGATCATATGGTTTGTGGTGCAACCCTCCAATGCGATGGCAATCGTACTTGGGCTCGGGATTGTGCTCCTGCTTGTTGGAGCACGGCGTCTTGGTGGCTATGCCATCATCTTGTCGGCCATTGGTGTGCTGATCTTCGGGTTTTCTCCGATTAGCAACATCCTGATCCAGCCGCTGGAAGATCGCTTCCCTCAGTACCAGCTATCCAATGATGGCCGTGGCGCCCCGGTAGACGGGATTATTCTGCTTGGTGGTGGACTTGAGACGATTGTCACCACAGCCCGCGGCACACCGGCCCTGAATGAGGCCGGGGACCGCCTGACCACCTTTGCTGCCCTGGCCCGCGCCCACCCCGAGGCAAGACTGATCCTGTCTGGCGGCATTGGTGGACTGTTCTTCCGTGATGCGGATGAGGCGGAAGTTGGTGCGCAGTTATTGGCGGGACTGGGTATCGATCCCAACCGTCTTGAACTGGAGGACCAGTCGCGCGACACGTATGAGAACGCCCGATTCTCACGCAGGACGGCCAATCCACAGCCCGGCGAACGCTGGCTCATGGTGACATCGGCCTTCCACATGCCGCGCGCGATGGGCTGTTTCCGGACCGCAGGGTTTCAAGTTGAAGCGGTGCCAACCGACTATCGCACCCGCGGACGGGAGGATTGGGGCAGGGGGTTCTATGCTGCCTCGGAGGGGCTGCGGCGCACCGATCTGGCAACCCGGGAATGGGTCGGTCTGATTGTCTATTTCATCACCGGCCGGACCGAGAGCCTGTTGCCATCGCCATAGCCCGACGGCTCATTCCTCGGGTGGGAGTCCCAATCGAAACGCGCCCTTCATCTCTGCGGGCGGTGTGATGTCGCCCTTCTTGCGCATGACGATCTTTCCGGCGTCGATCATCTCGGTCGCAACTTCGCGGATCAATGGCGACAAGCTCTGCCAATCGTCCCTGTCCAGAGCGCCGGCTAGTGCCCGGGTGGCCTCTGAAGGACACAACGTCTTGTCACGTCCACGCTCCAGTGCGAGTGCGAGAATGATGTCATGCGCCCGTTTGTGGACCGGATCCTCATCTGTCATGCGCAACGCTCCTGTGTGCCCTTTGTGTGCCGCCCTTGCACGCTACAGCAAGCCTAGTAAATTCCGCCCGAGGTACAACCAGTCCGGTATTGCAGGCTGAAAACGGTTCGTGCACCGCAACAGTCTGGGGTAACAGCGCTGCCTATCTTGCGCGCTCAATTGGACAGCACTGAGAAGCAATGGCCACCATCCTGGGTACACCGGCAGATGCCGGCAGTTCTGAGTATCAGGCCCGTGCGGCGGCGATGGCGGCGCTTGTGGCCGACCTGCGCGAAAAGCGGGCAATGGTAGCCGGTGGCGGATCGGAACGTGCCCGCCAGAAGCACCATGACCGCGGCAAGCTGCTGGCGCGGGAACGGATCGAGCGGTTGATCGATCCTGGTGCGCCGTTCCTGGAAATCGGATCGCTCGCAGCGCTGGACCTCTATTCCAAAGACATTCATGCAGCCGGCGTCGTCGCGGGAATTGGGCCTGTCTGCGGACGGCTGTGCATGATCGTCGCCAATGATGCCACGGTGAAGGGCGGCACCTACTACCCGATGACGGTCAAGAAGCATCTCCGTGCACAGGAGATTGCGCGCGAGAACCGTCTGCCCTGCATCTATCTCGTCGACTCAGGCGGCGCCAACTTGCCGCATCAGACGGAGGTTTTCCCCGACCGCGACCATTTTGGCCGTATCTTCTACAACCAGGCGCAGATGTCCTCGATGCGCATCCCGCAGATTGCTGTCGTGATGGGCTCCTGTACGGCGGGTGGCGCCTATGTGCCGGCGATGTCTGATGAAACAATCATCGTCGAGGGCACGGGCACGATTTTTCTGGGCGGTCCGCCGCTCGTGAAAGCCGCGACCGGCGAGGAGGTCTCGGCTGAGGACCTCGGTGGCGCGGATGTGCATGCGCGCGCCTCTGGTGTCGCCGACCACAAAGCCCAGAATGACGAACACGCGCTTGAATTGGCGCGTGACATTGTGAGTAGTCTACCCGTCGTGCCTGATAGCGGCGTCGCGTTGCAGACGGCACGAGCACCGCTCTATCCCGTGTCCGAGCTTGATGGGCTCGTGCCCGAAAGCCTGACCGTCCAGTACGATATCCGCGATGTCATTGCCCGGCTGGTCGATGGCTCTGAAATGCATGAATTCAAGCCGCTTTATGGCGAGACTCTGGTGACCGGCTTTGCCCATATCGATGGCGTTCCGGTGGGCATTCTGGCCAATAACGGCATTCTCTATTCGGAGTCTGCGCTCAAGGGCGGTCATTTCGTCGAGCTGTGTTGCCAGCGGCGAATACCGATCCTGTTCCTGCAGAACATCACCGGCTTCATGGTTGGTCGCGAGTACGAGTCGGGCGGTATCGCCAAGGACGGCGCCAAGCTCGTCACCGCGGTGGCCTGCGCGGCAGTGCCCAAGATCACGGTCATTGTTGGTGGCTCGTTCGGGGCCGGCAATTACGGGATGTGCGGGCGTGCCTATCAACCTCGCTTCATGTTCGCTTGGCCGAATGCGCGGATTTCGGTGATGGGTGGTGAACAGGCGGCCAGTGTGCTCGCCACGATCCGCGGCGATGCGCTCGAAGCCGAGGGCAAACCGTGGACGCCTGAAGAGGAAACGGCGTTCAAGGCGCCGATCCGCGAACAGTTCGAGGCCGAAGGGCATCCTTACTACGCGACGGCCCGGCTATGGGATGACGGCATCATTGCGCCTTCGGAGACCCGTGATGTCCTTTCACTGGCCCTGCATGCCTGCTTGCAGGCTCCGGTTCCGGAAACCCGGTTTGGCGTCTTCCGGATGTGATTTGGAATGGCCGCAGTGAAGCCCTTTGACACCGTCCTGATCGCCAATCGCGGCGAGATTGCCTGCCGCATCATACGGACGCTGCGCGATTTGGGGATGCGGAGCGTGGCCGTTTATGCCGAACCCGATGCCGGAGCACTGCACACGCGGATGGCCGATGACGCCATGCCGATCCCGTCTGACCGCGGCCCGATGGCCTATCTCGACGGTGATGCCATCATCATGGTGGCAAAGGAGCGAGGCGCGGGTGCTATTCATCCAGGCTACGGATTCCTCTCAGAAAATGCGGCGTTTGCCCAGGCTTGCGTCGATGCAGATATCACCTTTGTCGGGCCGACACCGGACGCGATCCGTGCCATGGGGTCCAAGGATCAGGCAAAGGCGCTGATGATTGACGCCGGCGTGCCTGTGGTACCCGGCTATCACGGTGAGAAACAGGACCCTGAGTTCCTGCGTCGCAAAGCCTATGAGATCGGCTACCCGGTATTGATCAAGGCCGTGGCGGGCGGCGGCGGGCGTGGCATGCGCCGGGTCGACAAGGCCAAGGATTTCGATGAGGCGCTACAGTCTGCCGTCCGTGAGGCCGAAGGCGCTTTCGGCAATGGCGCGGTGTTGATCGAGAAATACGTCCTCAATCCGCGCCACATCGAAGTTCAGGTCTTCGGCGATTCACACGGCAGTGTTGTGCATCTGTTTGAGCGGGACTGCTCGGTTCAGAGGCGGCATCAGAAAGTCATTGAGGAAGCGCCTGCGCCGGGTATGACGACGGGGCTGCGTGCGCGGCTGACCGAAGCTGCGGTCGCGGCGGCAAAGGCCGTTGACTACCGGAATGCCGGAACGGTCGAGTTCGTTGTCGATGGTTCCGGACCCCTGCATGACGGGACGGATTTCTATTTTCTCGAAATGAACACCCGGCTTCAGGTCGAGCATCCAGTGACGGAGATGATCACCGGGCTCGATCTAGTCGCCTGGCAGATTGCTGTGGCCCAGGGCAACAAGCTGCCAATCACCCAGGACGCCATTTCCCTGTCGGGTCACGCGATCGAGCTCCGGCTGACCGCCGAGGACACCGAGAACGGCTTCTTGCCATCACATGGGCAGTTGCTGGCCTTTGATTGCCCGCAAGGTGAAAGCTTGCGTTTCGATACCGGCCTTGGCGGGCGCGGTGATGTCATATCACCGCATTACGACTCGATGGTCGCCAAACTGATTGCCCATGGTGCAACCCGCAAGGATGCGCTGATGCGTGCCCGAGCCGGCGCGGCGGCAACGAGGCTTGCCGGCCCGAAGACCAACATTCCCTTCCTGCTTTCGGCGCTGGACAGCGATGGCTTTCAGGCCGGTGGTGTCGATACCGGCTTCGTGGCGACGCTTGATGAGGCAAGCTATCAATTGTTGGAGGTGCGCGAACAGCAATTGGTGGCGCAGGCGGTATCCGCCGTCTTGCGCGCAGGTAATCCTGTAAGTGGTGCCGAAGAGATCACCGGTGGTGGTTTTGGTGCTTCAGGTGGTTTTGCGCTGATGCCGCGCCCAGAGGTGGCGAGAACGGTCACTGTTGATGGCCACCCGGTGACGCTTACGGCGGCCGCCGAGGGCATGGCCGACCCGGACACCGTGATCCTGCGTGATCCGGCTCGGCGCGGTGTGATGGTTCTTTGGAACGGGTTCCAGCGCTGGATTGAAGCGTTTCATTTCGCCGCCGAGGGAACCGAAGACGGGGCAGGGGATGGCGTGTTGCGTGCACCGATGCATGGGAAGGTGACTGCGATCAATGTCGCCCAAGGCGATCGCGTCGAATCGGGCCAAACCCTGGCGGTGGTCGAAGCCATGAAGATGGAGAACCCGGTCAAGGCGCCCGGCGACGGCCTTGTCATCGATGTCCCGGTCGCCGAAGGCACTACAGTGGAGGCCGGGCAGGCTATCATTGTGCTTGAGCCGGCTGAGGAAAACGCAGAAGCCGACTGAGCGGTGCTTGACCGATGCCGATACCCGGCACAGGTTCAAGCCAATGCCGTTGAATCTGATCAAACTGTGTGTCGGAGCGGACTCCGTTGACGATCTTGCGGGCTGGATTGCGCAGCGCCGCACTCTCGCGGAGTCCCAGGGCCGTAGCTACGAGCAGTTTCACACCACGCGTCAGATGCCGCGGGAGCGCGACAAGCTGCTCCAGGGTGGATCGCTCTATTGGGTCATCAAGGGGTCGATCCAGTGCCGTCAGCGGATCGCAGATCTCCGGCCGGTCGAGGGCGAGGATGGCATCACCCGCTGTAAGATCATCCTCGAGCCGGTCATCATTCGGGTCAGGAACAGACGGCGTGGTCCATTTCAGGGCTGGCGCTATCTCAAAGGCGGCGACGCTCCGCCCGACCTTAAGTCGGCAGAAAGCAGCGATCTTCCGCCGCCCGAGATGGAACAGGAACTCTCGGAGCTCGGGCTGATCTGACGGACATCGGGCTGCTCAGACAGCGATATTATCGATAAGTCGTGTCTTTCCGAGCCATGCGGCTCCCAGCAGGCGTATGGGGCCATCCTCAAGGGACTGAACCTGCGCCAGCGTGTTGGCATTGCGCGCTTCGATGTAGTCGACCTTCAAACCAGAGATTGACAAGACGCTGCGCGCTTCGCGCAGGGCCCAGGCTATTGATGAGCCTTCGCGAATGTGGATCGCGGTGTCGATAAGCGTTCGGTACAGGATGGGGGCCGTCAGGCGCTGTTCTGCCGACAGATACGCATTGCGCGACGACAGGGCCAGACCATCCGGCTCTCGCGTTGTTGGCGCGCCATGGATGCGGCAGGGGATATCGAGGTCTTCGACAATGCGCCGCACGACAAGGAGTTGCTGGTAGTCTTTTTCGCCGAACACGGCGACATCGGCGAGGCATTGCAGCAGCAGTTTGGCCACAACGGTCGCAACGCCGCCAAAAAAATGGGGCCGGCTGTCGCTTTCCAGACCATCGGCTGGCCCCTCAACCTGGATGCGGGTGTTGAAATCCTGGGAGTACATCTCCTGGATCTCGGGCACGAAGGCGAGGTTGGCGCCGACCGTGGCAAGCTTGCCAAGATCGGTATCGACGGTCCGTGGATACCGAGCGAAATCCTCGGTCGGCGAGAATTGGGTTGGGTTGACGAAGATCGACACCACGATCCGGTCGGCCTGCTCAAGCGCCTCGGTCACCAGCGCCAGGTGGCCAGCATGCAGTGCACCCATTGTCGGCACCATGCCGACGGTCAGACCATCAGCCTTCCATGCGCGGACAACTGCGCGCAATTCGTCCACGGTATGAACCATTGGCGGGATCGCCGTCGGCCCTGTCCGTGCACCGGTCTTGCGATCGGTCGTCCCATCGCCGATCGGCTCTGCCTTACTCTTCTTGTTCGTCATCTGGTACGCCCCGGCCCGGGTGCCCTTTACCATCGCGGAACCATTTTCCGGCAATCTGGCCCAAGTTGGCCATAAGGGCCCGCGTCCTTGCAAACCTGTAAAAGCCCGCATCTGCTCGATCGGTGCCCATTTTGCCCAATCGCGCAGCATTTGCTGTCACAATTCTGCAATGCCTCGGCGGCGCTTAACCGTGAATGAAAGAGTTGTTTTCCGTTACGCAATGCGAGCTTGATTCGTTGCGCAGCAGTAAACAAAATGGGGCGAAAGCAAGGAAACGGGCTCAACCCGACCGGGCAGACTGGCAATTTGGCCAGAACAGGGGCACAGAGATGAAAGAGGGATCGGTTCGTCGCTCAGCGCATGTCATTGTAATCGGCAATGAAAAAGGCGGATCGGGGAAGTCGACGACGGCAATCCACCTCATCGTCCACCTGTTGAAAATTGGACAGCGGGTCGCATCGATCGATCTCGACTGCCGGCAGCGCAGCCTGACACGCTATATCGACAATCGGCGACGGTGGTCGGCCCAGCGTGGTCTCAATCTGGAGCTGCCAAAGCATTTCGCCATTCGCCGCGGAGACGACGATTCGGCGGTCATGAACGAAGAGCGTGAGTTCACTGATTTCGCACAAGCGGTCGGTTCGGTGGAACGCGATTACGATTTCGTGGTCATCGATACACCGGCGTCAGACACCTATTTGATGCGCCTTGCCCATTCCATGGCCGACACGTTGGTCACGCCCGTCAATGACAGCTTCATCGATCTCGATGTGCTTGGGCATGTCGATGGCGATACGGGTGCTGTGGTCGATATCAGCCACTTCGCGCGGATGGTGCGCGATGCTCGCGCCAAGCGGCGCACGGTTGATGAGGTGATGATCGATTGGGTGGTCGTGCGCAATCGTATTGCCTCTCTGGAGACCAAGAACAACAAGCGGGTTTCTGATGCGCTGGCCGAGCTTTCGGTGCGCCTGGGTTACCGGGTGGCCGACGGCATCTGCGAGCGTGTGGTCTTCCGTGAGTTCTTCCCGCGCGGTCTGACTGCGCTCGACCCTATGGAAGAAGAAGCGCTCGGGACCCGGCCGAGCCTGTCGCATCTCGCTGCCCGGCGTGAGATACGGGCGCTGATTGAAGCTCTTCGTCTACCAATCGATGAACGTGGCCGTCAGCGCGCCGAAGCGCGTCGTGTCTGGATGGAGCGCAGCCGCGATCCACTGGAACTGACCGAGATCATCGCCTGATCAGAAGCGGCGCTTCGCCGCCTTGCGTTTTGCACCCGGAACGCCACATTTCTCGTCATAGATCGAATTCCGGAATCACAGGTGAGATCGAGCGCATGGAGTAGGGCCCCCGCCCGCGCTGTGCCTTGTAACGGTATGACCGAGACGAAAAAGACCCAAGTTTCGCGATCACGCGGGGCGGATCGTACGGCCAAGGGTGATGTGGCCGCCCGCAGCAGCGAGTCCGATGTAGCGGCATTCCTGCAGAAGGCCGCCGCCATGCAGCCCGGCGCTGTGTCGGGTGATGGGCGCGGCCGGCTGATTTTCGCGATGGATGCAACCATGAGCCGGCAGCCGACCTGGGATACCGCCTGCCGGCTTCAGGCTGACATGTTCCAGGCTGCAGGAGAGGTTGGCGGTCTTGATGTTCAGCTGATCTATTTTCGCGGGTTTTCCGAATGCCGCGCCAGCAAGTGGGTGAGCGATACGCGCAAGCTGGCTGATCTGATGACGCGGATCGATTGCAGGGGCGGGCACACCCAGATTGAGAAGGTGCTGCGTCATGCCCGCAAAGAGAATGAGAAAGCCCGGGTCCAAGCACTCGTCTATGTCGGCGATGCCATGGAAGAAAACGTAGACACGCTGTGTGCAATCGCCGGTGAGCTTGGGCTGATCAAGCTCCCCGTCTTTGCTTTTCAGGAGGGCCATGATCCGATGGCTGGTCGCGCCTTCCAGGAGATTGCACGGTTGTCTGGCGGTGCCTATTGCGCATTTGATCCCGGATCGGCAGCCCAGCTAAGGGAATTGCTCAACGCAGTCGCAGTCTATGCGGCTGGCGGGCGCAAGGCTCTCGCCAACCACTCAAGCGGTCGGGGGACCAAAGCCAAGATGCTGCTTGAACAGCTTTCGAAGGGTCCGGGCAGGGCCTGATGGGATATTTCCTGCTCTTGCTGCTGGCAGCAGTGCTGGCGTTGTTTGGCGCGCGTCTGCTGCTCTATGCCAATCCGGCAACGCTGGCCGCCAGCATCCGCTACATCGTCGGTGGGATTCTGGCGCTGATCGCTCTCATTCTCTTCGTGAGCGGCCGCTGGGCATTTGCCATTCCAGCCGCTCTTTTCGCCATGTCACTGATTGGCCGCCAGCTCGGTCTTAGCCGGCCTGTCGGCGGCTTCGGTGGTGGCGTGGGCGGGTTCGGCTGGGGAGGGGCGCCCTCATCCGGACAGGCATCCACCGTCCGCAGCGCCCTCGTTGAGATGACCTTGGATCACGATAGCGGGGCCATGCGCGGCGTGGTGCTTGATGGCGAACACGTGGGAGCCGATCTCGATGATCTGTCCTTTGAGGACGTTATCGAGCTGTATGCGATGGCCGACGATCAGAGCGCAGCGTTGCTAGAGGCGTATCTTGACCGCCGCACGCCCGGATGGCGAGAGGACGCGGAGACGGATTCGGGCGGGGGGCAGCGCCAGAGCAGCCCGGTTGACGGTCCAATGTCGGAGGAAGAAGCCTACGAGATTTTGGGCCTCGCTCCCGGGGCGAGCGTAGCGGAAATCCGAAGCGCGCACCGAACTTTGATGAAGCGGTTCCATCCCGACAGAGGAGGAACCAGCTATCTCGCGGCCAAGATCAACGAGGCCAAGGATACCCTTCTGGAAACGCATTCGAACTGACTCAGATACGCAAACGCAAAAACAACGCGTTCAATCTGATCGAATTCAGTTACGAATTGGGAAACACCCGAAGTCTTTCTTCTTCAGTTCGGCGCAGGCGTTGACCGCGCGGCTGCGATCGAACCCAGCAAAACGCGCGCGCCACAGCTGGGCGCCGTTCTTGTCGATCACCTGGGTGAAGGGATCGGCGTCAGCCAGAACATGGCCAACCTTCAACTGTGCCAGCGCAATCAGCTTGTGGGCTGAGTTTTCGTTGGGCACGGCGCCGATCTGGATCGAGTAAGCCCCACGGGCCGTGGGCGTCGCGGGCAGGGCGGTTGCCGCAGGTGCATATGACGGTGTTGCCAGTGCAACCTGTTGGCCAGCGGCTGGAATCTGTCCGGGCAAGACTTGTGCTGCCTGGGTGGTGATCGCTGGTACGTTCTGGCCGGGCAGCACCTGTGCCTGGGTAAATTGTCCGGCTGCCGGTTGTTGGACAGTCGTGGTCTGGGCGGGTGCCGGGCGATAGGCGGCCTGTTGGGTCTGAACCTGCGGCAGTGCAGCCGGAGGGGGCTGTACAAGCTGGACCGGGCCCTGAACAGGTCCCTGGACCGGGGAGGTCAGTGTTGTGGCGACCGAGCTGGCTGCCGGGCCGGTTGGCGCCAAGGTGATCCGCTGGGTGCTGACCATGCGCTGGCCCTGAGCATCAAACTGCGGGACGGCTGCCGTGATCGCCGGTTGTGCGCCAGATTGGGCCGCGACTGGCACGGCGGCGGCTAATGGTGCTGTCGGCACCATCGTAGAGGGGACGAACGCCAGCTGCCCCTGTGCAGCCATCTGCGGTTGAGCCGTTGGCGCGCCGCCGTTCCCAGACATTTGCTGTGCAATCTGCTGGCTCACTGCAGCGGCCTGCTGCTGTTGCAATTGTGCTGCCTGTGCACCGAGTGTGTGCTGAGCCAGGGAGGGGTGAAGCGCCTGTTGTTGCGTTGGCTGCGCTGCAGCCAGTGGATGAACCACCGGCTGACCGGTAGGCTGGACAAGCTGCTGGGGTGCAGCTTGGGCGACCAATTGTTGCTGAGTGGCAGGGGCTTGAACGATCTGCTGGTTCACAACCTGTCGGACGGGCGGTTGCGGCACGGCAGGGGCCAGTTGGCCCGGTGCAAAGACTTGTGCGGCTACGGGCTGCTGTTGGGCCTGCGGGATGGCAGCCATTGCTACAGCGCGGCGCGGATTGCGCGGCGGCAGGGCAGGTGCATCGGGCAGTTTGATGGGCCTGGCCGCAATCAACGCGCCGGCCGGTGCCGGTTTGGCCTTCTTGATTGTTCGGTTCAGCAGGTCGGTCATCGCAGCATTGCGGCGTGCGCCGGTTCTGCCACCGATCACAACCGCCACAATGCGGCGACCGTCGCGTTGCATGGATGACAGTAGGTTGAAGCCGGACGCGCGGATATACCCCGTCTTCAGGCCATCAACGCCTTTCACCCGCCCGAGCAGACGGTTGTGGTTGCGATAAGTGGCGCCGCGATAAGAAAAGCTGCGGCGATTGAAGTAGTGGAAATACTGCGGAAAACGCTTCTGAATCTGAATGCCGAGAGTGGCCATGTCGCGGGCGGTGGTGACCTGTTCCTTGTTGGGCAGGCCTGAGGCGTTGCGAAATGTCGTCTTCGACATGCCCATGCGGCGCGCGGTTTCCGTCATCCGCTTGGCGAAAGCAGGCTGGCTGCCGGAGATATTCTCAGCAACAACGACCGCAACATCGTTGGCCGATTTCGTCACCAGGGCGAGGATCGCATCCTCAACACGGATGGTCTGGCCTGGCTTCACGCCAATCTTTGACGGTATCTGCTGCGAGGCGAACTTCGACACATTCAGCCGGGTGTCGAGATTCATGCGACCGGCTTCGAGCTCTTCGAACAGAACGTAAAGCGTCATCACTTTGGTCAACGAAGCTGGGAAGCGTCTCGAATCGGCGTTGGTCGACTGCAGGACCTTGCCGGTCACGGCGTCGACGGAAATTGAAGCATAGGGTGGGCGTGCTTCTGCTGGCAGTGCTCCTGCGGCCAGCATCATTGCAACGCATATCAGCCCTGCGACAGCTGTCAGCAGTGCTCTTGCGCCACGTCCGAAGTGACTTGCCCCCAACTGGCTCAACGCCACGATCATGCTCGGGAGGATTCCCCCAACTCTCGAGATCTGCCGCATCCGGGATACGCTCCAACTCAAACGGATGGGTTCACTGCGTCAACTGTGCGCAAAGTGCGGCGTTTTTTTGATCACGCCAGTAAACCCTTGACTAAACCCATTGCATTAACCGGAGCGCATTAGGAATTGGTTAAGGCCTTGGCTTTGTTCAGTCTCTGGTCGGCATTATTTGCCGATTCCGTTGATTCAAATCAACGTGTCTTCTGCCACATTATGTTGCGTCGCACAATTGGCTTGACAATTTTTTGTGCAGTGCATATTTGCATTGTGCATCGCAGCATTGGAGCGGGATTTGGTCACGCTCCCTACCCGCAGCCCACGGGTGCGAATGATTGACAGACCGGGTCGGGCCGCCCTGGCCGCATCATTTCAACGGAGTGACAGACATGATGAACAATTTCGACGAGATCCAGAAGCTCAACAAGGACAATATGGACGCTGCCATGAAGACGTTTGGCGAAGTCAGCAAGGGCATGCAGGCCATCGCTGCCGAATTCGCCGACTACTCCAAGAAGTCGTTCGAAGAAGGCTCTGCTGCTCTTGAAAAGATGATGGCAGTCAAGACCTTCGACAAGGCGATCGAAGTCCAGACCAACTACACCAAATCGGCTTATGAAGGCTTTGTAGCTCAGGCCACCAAGATGGGCGAACTGTACGCAGACCTCGCCAAGGAAGCCTACAAGCCGGTGGAAACTGCGGTCGCCAAGGCGTCCAAGTAATCCATGGCATATAGGGTGGGATGGCCTGCGAATCGCGGAGCCGCCGCCATTGCTGATCTGCTCACCATATGGTGATTTGAAAGCCCGGCTGAACCGCCGGGCTTTCTTTTTGCGTATACCGATCCAATAGTCTCCATCGAACAGAGTGGTGTTCGCTCAAAAAGTCGTCGGTTGAGCCAAATTTGTTTGAAGTCGCGACTTCTCTCGCCGCTCCTCACTGCTTATCTTCGGAACCACTACCGACAGTCGGCCAATCAGGTTTGTCTTCAGCGATGATGAACGGAGCAATGGACCCCAGGACGGGTCACTGCACGCAAGGACGGGACGACGCCGATGAGTCCTTCGGGCTCGATCGCGTTGTCTATACCGTAGATGCAGACAAGGACGACGCGCTGATGCGCGTCATGTCCATGCTGCGCATTGTTGCCATCGATGATCGCTGTGAGGCGTCAGGTGCCGTTTGGGCCGCGTTGCCGCGCGCGCAGGCCGGCAAGAGCGAAGACGACGACGGGGACGACGGAGACTTCGGCACAGCCGTTGTGACCCGTACCAAGCCGAAGACGAAGAAGCCCAGCATGTATCGGGTGCTGCTGCTGAACGATGACTACACGCCGATGGAGTTCGTCGTGCATGTGCTGGAGCGCTTCTTTGGCAAAGGCATCGATGAAGCCACGCAGATCATGCTGCATGTCCACCACAATGGCGTCGGTGAATGCGGCATCTACACCTATGAGGTCGCCGAGACCAAGGTGACCCAAGTTATGGACTTTGCGCGCAAACACCAGCACCCTCTTCAATGCGTCATGGAGAAGAAATAGGAGCTCCGCTTGACATCATTTTCCAGAAGCCTCGAGCAGGCACTGCACAGAGCCCTGCAACTGGCCAATGACCGCAATCATGAATATGCGACACTGGAACACCTGCTGTTGTCGCTGATCGACGATCAGGACGCAGCCGCGGTGATGAAGGCCTGTTCGGTCGATCTTGAAGAACTGCGCCGACAGCTTGGCGATTACGTCGACAGTGAACTTGAGGGGCTGGTTCTTGAAACCGATGATGATGCTAAGCCGACGACCGGCTTCCAGCGCGTCGTGCAGCGGGCCGTTATTCACGTCCAATCTTCGGGCCGCGAGGAGGTGACCGGCGCCAATGTGCTGGTTGCGATCTTTGCCGAACGCGAGAGCCATGCGGCCTACTTCCTGCAAGAGCAGAAGATGACCCGTTACGATGCGGTCAATTACATCAGCCACGGGATCGCTAAGCGTGCCGGCATGTCCGAAACCCGGTCAGCGCGCGGTTCTGACGAGGAGGGTGGCGATTCTCCAGAACAGGGCGGTCAGAAGAGCGACGCCCTGGAGGCTTATTGCGTCAATCTCAATGAGAAGGCCAAAAGCGGCAAGATCGATCCGCTGATCGGACGTGACGCGGAAATCCAGCGCACCATCCAGGTGTTGTGCCG
>JBCDCP010000018.1:0-30397 GCA_039181495.1 Pseudomonadota bacterium | reverse complement strand
CGGCTGCGCAATGCCGAGGAGATGCCCGGACCAACGGGCGAGTCCAACCGGTTGCTGTCGGTGCCCCGCGGCGTGGTCTTGTGTTTGGGACCCGGTACCGGCCCGGTCCGTCTGCAGGCGGAAGCGGCACTGTCAGCTGGAAACGCGGTGGTCGCGGTGACCATGGCGGCAGTCGATGCCATGGCCGGCCTTGATGCCGAACCTGGCAAACTGGACTGCGTCGATGGTGTTCTGGATCCGCGATCGATAATCGACCTTGATGGCATCTCCGCAGTGATGTTCTGGGGGGACAGTCAGACAGCTCATCTTCTGCGGGCCGCGCTTGCACTGCGCAGTGGTCCAATTGTGCCGCTCATTCTCGATGATGACAGGATGTTCGGATTGAGACAGGAGCGGCATATCTGCATCGACACCACCGCTGCCGGCGGCAACGCATCGCTGTTGGCAGCAGCGGAATAGTAGTAGCGGGCGTTGCTGTGCAGGCTCTGGGCGGTGCTTTGACCAGGCTGCATGTCGCCTCTGCAAGATGCCCCAACTGGGTTGTTATGATACCTGCCTGCTCTAATCTCCGGATATCGCCTGTGATTTCACACGGCCCTCCTGAATCCCTATCCGTCGAAGGGCTCCAGCAATGAAGTTTGGTTTTGGCGCTGCTGTCAGACGCACCGAGGATTTTGCGCTGATCCGGGGTCAGGGCAACTATACTGCTGATCTGATGCCGGATGATGCCGCGCGGGCCGTCGTCTTGCGGTCGCCCATGGGTCACGCTGATTTCAAGATCAACAATGCTGAAGACGTGCGGCAGATGCCAGGGGTGCTTGCGGTGCTTACGGCAGCAGAAGTTTGCGATCTGGGACCGCTGCCTTGCGTGGCACCGGCCAAGAACCATGACGGGTCGCTGACTCCCATACCCGACAATCCCGTCCTGCCGGCCTCTCGTGTTCGCCATGTGGGCGATGCCATGGCCATGGTGATTGCTGAGACCGAGGCCCAGGCCCGTGACGCGGGCGAGGCCTTTGACATCGATTTCACCGAGCGCCCTGCGGTCGCCGACATGAAACGCGCAATTGCGGCCGGCGCGCCGCAAATCCATAACGCTGTTCAAGGCAATCTGGCGTTTGACTGGAGATTAGGAGATGCGGAATCGACGCAGACTGCCCTCAGTACCTCGGCCCGGGTGATCGAACTCGAACTGGTCAATAATCGGATCGTCACCAACTACCTCGAGCCGCGTGCTGCAATCGGAGAGATCGAGGAAGGCACTGGCCGCTATGTGCTCACCTGCGGATCACAGGGCGTGCATGGCATTGTCAGGGTGCTCGCCGGCCAAGTGTTCAAGACTTCGCCCGACAAGTTCCACGTCAAGACGCCGGACGTTGGTGGCGGTTTCGGCACCAAGATCTTCTGCTACCGCGAATATGCGCTGGTGCTGCGTGCCGCAGAGCTGATCGGCCGCCCGGTGGTTTGGATTGGCGACAGAACCGAGCATTTTCTTGGCGACTATCACGGCAGGGACAACATCACCCGGGTCAGGCTCGGCCTGGACGAGAAGGGCAAGATCACCGCGCTCGATGTCGATACGCTCGCCAATATGGGCGCCTATCTGTCTCACTATGGCCCGTTCGTGCCGACACTCGGCGCGCCGATGCTGCCTGGTGTCTACCGCGTGCCGGTCATGCACTCCCGCGTGCGCGGCGTCTATACCAACACCGTGCCGGTTGATGCCTATCGCGGTGCAGGCCGGCCTGAAGCGACCGTCGTCATCGAGCGTATTGTAGACAAGGCTGCGCGGGAATTGGGATTGAAGCCGGAGGTGTTCCGAAAGCGGAACTACATTCCGCCGTCCTACATGCCCTACAAGACGGCTGGCGGCCGGGTCTACGACTCTGGCGAGTTTGCCAAGCTGCAGGATGCAGCTCTCGATGCGGCCGACTACAAGGGCTTCAGGTCGCGGATGTCAGCGAGCCGCAAGGCGGGCAAGCTGCGCGGCATCGGCTTTGCCACCTACATCGAAGCGTGCGCTGGCGGCGGCCCGGAGAATGCGCGTGTGCGGTTGGAGAAGGACGGACAGATCACCGTGCTGATCGGGACGCAATCGAACGGGCAGGGTCACGCCACGGCCTACGCCCAGCTGGTTGCAGATCAACTGGCGGTGCCGTCCTGGCGCGTCAATGTTGTTCAGGGCGACAGCGACCTAATCAAGACCGGCGGCGGGACTGGCGGCTCGCGGTCCCTGCCTGTCGGCGGAATGGCGGTCAAGAAAGCGAGTTCCTCGCTGGCCGAGAAAATCCGTGAACAGGCCTCTGATATGCTGGAAGCGTCGGCTGGCGACCTTGAGTTCTCGGAAAAGGGTGTGCGCATTGCCGGGACCGACAAGGCGGTGGCGTTGTCTGAGATCGCTGTCCAACATGATGATCCGCTGGAAGCCGAAGAGGGTTTCGCACCGTCCGCGCCGACCTATCCCAACGGCATCCACGTGATCGAACTGGAAGTCGACCCCGAAACCGGCAACACGGACATTCTTAGATACACGATCGTCGATGATTTCGGCCGGCCGGTGAATCCGATGCTGCTTGAAGGCCAGGTCCATGGCGGGGTGGCGCAAGGTATCGGTCAAGCCCTGCTCGAGCACACCGTCTATGAGGATGAAACGGGCCAGCTGCTGACGGCGACCTACATGGACTACACCATGCCGCGCGCTGACGATCTGACGATGATCGATTTCTCAACGCGCAATGTGCCGTGCAAGACCAATCCGCTGGGCATCAAGGGTGCAGGCGAGGCTGGCGCAATCGGGGCAACGCCGGCCTTCATGAACGCACTAGTGGATGCGCTACATCGGGCCTATGGCATCACCCATGTTGACATGCCGGCGACCCCGCAGAAGCTCTGGCAGATCATTCAGGAGGCGCGCAAGGCTGCTGCTTGAGGCCGTTCGTGGAACCGTTAGTCGGTCAATTCCTCCGACAGCCATTCAATGAGTTTTTCGGCATCGGGGTGCCGATCCCGAGCCGCACTTCGGAACGCCGAGAACTCGGTTGGCCGTGACACAAACTCCGTACATGGCGCCACCAGCTTACCCTCATCGATCATGCCTTGGGTCGTCCGCCGCCATCCAAGCGCAATGCCGTGACCCGCGACCGCAGCCTGAAGCGCGACCGGATAGCTGTTGAACTGGAGCATTCGCGGTCGATGTGGAAGCGGTTCCCCCACGGCTTCGAACCAGTCGCGCCAGTCCGTCCAGGCTTGCGGTGATACGACATGGGAGAGGAGCCTGAACGCGGCGAGCTGAGATACAGCAAGCGGCCGGTTGTCTTCTGGAACCAGTGACGGCGCGCAAACGGGAAAGATATCATCCGAGGCAGTGAATGCGAGCCGCGCTGTGCCGGATGGCCGGCCCGTTGTTTGCATCGCGACATCAAAACCTTCGGTCGTCTCGGTCAGCGGATGAAGCGCGCTGATGACGCGAAGCTCTATCCCGGGGTGCCGCGCGTGAAACGCGGCAAGCCTCGGCATAAGCCAATAGAATGCCTCGCATAGCTGACAATGCAGCACGAGTTCGCGCGCGCGCCTGCTTCCGCGCAGGCTGGCCATTTCGGCCGTGATGTCTGCCAGCGCCGCGCTCACCACCCGCCCGAGCTTCTGTCCTGCATCAGTCAGGAACACCGCTCTGTTACGGCGTTCGAACAGTGCGGCGCCCAGTTCCCGTTCGAGGAGCGCGATCTGTTTGCTGATGGCGGTCTGGGTCATCCCCAATTCCGATGCCGCAAGCGAAAAGCTCTCGTGTCGTGCGGCTGCCTCGAACGGCTTGAGGCGAGACAACGGGGGCAGTGCCTGTGTGGGATTATCCATAACTTAAGCTCATGCAAATTCACCAATAAATCCTTTTTCATCAGCGCTTATACATGATTTTCCTGGCCCCCGCGATGCAAGACGAGGGGTCAATGCAGATGACGGCAAGCGCAACGGGCTATCGGACCACCACCGCTGTTCTTGCGATTGTCGCATCGGTTTTCGCCCTGTCGCTGGGCGACGCGGTTATCAAGGCCACCAGCCTGTCTCTGCCGCTCTGGCAGATGTATATCCTGCGCTCAGCTCTGGCTTTGCCGGTACTCTGGTTGCTGGCGAGGAGAGGCGGACGTGTCTCGATCCGAGCGCCATTCTGGGTTGTCTTGCGCAGTGCGCTGCTGGTCCTGATGTGGCTGAGCTACTACGCCGCACTGCCGAAGATGCCCTTATCGCTGGCTGCGGCGGCATACTATTCGGGGCCCATCTTCATACTGATCATCGCCAGCCTTGTCGTCCGACGCTGGCCGTCGGCCGGGGTGCTTGCGGCAATCGCCCTGGGGTTTGTTGGCGTCGTTCTGATTGTACGACCTGACACCGCAGGGTTTCAGATCGTGACACTCCTGCCCTTGGCTGCTGCACTGCTCTATGCCTGCGCAATGGTGCTGACGTCGGCGAAGTGTCGTTCCGAAGACCCGTTTGTGCTCGCCTTGGGCTTGAACGCGGCCTTTGTGATTGCTGGCGCGGTGATCGCGCTCTTTGCGGGTTCCGAGGGCTCGTTCATTTTCGGGCCCTGGCGACCGATCGATCCAACCTTGCTCGCAATCGTGGCCGTGCTCGCCCTGTCCATTCTCGTCGGCAGTGTCGGTGCTGCGATTGCATATCAGAATGGGCCACCCGGCACCGTCGCGGTGTTCGATTACTGCTATCTGGTGTTCAGCCTGCTATGGGGCGTTGTCTGGTTTGATGAACTCCCGGCGCCCCTGGCGTTGATCGGTATCGGCGCCATTTTCGCGGCCGGAATGCTGGCGATCCTATCGCAGCGTCGCGCCAGACGAACGACATGACCTGTGCCTAAGTCCAGGTGCGTCTCAACTGTCTGATCGTGTCGGCCAGAGTGTCTGGATCGGTGTTTGGCAGCGAACAGATTTGCCCGACACAAACATAGGCTGTCGCCTTGTCCTCAATGCGATCCTTATATTGCGCCGGGTGGCCGGCCGGCAATTCGGTGCCCGGCGCAATAATCTGAAGGATGCGACCCGGTGTGGCCGTTGTCCAAACGGCGTTAACCAGCACATCGAGATTGGTGTCTTCGGTGTCAGCAACGATGATGATCTGAACGGCATCATTGAGATCATCGGCTGCAGTGATCATACCTGCGACGTCGAGCGGTCTGGCGCCAACGTCTTCTGAGAATCCGGAGACGAGCCGTTCGGCCGTCTCCCGGAAACTGGTATCTCCTGTCAGATAGTAGATCGTGGCCAGGACGCTGCCGAGCGCTGCATTGCCTGACGGCGCGGCGGTGTCACTGGCCGTCCGCAGGCGCGGCAGGTTTTCGGCCACCGGCTGTTCGGTCATGAAGTAGCCGCCGCGGTTCCGATCCTCGAGGGCGTCTATTGGATCGAGCAAGCTGAGCGCCGTCGCAAGGTGTTGGTCGTTGCCGTCTGCCATGAACAGATCCACGGCGGCGCGTGCCAGCAAGGCCCTGTCTTCGAGTGTCGCCAGACCACTTGTCCGTCCGTCATAGGCGGAGCGATGCAGTGTTCCATCAACGGTCACGGCGTCGAGTGTGGCCCTGAAGGCGCGCCATGCGGCGCTGATCCAGTCCGGCTTTCCGAAGGCCATGCCGGCGCTAACTAGCGCGCTGACGGCCAGCGCATTCCAACTGGCGATAGTCTTCTCATCACGAGTAGGCGGTGGGCGGTTTGTGCGGTCAGCCCTGAGGCGGTCCAGAAGTCGGTCCAACCTCTGTCGGAGTTGGGCTGGTGTTAGACCCATCTCTTGCGCGATGTCTTCGTGGGCGGCCTCGGACTGGTATATCGCTAACCCGTCTATACCGTCTTCTAGAAAGGCGAGATCATAGGCACGGTCGAAGAGCTCGAAGCCTTCGCCCAGAAGGGCCTGAATACGTTCTTCATCCCAGACGTAGTAGGCACCGTCGGCTCCATCGGAGACCGCCGACAGTGCCGATGCAAATGCGCCGTCGGACAGGCGCAGGTCTGACAACAGGAACTCGACGGTCTTCTCGACGGTCCGGGCCAGCTCGGGGTCGCGCGTCTCCCGCCAGATGTCGGTCATCGCGCTGATCGTCATTGCATTGACGTCGAGCATCTTCTCGAAATGCGGCTGATGCCAGAGCGGGTCGACCGTGTAACGGAACAGGCCGCCGCCGACATGATCGACGATCGCGCCCCTCGTGATTGTGTCGATGGTGAAGGTCACAGCATCGGACAGGTCCGTATCGCCTGATCGCAGAAACCCACGCCATAGCGCCATGACGGCGGGGAAGCGTGGGAATTTGACCCCATCGCCGAAGCCGCCATTGAAGTCGTCAGCTTCAGCCGCGAGATCGGCAACGGAACGCTGCAGATCGGATCGTGACAATTGATCCCGTGCGTCACCCTGAGATGCAGCATCGACGATGCTTGCCACGGCGGACTGTCCGGACGCAGCCACGCCGTTTGGATCGGCCCGGTACAACGCCTCTGCTTCGACCAGAACCTCACGAAGAGCGGGAACGCCGGCGCGCGGTTCAGGCGGAAAATAGACGCCGCCAAAGAACGGGTGTCCCTCAGGGGTCAGCACCATGTTGAGCGGCCAGCCATTCTGGATGCCGAGTTCGGTGGCCAGGGTCTGGAACAGGCGGTCGACATCGGGCTGCGCCTGCCGGTCGACCAGAATCGGGATGAAGCGCGCGTTGAGTATCGCGGCGGTGTCGGGATTGGTGAAGCTCTCCTGCTGCATCACGTGGCACCAGTGACAGGCGAGATATCCGATCGAGAGGAAGATCGGCTGTCCTGACTGGCGCGCCTCGGCGAGGGCGTCTGGCTGCCATTGCCGCCACTCCACCGCGTCCGTCGCATGGTGCCGCAAATAGGGGCTGGGGGACTCGGCTAATGCTCGCGCGATTTCGGATTTCGACGTTGAGGCCATGACTGCCAGTTCAATAAAAATCGCGAGTGTGATTGTCCGGGTCAGGCAAATGTCGGCAGTGGTCGAGTTCGCCGTGGCCCGATTTCTACGCGGCCATCATGACCCGGTTCATCCGTGCTGACCACCGGACCGGATCGGTATGATGGCTATTGATCCAAAGCCAATGTCGGGGAGCAATGCGCGTTTACAAATCCGCAGCAGGATAGCCGCGACTTTCGGTCTACTTGTTCTCTGCAGGAAGCCTGACTGTGAATGCCGGCGTCTTGTGAACGAGCCAGTAAGCGCCACTTGCCGCAATAACCAATGACGCCAAACCAAACAGTTCCAAGGGCTGTGTCTGTTCCATATCCAGAATTATGACCTTCCGTGCGACGGCCATCAGTGCGGTCGCTATAACGATCTTAACGTGAATGACGTCTTCGCGGAGATAGATCGTGATGTTTATGAAAATTTCTATGGCAATCAGTACAGCCATAAAGGCTCCGAATATTCCCAGAATATCGGATATTGTCAGTATGTATGTCGGTGGCTCCATAATGCGCTGATACAGAGTCCAAGCGACATCAACGACGCCCATAAGAATGACAAATACCATGAGCACTGCCATCACCCTGACAGAGAAGTAGATGATCTTCTGCAAGTGAATGATAAGCGGTTCTTTGCCGGGTCCTTGGTCGTGCATCCATGCGGCCTTCAGGAGCCAATGAAAATCGACTTTAGTTTTTGAACACATATGAGCCCCGGGAAACTTGGTAGTACACCGATCCGCAACATTCGGGGTTCTGGACCGCGGCGTTCAATTGCGGTGGGTGGCAGCGCGTCTGTAACGGCTTGAGCCCGGCAACGCTCCGATCGTCGCTTCACAGGCCCTGTTAGGCTTTCGTGCGCACCATTGATTGTGTAAGCGCCGCCGAGCTTTCGTTCATCCGGCGTCCGGCCAGTAGCCGAAGCGACGCATCTGAAGCTCATGGTCAGTGACGATACGGGTGATCTGTTCTCCAGTCAGAACCTCACGCCATTGCCCTTCTTTGCCAGCGCGAAAGAAGCGTTCCGCCGCAATCGGCTTTTCTCGAAAGCTGTTTTGTTCCTCCTGGGCCTTCAGCTTCTCGAATGATGAGAGTTCCACGGCGCGATCAAGCTGCGTCTTTGTGGGCGTCAGCAGCAGATGTCGGGCGAGGGCACCGAATGCCGCATGCGGGTCGGTCAGCATGTCCTCGTAACGCATGACATGGACGGTGCGGTGCGGATTGCGGGTCCAGCTTTCGACATGCTGGCTCCAGGAACCGTAGACCTCATAGACCGCTCTCTCACCGATGGCAGTCTCCAACCCGGTCTTGCCCATTTGTGCGATCGCGTTGTTTAGGTCAGTGCCCATATGGTGGGCAAATGAGATGGCAACATCGAGCGGATTGCGGACGATGTAGATCGCGCCTGAGGTGACGTCGAAGTTGAGTGTCGTCGCACCTCGATCCATCACCAGGGCATGGTGCGTTTTGACAAAGGCGAGCCCTTCGACCGAGCCTGCGAGTTCGCTCTGCACGCGATGGCGCACGGCAGCGATCTCCTCGCGCGTTGCATTGGTGACCTTCTTGCCGAGTGCCGCTTCGTAGGGTGGCGCCGCGATCTCCCACGCCGACATCACGTTCATTGCGTTGATGTCATGCGCCTCCTCAGCGTCGCCCGAGAGAACATTGATTAGATTGTGCAGGAAGCTGCGTGTCCAGGTGTTGCCGGACTTGGGATAGGAGGCGATCCAGATGATTCCGCTTGGCTTTTCCAAAGTGGCTGCCTGCCTTGTCCCGGTTAATAGCCCCCTTTTCCCAGAGTCGTGGTCGGATGGCCACACTTAACCAAAGCAGTCGATTCCGCCGTACCTCATTGTTGCGGTTTATTGTCCAATCTTCTGAGTGATGCTAACAGACGCTACCTGACGCGCGCGGCGGCTCGTCTGATGAGTTTGTCGTGTGCGAGTGTAAAGCGTTGTTGTTGAGTAGATTACCGGCTTGCCGGACCCGTGAGCGTGCCCGCGATCGTCTGCTTTGCTCGACGTCGGCACTTGCCGTGGTGTTGTGCCTTGCTGCGGACGTTGAGCCTGTCCGGGCGGAAGACGCGCAATTCATCTTCGAGATCGATGGCGGTTGGGTGTTCGGTGACGATCAACCGTGGGCGAGGCGAGCGCCAAGCGCCGAAATTCTGGACATTGGACCCGAAGAGATCTTCGGTGGAACAGTCGGGCTGATTGCGCCGATTCCGGCATCTCCCTGGGAGGTGGGGGTCTTCGCGCGGTTCGGCCGCACCGGCGAAGAAAGCCAGTCGCGTTACGATCCGTTTCTGTTCAACGTGATCGGCGGTTATTATCCGACAGCGTATGTAAACGGATCAGTCGAGCACCAGGAAGACCATCTCATCGTTGATTTCGAGGCAAGGCGAGATGTTGGTCTCGGTTCGGAGATCGGCACCAAATCTGTCCTGTCGGCCGGACTACGCTTTGGCTATTTCTCGGCTGATACCAAGACGCAATTTCTCTACCCTCCTCCTATTCCGATTTTTCCGGCATTTGTTTTTGAAGAAAATCGTGAGGACGTGTTTGTTGGGGTAGGGCCGCATGTCGGGATCGAAACCTCGACACCGCTGACAGGTGGGCTGTCCTTCGATCTCGCCGCCAGTGCATCGGTGCTTTTCGGTCCGCGTGTGACGTCGGTGATCGCCAGTGGCTCACTGCCCTTTGTTGCGGCTGGATTCTCCGAATACGAATTCGACGCTGTGCCGATGCTGGAGGGCCGCATCGGCCTAAGCTATGTGCCGCAGACGCAGCGCTACCGCCTCAGCGCGGGAGTGGATGCAAGCGCCTGGTTTGACGTCTTCAACCAACTGACCACCGTGGACATTCTCGGCTCACCGCCAGGTGACGAAAATGCCGACCGTTTCCTGCTGCGGCCCTATGTGCGACTGACGGTTCCACTTGGCGGCACGCTGGACGGGCCATCGGCTGAGTCAACCAGTCTGCTGTCCAGCGAACCGGCATCGTTGGCAGTATCGATGTCGACGATTGTTGAGGTGGAAGCCGGCGTCGGCAACATGGGCCGTAGCGGCGATGCGCTTAACCAAACAACCAACCCATCCGATGAGGTGGATGATTTCGGTTTCTTTGGCGGCAAGCTGCTGGCGGCTGTACCGGTTCGCGACAACCTGCTCATACAGGGCGAAATTCATGGCGAGGCGACCTTCGGCAATGACACATCCGACGGCGCGCCAAGCAGCGACAGCTACGATAGTAGTCATCTGTTTGGTGGGCAGATCGCGTTCGACTTCGGCCCGCTCACTTTTGCCGCGTTTGGTGCCGCTGGCGGCACTGACATCCTTAGTAGACCGGGCTCGACCAGCCATGATTCAACCAATCGGCTGTTTGGTGTGAGCGGCCGCTATCTCAACGAGTTTGGTTCGTTCGCTGTACAGGTCGGCACGATAAACACCACCGCTGACGATCCAGAGACGATTGACGAGGCGCTGTTCGCACGACTGATTGGCCAGGTCTTCCTTCATGGTGGGCGCACCATGGTGCAGGGCGAGTTTGCCTATGCCACGGGCGAGCAGGACAATGACTCGGTCTTCGTGGGCCCTAATCCTGTTGAATTGATGACTTGGGGCGCGGAGATCGAACATCAATTGCCCATCGAATATGCCGGCGGTTCAGCATCGATGTTTCTAGCGTACCGCGGTGTGAGAGTTCTGGAGCAATCGTTGACCGGCACAACCGACGAACTCGTCGACCAAGGCGTCTTTGGCGGAATTCGCGTGCGCTTGGGCAGCGTCACGCCATTTGATCGCGAGGCGGCTACCGCGCCGGATTTGCCAAATATCGGATACTGGGTAGGAGCGGTGCCCGCGGTCGACTGACGCTGCCTGCCGATCTGCTCGACAGCCATTTCTGCTTTCGTGCACACCATTGATTGTGTAGGCCCCGCCGATCACTTTGACCTGTGACATGGCGGTCGTACCGTTGCGATGGTCAGCTATCGCCTCTGGTGCACTCTCGGTCCGGTTTTCATCCCGCCCATGCTCAAGATCAACAATCTCAAGATGGCCTTTGGTGGGCTCGTTGCGCTCGATGGGGTAACGCTGGAGATTGCAGAAGGATCGATCACGGGGCTGATCGGTCCGAACGGTGCCGGCAAGACGACGCTGTTCAACTGTATTGCTGGCGCGCTCAAGCCGTCATCGGGAGAGGTGCTGCTCGAGGGCGAGAATGTCGCCGGCCTGCCGACCCATGAGCTGTTCCATCGCGGTGTCGTTCGGACGTTCCAGATCCCGCACGAGTTCGGCCAGCTCACCGTGCTTGAAAATCTGATGGTGGTGCCAACAGGTCAGCCCGGCGAAAGCCTTGTTTCAACCTGGATCAGACCCGGCATGGTGCGGGCACGGGAGGCCGAGGTGCGCGAGCGGGCAGAGGACGCGCTCGATTTTCTGTCGCTGGCCCATGTGCGCGATGAACTGGCCGGCAATCTCTCCGGCGGACAAAAGAAGCTACTGGAACTTGGCCGGACCATGATGGCCGAGCCGCGCATTGTGCTGCTTGATGAGCCGGGTGCCGGCGTCAACCCGACGCTACTTGGCAAGATCGCCGACATGATCCGGCGGCTCAATTCCGAGCGTGGCTATACCTTCTGCCTGATCGAGCACGACATGGAGCTGATTGCGGATCTGACCGATCCGGTCATCGTACTGGCCGAGGGTCGGGTGCTGGTCGAGGGTGATTTCGAGTCGGTGCGGAAGGACAGCCGCGTGCTGGATGCTTATCTCGGCGGAGACGAGGCCGCATGAGCGCTCAAAGCCAGTCCTCGCGCGTTCTCGATATCCGCGATCTCAATTGCGGCTATGGCGAGACCGAAATCCTGCATGGCGTCTCACTGCATGTTGATCCCGGCGAGATCGTCGTCATTATCGGGCCGAACGGGGCCGGAAAATCCACTGCCATGAAGGCTGTCTTCGGCCTGTCGCGGGTGACGGGCGGCGCCATTGAGCTGGCCGGACAGGATATTACCGGGCTCCAACCCGACCGAGTGGTGCGGCAGGGTGTTTGTTATGTGCCGCAGACCTCGAATGTCTTCGTCAATCTTTCAGTCGAAGAGAACCTCGAAATGGGTGCCTATGTGCGGAACGATGACTACCGGCCGCGCATCGAAGAGATGTACACGCTGTTCCCCGACCTGCGCGAAAAACGCAGTCAGCCTGCCGGCACGCTGTCAGGTGGCCAGCGGCAGATGGTGGCCATGGCGAAAGCGCTGATGCTGGATCCCAAGATCCTGCTGCTCGACGAACCGACGGCCGGCCTTTCACCGAAGTTTCGCGGCGAGATTTTCCGGGTGGTGCGTGAGATCAATGCTGCTGGCACGCCAATCCTGATGGTGGAGCAGAATGCCAAGCAGGCCCTCGGCATAGCCAGCCGGGGCTACATCCTCGTCGACGGCACCAACCGCCTCGACGATACGGGTCCCAATCTTCTGGCCAACAAGGAAGTGGCTCAGATGTTCCTTGGCGCCAAGACCGCGTCCGAGGAGGCCGTGTCTTGATGGAGTTCCTCAGCTTTCACCTCATTCCGGGCATTGTCCTGGGCTCGATTTACGCAATCGGTGCGATCGGGGTGTCGCTCACATTCGGCATCCTTCGCTTTGCCAATTTCGCCCATGGCGCGACGATAACTCTGGGGGCCTACCTCACCCTGACGCTGGTCTGGGGAACAGGACTTCATCCGCTGATTGTGCTGCCGGTCGCCATGGCGGCCACGGGATTGATTGCGATCGGCATGGATCGGGTTTTCTACAAGCCGTTGCGGGCCAGCGACACGGTCATTCTGGTTATGGCGTCTTTCGGGCTGATGCTGATGCTGCGGTCGGCAATCCAGCTCATCTGGGGGGTGCAGATCGAGGCGATGATCCCCGGTATCCAACGGCCGTTTGTCCTATTCGAGTCTCTCAGAATCTCGCCGCGGCATGTGCTGATTGTAGGATCGGCGGTCGTGCTGATGATCGGTGTGCACTGGCTGCTGAGCTACACCAAGACTGGTAAGGCGATGCGGGCGATGTCGGACTCGCCGGAGCTTGCGCGCGTGACCGGTATCGATACAGAAGCGGTCATCCGTGCGACGTGGTTCGTTGGCGCCGGGCTTGCGGCCGCCGCAGGGACGTTCCTTGCCATCGACACCCATGTCGAAACCCAGATGGGGTTCAAGATTCTGCTGCCGGTCTTTGCCGCCGCCATTCTCGGAGGCATCGGGCGCCCCTATGGCGCGATGGCAGGTGGGTTGGTCATTGGCATCGCCGAAGAGCTGTCGACCTATGCCTGGTTTGGCACGGCGCCGCTTGTGCCGCCGGGCTACAAGGCCGGCGTGGCATTTGCCATCATGGTCGCGATGCTGATCTGGCGCCCCTCGGGTCTGTTCAGGGGGCGCGTCTTCTGATGGATCAGGCCTACGGCATCTTTCTGTATGCGCTGTCGCTGCTCACCATGGGCGGTATCTACGCGGTGCTGACGCTTGGGCTGAACATCCAGTGGGGATTTACGGGGTTGTTCAATGCCGGGATCGCCGGGTTCTTTGCCGTTGGTGGGTATGTTGCGGCGATCCTGACCACACCGCCGGCGGCCGCGCATCTCGGCGGGTTCGGGCTGCCGGTCCCGGTGGCCGCCATTGCCGCCATGCTGATCTCGGCAGCGCTGGGCTGGACCGTTGCCAAGACCTGTATCCGGCTCAGGGCTGATTATCTCGCCATTGCGACTCTGGGGATCGCCGAGATCTTTCGGTTGATCCTGAAGAACGAACTTTGGGCGACGAATGGCGCGCGCGGGATCGCACTGGTGCCAAAGCCCTTCGAAGGATTGCCCGAGCCATGGAACCAGATTGCCATGGCGGCTTTGCTCCTGCTGATCGTATTCGCGCTCTACCTTGCGCTCGAGCGGGCACGGCTGTCGCCTTGGGGTCGTGTAATGACGGCCATCCGGGAGAATGAAGATTCGGCACGTGCCGCCGGCAAACATGTTGAGGCGTTTCGGGTTCAGGCCTTCGTCCTGGGTTCAGCGCTGATGGGTTTGGGCGGGGCGCTGATGGCGCATTATCTCAAATTCGTCGATCCAAATCTCTCGGACCCGTTGACCGCGACTTTCCTGGTCTGGGTGATGCTGATCGTTGGGGGCAGCGGCAACAACAAGGGCGCGATCCTCGGCGCGATGCTGATGTGGACGGTCTGGTCGGCCACGGAAATCCTGACGAGCCAATTGCCGCCAGACTGGGCGGTGCGATCAGCCTATATTCGCATCTTTCTGATCGGGCTTGTGCTTCAGATCGTTCTGCAACGTTATGCCGGCGGAATCCTGCCTGAACGTCGCGAGCCGCCACCTCCGCTGGCACGAAAGCCGGCTGAGTAAGCCGTTTCAATTGACGCTTTTCCCCCCAGTTGCATAATCTCTCGGACAAGCCGGCAGGGGAAGCCAAGGCCGGACAACCCGCGACAAAAGCGGAACTTTGGGAGAGGTGGAATGCTGAAATCCCTCACAAGGATGGCGGGTGCCGCGTCGGTCCTTGCGCTTAGCATCGGAATGACACAGGCCCAGGAAGTGAAAGTCGGATCGCTTGGCGCGGTGACCGGTCCGATCGCCGAGCTGATCGCCAAGGTGGTCGACAGCCGCAATCTGGCAGCCAAAACCATCAACGATCAGGGCGGGCTGTTTGACGGACAGACCTACTCCCTGGTGCTGGGTGACTCCGCCTGCGACCCGAAAGCAGGCGTTGATGCCGGCAACAAGGTCGTCAATGTCGATCAGGTGGTGGCGATCCTTGGGCCAAGCTGCTCAGGCGCAACCGGCGCGATGGTCCAATCAGTGTCGATCCCCGCTGGCGTGATTGCGATGTCGGATTCGGCCACGGCTCCGTCGATCACAGCACTTGAGGACGAAGACACCGTCTTTCGTGTCGCACCGTCTGACGCCTATCAGGGGCGCTTCATGGCTGAACAGGCCATGGCCTCGGGCCTCGAAACGGTCGCTGTGACCTTCGCCAATGATGATTACAACTCGGGTCTGGCACGGGTTTTCATCGACAGCTTCAAGGAACTCGGTGGGACCATCACGGCTGAACAGATGCATGAGCCGAACAAGCCGTCTTATCGATCGGAGTTGGCGACACTGTCCGGTGGTGGCGACGCGCAGGGGTTGGTGCTGTTCGCCTATTACAATGGCTCCGGCATTACGATCATCCGCAACGCATTAGAAAACGCCCTGTTCGAAAAGTTCATGGCGGCCGACGGCATGTTCGATGACACGGTTGTGGAGCAGATCGGTGCCGAGAACCTGGCCGGCGACAAGCTTGTGATTGCACAGGCTGCATCCGATCCAGATGCTCAGGCCTACAAGGCTTTCGCATCCATCGCTGAGGAGGCTGGTCTGGAAGCTGGGGCGCCGTATGTGGCGCACGGTTACGACATCGCGTTCCTAATGGCGCTCGCCATCGAGAAGGCGGGCGAGGCGGACCGCGACAAGATTGGCGCTGCGTTGCGGGATGTTGCCAATGCACCCGGTATGGAAATTATGCCCGGCGAGTGGGAGAAGGCCAAGGCCGCACTCGCTGCCGGAGACGATATCAACTATCAGGGTGCATCCGGGGTTATCGAGTTTGATGGCAATGGCGATGTGGCCGGTCTCTATTCGCTCAATACGGTCAAGGCGGATGGCAGCTGGGAGACGGTCGTCGTCAAGGACTGAATTTTAGGGCTCGCTGGAGGGACGCCCGCCGACCCTCAAGGCCGATGAACTATCAAGACGCCGGGCCCTCGGGTCCGGCGTTTCTATAAGTGATTGACGAACGTATCGGCGCCAACACCGTCACCCCGTTCGCGAAAGCTAATCAAGGCGAGTTGATTGGTGAGGCTGGATAACTGTGGCTAACCAGACCCGATGCGCCATGCCATCGTGATAACCTTGCTTCTGATGCCGGTCACCGCTGCGGCCGATGAACGCAAAACGCTCTTGGGGACCTGGGGCACCGCCAATCAATGCGCGCGGGCTCCGATCAAGCCCGGTGGAACAGTCCTGGCCGAGCCTTTTGAGATAAGCTCAGGTTGGTTGAGGCAGGGCCGGTTTGGGTGCCGGCTGAACTGGGGTCCCGTCGAGACCCGCGAAGACGGGTTCTTTACGACTGCGCAGGCGCAGTGTGGTGAAGACACCGTCCGGGACTATTCGCTGGGAATGGTCCTGATGGGCGATGAGCTGACCTTGCGTTGGGACTTTCCTTTGTCAAACGGACCGCTGATGCGCTGCCCTGGCCCCTGAAAGCCTAAAGCAACTGTCACCCCAATCGTTGGCTCTTAGTAGTGAACGGACAGGGAATCAAACGGCTTGTCGAGCGGTGGGGAGAACTCGGTCAGCGTGATCCCCTCCACAGCTTCCTTGTATTCCTCGATGCTCGGGGTCCGACCCAAAATGGCCGACAGAACCACCACCGGTGTTGAGGCGAGCAATGACTCGCCTTTCTTTTCTTCACTGTCTTCGACGACCCGGCCTTTGAAGAGACGGGTAGAGGTGGCCAGAACGGTATCGCCTCGCTCCGCCTTTTCCTGATTTCCCATGCAGAGATTGCAGCCCGGTCGTTCGAGGTACAGGATATTCTCGTACTCGACCCGAGCGTCCGTCTTCGGTGCGCTATCGTCGAATTCAAAGCCGGAATACTGCTGCAGGATTCCCCAGTCGCCCTCTTCCTTGAGTTCGTCGATGATGTTGTAGGTTGGCGCCGCCACGACCAGCGGCGCGTTGAATTCGATCTTGCCGTTCGATTTCTCAAGGTTCTTGAGCATCTGCGCGACGATCTTCAAATCGCCCTTGTGCACCATGCAGGAGCCGACGAAGCCAAGATCGACCTTCTTCTCGCCATTGTAATAGGAAACCGGCCGGATCGTATCGTGGGTGTAGCGCTTCGACACATCGATATTGTTCACGTCCGGATCGGCGATCATAGGTTCTTCGATCTGATCCAGATCGACGACGAACTCGGCGAAGTACTTGGCATTATCGTCCGGTGCCAAGGCAGGGCGTTCACCTGACTTGATTTCGGCGATCCTGTTGTCGGCGATGTTGATAAGGCCTTTGAGGGTCTGGGGTTCATTGTCCATTCCCTTGTCGATCATGATTTGAATGCGGCTCTTGGCGAGGTTGAGCGATTCAATGAGGGTCTCATCCTCGGAGATGCAGATGGCGGCCTTGGCCTTCATCTCTGCGGTCCAGTCGGTGAAGGTGAAGGCCTGATCAGCCAAGAGCGTGCCGAGATGTACCTCGATGATACGGCCTTGGAAGACGTTATCGCCGAATTCCTGGAGCATCTGCGCCTGGGTGGCGTGAACGACGTCGCGGAAATCCATATGGTCCTTCAGCGTCCCCTTGAACGTGACCTTCACAGACTCCGGGATCGGCATCGTTGCCTCACCCGTTGCGAGAGCCAGGGCAACGGTCCCTGAATCGGCGCCAAAAGCGACGCCTTTCGACATTCTGGTATGAGAGTCGCCGCCGATGATGACTGCCCAGTCATCAACGGTGATGTCGTTCAGAACCTTGTGGATGACGTCGGTCATTGAGTGGTAGACGCCCTTGGGGTCACGCGCTGTGATGAGACCGAACTTGTTCATGAAGCTCATGAGCTTCGGAATGTTCGCTTGCGCTTTCAGATCCCAGACCGATGCCGTGTGGCAGCCGGACTGATAGGCGCCATCAACCTTGGGCGAGATGATGGTCGCAGCCATCGCCTCCAGTTCCTGGCTGGTCATCAGGCCAGTCGTGTCCTGAGAGCCGACAATGTTCACCTTGACCCGGACATCGGATCCCGCATGCAGAATGGTTCCCTCGGGCACACCCACAGCATTCTTGTTGAAGATCTTCTCGACTGCAGTGAGCCCCTGTCCCTCATGCGAGATTTCCTTGGACGGGGCGAAGACAACCGGTGTTTCAATGCCGAGCGCCGAAGCCGCGAAGCTCTGCAGCTTCTTGCCGAAGACGATGGCATAGGAGCCGCCGGCCTTGATGAACTCGATCTTCTGCGGCGTGAATGACGACGAGATGTCGACAAGTTCCTTGCCGCCATCTTTGTCATACAACTTCTTTGTCTTGGTATTGATCGTCAGCACGGTTCCGGTTTCGACCGAGTATTTTTGTTCAAGAACGGGGTCACCATTGTTGTTCAAGATCGGGTTGCCATCTGGCCCGGTCTTCTTCACCCAGTTCTTCAGATCGATGCCAATGCCGCCTGTCACGCCGACGGTGGTCAGGAATATCGGGGAGATGCCATTGGTGCCGCCAACGACCGGCGCAATGTTGACGAACGGCACGTAGGGGCTGGCCTGCTGACCCGTCCACAAAGCGACGTTGTTCACGCCCGACATTCTGGACGAGCCAACACCCATCGTTCCCTTTTCGGCGACCAGCATCACACGTTTGCCGGGGTGCAGTTTCTGCAACTCCTGAATTTCCGCCTGAGCGGCTTCGGAGATCATGCACTTGCCGTGCAACTCGCGGTCCGAGCGTGAGTGAGCCTGGTTTCCAGGAGACAACAGATCGGTCGACACATCGCCCTCGGCGGCGATGTAGGTGACGACCTCTATCTGCTCGTCGATGTCGGGCAGCTTGGTGAAGAACTCGGCTTTCGCATAGCTCTCCAGGACATCTTTGGCGATCTCGTTTCCTTCGGCATAAGCCTGGCCCAGGCGTTCTGTATCCGCTTCGTACAAGAAGACCTGAGTCTTGAGGACGTCGGCCGCTTGCCTCGCCGTGGCCACGTCATCGCCGAGAGCCAGATCGATCAGCACCTCGACCGAAGGGCCGCCCTTCATGTGGGACAGCAGCTCGAATGCGAAGCTCGGAGAAATCTCCTCTAGGGTATAATCCCCCAGTATGATCTCTTTCAGGAAACGCGCTTTTTCGCCGGCAGCGCTCGTTGTGCCGGGCAGTGTGTTGTAAATGAAAAACTGCAGAGAGCGCTCTCGGTGCTCGTTCTCGGGGTCTTTAACCTGCGAAACAATTTCGGCGACCAACGCACCGCTTTCGATGGGCTTGGGGTGCAGCCCCTGTTCTTTCCGGTTCTCGATCTCGCCCAAATAATTTTCGTACAAGTTCATAGCCGTCCGGACCCGCCAAGTTCATAAGGGCCATCAACGTCTGACCGCTGGATTGTCAGGCGCATTGATAGCGATGTGTTGAGAGCTTTTGCAATCTATCTGGGACGTTCTTGGCGGATAATTCGGACAAATTACTAACGGTTTGAGCCTCATCTCGGTTTCATCGTGTTTCTGCCATAGCCCGAGTTTCGGGTCTAAGTGGCAAGAACGAGGCTGATTTGCAGGGCCTTGATCGACCGATCAGGAGCGCACGTCAGAGGCAAACCTCGCCGCATTCTCTTTGAGAAACTCGGTCTCGTCCGCCTGTCCCCAGAAGGCTGGTTGCGCTTTTGGGATCGTTAGCGCTTTCTGGACCATCGGCCTTTCATCGATGCGGTCGAACCATGCCTTGAGATTGTCCAACCCCTCAATAGAGACCTTGGCCCAGACATACGCCCGCGCCCAAGGATATGTCGCCATGTCCGCTATCGTGTACTCGTCAGCCGCCAACCATTCCCGCCCCTCAAGCCGCGTGTTGAGAACTTCGAGCAACCGCCGTGTTTCATCGACATAGCGCTTGATCGCAAACGGCACGTGCTCGCCGTTTGGGGCTGCGATGCGCTGGAAATACATTGCCTGTCCCATCATTGGGCCGATGCCGCCCATCTGGAACATCAGCCATTGCAGGGTCTCGGATCGGGCCTTCTGTTCGCTCGGCAAGAACCTCCCGAATTTTTCAGCCAGATACCAAAGGATGGCTCCGCTCTCGAACACAGCGAAATCATCATTACCTCTATCGACGATGGTCGGAATGCGCCCATTCGGATTGAGCTTGAGATAGTCCGGCTCTTTCTGCTCCTTTTTGGCGAAGTCCACGAAGGTGAGTTCGTAATCCTCTTTCGCCTCCTCAAGGAAGATGACCGGCTTGTAGCCGTTCATCGTTGCAGCGGTGTAGAGCTGAATGTCTGGCTTTGGCATCGGGGCGATCCTTGTCTTGCCCAGTGGAGTGCGCTTGAGGATTTGCGAGCCTCGGTATAGAAAATCAACCAGTATACTTTTTGGAACCTAGATATGACGGATGCGGGCACACATTGAGACAGACCAGCGAGGGCGTCGGATCGTCGCTGAAGCATGCGCGGAACCCTGCGCGATCGAGCAGGGCATGCGTGTTCTTGGCGGCAAGTGGACAGGTTCTATCCTCTGGCACCTGAGGGCCGAACCGGTGCGCTTCAATGATCTCGCCAGAATGATTGGCGGCGCGAGCCGAAAGATGATCTCAGAACGGCTGCGTTTGCTTGAGGCGCATGGCTTGATCAGCCGGGAGGTGAAATCGACTACGCCGGTTTCGGTCGAGTACGCGATCACCGATCACGGGCGGTCCGCCCTGGGTGTTCTGGACGCACTTCGAGACTGGTCGGAGCGGCACGCTGCCAATGATGGTCGCCAGGGCGTACTAAAGCGAAGCGGGCCTTGAGCGCGAGCAAGAAAAGGCGATCGGCTACTCACTCAGCCGGAACAGCATTGGGTGCTTCCGGTTGTTCCTTGGGCTGTCTGTCGACGATGAGATCGGTCAGGATCGCGGCAAACCAGATGGAAAACAATGTCAACCAAGCGGTGACGGCAAAGATCGCGCCGCCGGTGACACCAGCGCCCACGGCGCATCCTCCGGCGAGCATGCCGCCAAACCCCATCAGCACAGCGCCGATGATGTAACGCCGCATACTGAGCCCGTCACCGAAGCCCTGCAACTTGGCTTCCCGGAACAGAACCGCGGCGATGAACGAACCTGCGAACACCCCCGGCACGAGACCAACGTCGAAATCGAGGATGGAGCCAGGCGGGCTCAGAAATAGCATCAGCGTGTCAGCTGACGGTCCGGTGAAGCTGACGCTTTCGATCTGAACAGGATCGAATGCCTGGCCGGACAAGGTATAGGTGAACCACCATCCGGCTGGGATTGTCAGACCGACTCCGATCCCGCCAACCCATGCCCAGAACCCTATTCTGTTGAGCGCGGCAAACATCACAGCGCCAATCAGCCACAGCATGGCGAAGGCAAGGCCGACTTCGTTCTCGACGCCGAAGAGGTAGAGGGCGTCGTTGGAGGGAATCGAGGCAGTCGTCCACCAGCCGGCGATGTCGCTGCGGAGCGGCGCCAGAAAGCCGCGCAAAGAGGCTTGGGCGACAACAGCGAAGATGAGACCCGAGACCAGCGCCCGCAGATTGCCCGTGGCTGACAGCACAAGCAGCCGGCTTGCGCAGCCGCGGGCGAGCACCATGCCGGCACCAAACATCAGCCCACCAACGATTGCGCCGGACAGGCTCTGTGGTGAGGACAGCTGACGCGCCTCGCCAGAAGCGAACTCGTCACCAATGATCAGCATTTGCGTGCCAAACACCGCAAGGGAAAACGCCAACAGCCAGATTGCGACCTTGCTGCCTATCCGCGCATGGGCGAATTCAACAGCGGCTGCCCGCAGGCAGAACTGGCTTCGCTGGGCAAAGAACCCGAACAGTAACCCGACCGCAGCGCCACCGATGGCGGCGGTCCACGGTTCGCCGACGGTGTCGATGATGAAGGTGAGGTCCATTACGAGGTCTCGAGCAGCGTGCGCAGATCAGCAACTTTTTTGCCTCTAGCCGAAGCACGGCTGGTCCGCCTTGAGCCTGCTCAAGGAAACGAACAAATATTCGATTGTTTCGATGTATAAGCGCAGATGGCTCAACGAGCGACACTGATTGGTCACTCAAAGGGCCTGCGCAGGGTTACAAGTTGGTAGCTGAAAGGCGAGCGGTTCGAGCTCTAGCGCAACTCTCTGCAGAAGATCGAATGCAGCGTTGCGATGATCTGCGCGACGTCTTTGTCGGCGATCGAGTAGTAGATCATCCGGCCATCGCGGCGGGTCTGGACGAGGCGGTCGTGCCGCAGGCGTGCCAGCTGTTGCGACACCGTTGATTGCGGCAGCCGCAGCATCTCCTCAAGTTCAGATACCGCACGCTCACCATTCACCAGCGCACACAACAGTAGAAGCCGTGTCTCGTGCGACATGGCCTTGAGCAGATCCGCTGCCTTCTTGGCCTGGTGGGCCATATCGGCAAGGTCGATGGTTTCGGCTTCAAGCTGCATCTATTTGTCCAGACATCGATTGGCCAAGAACTACCGTCAGTTTCTTTAGGGTTCAAGCTATGCGCCAGCCGGGTCGAGCCACCATGGAGGGTCTGTGCGCAGGCAAACCACGTAAGCGGCCCGTGGAATTTCTATTTGTACGCTTATCCAGATGTTTCTTCCAGAGAAACCGAATCGATAGCTTGTGGTATATCAGGGAGTTTACGCACCATCTGGTCCAGCAAACCCCAAAAGAAGTCCTCGCCGGGATAGCCTCTGATGCGGCCAATTTCCTCGCCGTCATGAACCAGAATGAAGGTTGGCGTGTAAACATCCTTGCGCACAGCGGTGAGATCATCGGGCCATGCGCCATGGATATCCACCTTGCGCAAAGGCGCGATACGGCCTTCCGACGTCTTCGGATAGATCGGGCCGATAACCGCTTCCCATTCAAGACAATAGGTGCAGCCTGCTTCTTCCAGCATCACCAGATGCGTGGTCGGCCAGGCAGGCTCCGCCACGGTCACACCATGGCGGCCGATCAACGTGGCAACCAAGGTCAACGCAAAGAGCGCAATCATGCCGATGCTCGACATGGATATTGGGATGGGTGCTTGTCGCATTTGCAAATCTGAATATGTTCGTGGCATCCATTCGGCCCTTGGCGTCACTTACTTGTGACAAGATGGCAACGATAACAGAAGCGCGCCTCAGTCTATATAGGGCGGAAACGTAACCGCTGAAACGCGCTGAGCCCCCTCTGGAGAGACCATGCTGGATGTTACATTCGGCGGAGCGCTGCTGGCCGGGCTGATTTCGTTCATCTCGCCTTGCGTGTTGCCACTGGTGCCACCCTATCTCTGCTACCTCGCCGGCATCTCGTTCGAAGAGCTTGCTGAGGGCAGCTCTGCTGAAACTGGCCGCAAGCTGTTGATCTCGGCACTGGCTTTCGTGCTGGGGTTCACGACCGTTTTTGTCGGGATGGGTGCAACGGCCAGTGTTATCGGCCAGAGCATTGCGCAGCATTTTGCGACGCTGTCGCTCATTGCCGGTGTGATTATCATCATTATGGGGCTGCACTTTCTCGGCCTGTTCAAGATCGGCTTCCTATACCGCGAAGCGCGGGTCCAGGTGGAACGGAAACCAGCCGGGATCGTTGGTGCCTATCTGATCGGACTTGCCTTCGCCTTTGGCTGGACACCCTGTGTCGGTCCGGTGCTGGCGGCTATCCTGTTCATGGCCGGCACCGAGGAGACCGCCGGCCAGGGCGCATTCATGTTGCTGTTCTATTCGCTTGGGTTGGGGATACCGTTTGTTGCCGCGGCTGCATTTGCCACCCGTTTTCTCTCATTCGCGCAGCGGTTTCGGCGGCATTTGCCGACCGTCGAAAAGGTCATGGGCGGCATGCTGGTGGTCACCGGGGTCCTGTTCATGACCGGCCACATGGCCTCGATTGCGTTCTGGCTGCTCGAGACGTTCCCGGCGTTCCAATATGTCGGATAGGCGGGTCTGTTCTGATATAGAACAATCTGCATATAATGGCTGCCAATGAATGGGGAGGGATTAATCATGCTGAACTTACGCGGCATCGTACGGGGTACATTGGCGGGTGTGGCTCTTGCCGGGCTTGCCCTGGCAGCACAAGCCTTCACGATTGGCGATGACGGTCTGCACAAGCAGGATTGGTTTTATCTCAGCTTCAAGGATGTGCGTGAGGATCTCGAGTCAGCAGCCGATGACGGCAAGCGGCTGGTGATCATCTTCGAACAGCGAGGCTGCATCTACTGCGCAAAGATGCATGAGGAGGTCCTCTCCGATCCGGAGATCTCGGAATACATCCAGGAGAATTTCACGGTCGTGCAATATAATCTGTTCGGCGACGAAGAGGTCTATGATCTCGATGGGGAGGTGCTGACCGAGAAGACCGCTGCGCGGCGATGGAACGTGCTCTATACCCCGACGATCCTGTTCCTGCCCGAAGAAGCTGCCGACGACGCGACCGTCGCCTCATCGGTCGTCTCCAGCATGCCGGGTGCATTCGGCAAGAAGACCTTCTTGCACATGTTCCAATGGGTGCGGGAAAAGGGCTACGATTCGGAGGAGCATTTCCAGAAGTATCACGCCCGGCGATTGCGGGAAGACGAGGCCAGCTGAGCGCGCCTGGGTGCCCGGACGCTTAGGTAGTATGCCCTATTACCGGATCTAGCCAGTGATTTGGATTTTTTCCAATCTGACTGCGTTGTTTCCCTGCGCGCAAAAAAACCCAGCAATATGAACGTTATGGCGTAATTCGTGCGCCTGCGTCTAAGCAGTTCTACGCAAAATTCGCCCTCCGCCCTTTGACGTATTCACAAATTTGAATTTGTCCGTTTTTATTCATTACAATTCTTGCCAAGGCGCGGTTCGCCGCAAATAATCAAATGATGGTGACCCGGTTGCCGGGTCCCGACAACGAAAAGTCCGAAAACGGACGTTCTGGAGGAAATGCCTATGCGCAAAGGTGTCACCCTGGGCATAGCACTGGCGGCCGGTGTGGCCATCGGTGCGGCACAGGCAAATGTCATCGCGCCGGATGATGTGGCGTTTAATGCCGATGATCTGGAAGTCAGCCAATCTCTGACCGGGGTGCCGGGCGACCCTGCCAAGGGTCGAGACTACTTCCTGAATCGAAGGCTGGGAAATTGCCTTGCCTGCCATGCCAATGCGGACATGGCGGCTGAGCCGTTTCACGGCGAGGTCGGCCCAGCAATGGACGGCGTCGGCAGTCGTTGGTCTGAAGCTCAGCTACGGGCGATTGTCATCAATTCCAAGCAAGTCTTCGGTGATGCTACGGTGATGCCTGCGTTCTATCGCGTGGCTGGCAAGAGCCGGGTTCGTGAGCAGTTCCAGGGCAAGACTATTCTCGAAGCGCAGCAAGTGGAGGATGTGGTTGCCTATCTGCTGACGCTGACCGACTAAATGAACGTCAATGCGCTCGGGTTGTTCCGGGCCGTGATCTGGGGGCAAGAGGGCCCGATGCGGTTTTGAGGTGAATTGAGGCCGCTCGGGATTGGACACTTCCGAAGGGAGCAAGACTGATGAAGCTGACAAGACGCGATGCTCTTGCGCTGAGTGCCGGTGCAACCGCTTTTGCGGTAGCAGGTGCCGGTCTGCCGCAGGCATTCGCCGCCGAAAGCGATTTCGATGCGGAGGTCGCAAAGTTCGCCGGCGGTGCGGACATCCAGGAGGGCGCCATCTCGCTTGATGCGCCTGAAATCGCCGAGAATGGAAATACCGTTCCGATCTCGGTTTCGATCGATAGCCCGATGACCGAGGATGACTACGTCAAGGATGTGTTGATCCTGGCGGATGGCAATCCGCGGCCTGGCGTTGCGACCTTCCATTTCTCGCCATTGAGCGGTGACGCCGCGGCGACGACCCGCATGCGGCTTGCCCGGACGCAGAATGTGGCCGCCTTGGCACGCATGAGCGACGGCACGGTCTACATGGCCAAGAAGGAAGTCAAAGTCACCATCGGCGGCTGCGGCGGCTAAGGTTCAGGAGAGTAATCGACATGGCAAAGGTTAAGCCTCGCGTCCGCATCCCGAAGACGGCTTCGGCGGGCGAAGTCATCACGATCAAGACCCTGATCAGCCATCCAATGGAATCAGGGCAGCGGAAGGATAAGGAAGGCAACGTCATTCCGCGCAGGATCATCAACAAGTTCACCTGCGAGTTTAACGGGCAGATTGTCTTCGCCTGCGATCTGGAGCCGGCGATTTCGGCCAACCCGTATCTCGAATTCTCGATGATGGTGCCCGAGAGTGGCACCGTGACCATGACCTGGGTCGATGATGATGGCTCGGTCTACACGCAGGAAAAGAACATCAAGGTCGAATAAGGCGGCTTCCCGCGGCGGGCTCCCGACCCGCCGCGGTTCTCAAATCAAGAAGACCGTGGGGCATGGCGCGGTACGGGGATCTGGAGGAACGACTCATATGACAAAATGGGCAATGAGAATTGTCGGCATGGCGGCTGGTGTCGGCCTGTTCGCCACGTCTGCGTTGGCGGAGCCAAATCTCGACGTTCAACTTGAAATCGATGGAGAGCTCATCGGCACGATGGCCGAAGCCCCAGCCGACTCGCCTTTCAACCAGCTGGTGTCGGGCTGGCATTATCGTACCGACGAGACACGCGCCTTGCAGTCGGATGATTTCGACAACCCGGCCTTCCTTGCCGTCGATTATGGCGAGGAATTGTGGAACACCGTTGAGGGCTCTGAGAACAAGTCCTGCGCCTCGTGCCACGACGATGCCTCGGCATCGATGGCGGGCGTTCGTGCATCAATGCCAAAATGGAACGAAGCAGCCGAGCGGCCTTTCACCATGGAGAACTTCGTCAACAACTGCCGAGAAGAGCAGATGGGGGCTGAGCCGTGGAAATGGGAAGCGCCGGAAATGCTCGCGATGACATCCTTTATCGGGGTGCAGTCGCGCGGCATGCCCATCAACGTCCAGGTCGATGGACCGATGGAGCCCTGGTTTGAGAAGGGCAAGGACATCTACCACACGCGCGTCGGACAGCTCGACATGTCGTGCGCCAACTGCCACCAGCAGCACAATGGCCAGATGATCCGCGCCGACCATCTCAGCCAGGGTCATTCGAACGGTTTTCCGACCTATCGTCTGAAGTGGCAGGGTGTGGGATCGCTGCACCGTCGCTTTACTGGCTGCATGCGCAACATTCGGGCGCAACCCTACAAGCGCGGATCCGATGAGTTCATTGCACTGGAGCTCTACGTCGCTCATCGCGGCTCGGGACTTGCAGTGGAAACACCTTCTGTACGGCAATAGCTGCGGGACGAAACACAAACTGGCGGCGGGGCTGATTGAAACGGCCCTGCGGCACCCGAAGCATCAGCGGTAGCCGGTTTGCTGCTGCAGGCTTCATTTGGGCGGAACGCTCCGTTCACGCGGGTCGGTGGTTCTGCCAGCCAGGCATCGGGAGGGGTTATGCGCCCCTTACGGGCCAATAGAAAAGACAAAGGCGGCACACCGCCGGATGTTCTCTGTCCGGCGAATAGGAGATGTATGCCGTCTGCCAGCGAAATCGCACCGGGACTGAGTTTCGGGCGGACAGGTCAGCCGGAGGGTAGGGCATGATATCGAGACGCGAATTCCTGATGGCGTCTGTGGCAACCTCAGCCATTCTTGGCAGCGGTCTTCCCGGAGGAATTGGACGGCTCGCCGCGCAGCAAGGACTGACCGAAGATCAGCTGCTTGATTTCGATAGCTTCGGCAATCTCACCATTGTTCATCTGACCGACATCCACGCGCAGCTCAAACCGATCTTCTTTCGTGAACCGTCGATCAATCTCGGCGTTGGTGAAGTGAACGGTCTGCCGCCGCACATCACCGGGGAAGACTTCCTCAAGCTCTATAACCTCAAGCCAGGCTCACCCGAGGCTTACGCGCTGAGCTACATCGATTTCGTCGCGCTGGCACAGAACTACGGCAAGATGGGCGGCATCGACCGGATCGCCACCGTGCTCAAGCGCATCCGTGCCGAACGACCGGGCAATACGCTGTTCCTGGATGGCGGCGACACCTGGCAGGGTAGTTACACCTCCAATCAGACCAATGGCGCGGACATGATCGAAGTCATGAACGCGCTCGAACCCGATGCCATGACCGGCCATTGGGAATTCACCTATGGCGACGAGCGGGTGCAGGAGATTATCGACGAGCTGCCATTCGCGTTTCTGGGATCCAACATCTACGACGCCGAATGGAATGAGCCTGCCTTTGAAGGCTACAAGATCTTCGAACGTGGTGGTGTAAAGGTTGGTGTGGTAGGCCAGGCCTTCCCCTACACGCCGATCGCCAATCCGCGATGGATGTTCCCCAACTGGTCGTTCGGGATTCGTGAGGAGGATGTCGTCCGCAATGTGGAGGCAGCGCGCGCGGACGGTGCCGAGTGCATCATTCTGCTGTCACACAACGGCTTCGATGTGGACCGCAAGCTCGCTGCCCGCGTGCCAGGCATTGATGTCGTCCTTACCGGCCACACCCATGACGCACTGCCCGAACCGGTCATGGTCGGCAAGACGCTGGTGATCGGTACAGGTTCGAATGGCAAGTTTCTCAGCCGCATCGATCTCGACGTCTCCGAAGGAGAAGTAAAGGGCTTCCGTTACCGGCTGATCCCGATCTTCTCCGATGTCATTTCGCCCGATCCGGATATGGCCGCGCTGGTCGACAAGGTGCGTGCGCCCTATGCCGATGAACTGGCACGTGAGATCGGCAAGACTGAAAGTCTGTTGTTCCGCAGGGGCAACTTCAATGGCACCTTCGACGATCTGTTGTGCGATGCCATGCTGGCGGAACGCGATGCCGAGATCGCCTTGTCACCTGGATTCCGATGGGGCACCAGCCTTCTGCCTGGCCAGCCGATTACAGTTGAAGATCTGCACAACGCCTGCGCGATGACCTATCCCTCGGTCTACCGACTGACCATGAATGGGCAGATGCTGAAAGAGGTTCTGGAAGACGTCGCCGACAACCTCTTCAACCCGGATCCCTACTACCAGCAGGGTGGAGACATGGTTCGCGTCGGCGGCATGGGGTACGCGATCGACGTGTCCCAGCAAATGGGATCGCGCATCTCGGATATGACGTTGTTGTCAACCGGCGAGGCGATCGACCCGGCGCGGGATTACACCGTCGCTGGCTGGGCTTCTATCAATCCGGAAGTTGAAGGGCCGCCGATCTGGGATGTGGTTGAGAGCCATCTCGCCACGAATCCGGTCGTCTCTCTCGAGCCCAATCGCTCGGTTCAGGTTTCTGGCGCCTAGCCTGTTGGTCTTCTGTCTATGCGGGGTTGTGATGACTTTCTATACATCTAAACAATGATATATATGAATGAATAAAAACTGCAACGCTGTGGGGTTAGGGAGAGATGAGCAATTCTAAGCCAGAGTCCGGTCTGAAGCGGTCGCGGCGCAATTTCCTCAAAGGCAGTCTCGCCGCAGGCGGTGCCCTGGCTGCCAGCACCGTTGCTGCTCCGGCGCGGGCCGACGAACCGTTGATCACCGAGATTCAGGACTGGAACCGGTATCTCGGAGAAGGTGTTGATGCACGACCTTACGGCATGCCCTCGGAACACGAAGCCAATGTGGTGCGCCGGAACGTTGAATGGCTCACGGCCGATACGGCGAGCTCGGTCAATTTCACGCCGCTGCATCAGCTGGACGGGATCATTACGCCCAACGGGCTCTGTTTCGAACGCCACCATGGCGGGATCGCCGAGATCGCGCCGGCCGACCATCGGCTGATGATCAATGGCCTCGTGGACACACCGCTCGTCTTCACCATGGAAGACCTGATGCGGTTCCCGCGGGAGAACAAGGTCTACTTCCTCGAATGCGCCGCCAATTCGGGCATGGAATGGCGCGGCGCTCAGCTCAATGGCTGCCAGTTCACGCACGGCATGGTCCACTGCGTCATGTATACCGGCGTGCCGCTCAAGCACATTCTTAATGAGGCGGGACTCAAGGCATCGGCCAAGTGGCTTCTGCCTGAGGGCGCGGATGCTTCGGCGATGACGCGTTCGGTGCCGATTGAAAAGGCGATGGAGGATTGCCTCGTTGCTTTCAAGATGAACGGCGAGGCGTTGCGCCCTGAGCAGGGCTATCCGGTCAGGCTGGTTGTGCCCGGCTGGGAGGGCAACATGTGGGTCAAATGGCTGCGCCGTATCGAAGTCGGCGACAAGCCCTGGCACCATCGCGAAGAAACTTCGAAATACACCGATCTCATGCCTGATGGCCGTGCCAGACGGTTCACATGGGAGATGGATGCCAAGTCGGTCATCACCAATCCCTCGCCACAGGCGCCGATTACCCATGGCAAGGGTCACACGGTGCTCACGGGCCTTGCCTGGTCTGGGCGGGGGACGATCAGCCGCGTCGATGTCTCGCTTGACGGCGGCATGAGCTGGCAGACAGCGCGGATCGACGGTCCGAGCTTTTCCAAGGCTGTGCATCGATTCTACTACGAATTCGATTGGGATGGATCGGAGTTGCTGCTGCAGTCCCGCGCCATTGACGAGACCGGTTACGTCCAGCCGACCAAGGAAGAGTTGCGGGTCGCCCGCGGAGTCAACTCGATCTACCACAACAACGGAATCCAGACCTGGCAGGTCTCAAGCGACGGGGTGGTCGACAATGTCGAAGTTTCGTAATGCGACCGCT
>JBCDCP010000017.1:0-30421 GCA_039181495.1 Pseudomonadota bacterium | reverse complement strand
AGACCTCGCTGGCATCGGCCATGCTGGTCGACAAAGGCAATCATCGCCACTTCATGCTCAAAGAGATCTATGAGCAGCCTGAAGTCGTTGGCCATACGTTGGCGCATTACATCGATATGGCAGCGTCCGAGGTGCGTCTGCCGGAAGCTCCAGGGCTCGATTTTGCAAAGCTTGACCGGATCACGATAACCGCCTGCGGAACGGCCTATTATGCCGGCCTCGTCGCCAAGTACTGGTTCGAGAAATTTGCCTGCATTCCGGTTGAAATCGATGTGGCGTCGGAATTCCGGTACCGTGAGGCACCACTACCGGAATCAGGCTTGGCCATCATGATCTCGCAGTCAGGTGAAACCGCCGACACGCTCGCAAGCCTGCGCTATTGCGCCAGCGGCGGACAAAAGGTCCTTTCGGTCGTGAACGTCCGCGAATCCAGCATTGCTCGGGAGTCCGATCTTGTGTTCCCGACCTTTGCAGGCCCCGAAATCGGCGTGGCGTCGACCAAGGCGTTCACCTGCCAGTTGGCGGTGCTTGCCTGCATGGCGATTGCAGCCGGGCAGGCGCGCGGTGTCCTCGACAAGTCAGATGCTGATGCGATTGTCGCAAGTCTGATCGGCACGCCGAAACTGATGTCGGCGGCGCTGCGGACAGAGACGCAAATCGAGACCCTGAGCAAGGATCTCGCGCGGGCTCGCGATATTCTCTACATCGGCCGCGGCCTGAACTTCCCTATGGCGCTTGAAGGCGCGCTCAAGCTCAAGGAAATCTCCTATATCCATGCCGAAGGCTATGCAGCAGGCGAACTCAAGCACGGTCCGATCGCATTGATTGACGAAGACGTGCCGGTCATCGTGGTCGCGCCGCGGGACAATCTGTTCGACAAGACCGTGTCCAATATGCAGGAAGTCTCCGCGCGCGGCGGACGTATTGTCTTGCTCACCGACAAGACCGGCGCCGATGTGGCTGGAGAGCATGCCGAGCATGTGGTGATCCTGCCCGACATGCACGGCTTTGTGCAGCCGCTGGTCTATGCCGTGCCGATCCAGCTTCTCGCCTATCACACAGCCGTGGTGATGGGCACGGATGTCGATCAGCCACGCAATCTCGCCAAGTCCGTTACGGTCGAATAGGCACCGGCCGGGACCACGCACGGCATATCGGCTGCACCAACGCTTGAACGGCCAAGGCCGCATCACTCCTTACTGGATGACGGTTCGTTGAACCGCTATAGGGTCAAGGTTGGTGGTAGGCTTGGCCTTTCCACCCTACATTGACTTCTATCCGTTCGTTTGCCGGGGCAGGTCCTCCGCAATGAACCCTGCTGCCCTGACACAACAGCCGAAGCCGGACCAAAACAGACCGATATGACGCCCAGCAACAACAACGATGATCGCTCCAAGCCTGTCGGAAAGGACCATCATGAGGGGCTGCATCTCGAAGATCTGGTGGCGCAGGAAAAGCCTAAAAAGTCGGGTTTCTGGTGGCGGCTGCGGACGGCATTTCTCACCGGGTTGGTGGTCGCGGCACCAATCGGCATTACCGCCTACCTGACATGGGCTTTCGTGTCGTTTGTCGATACGCGCGTCAAACCGTTCATCCCGCCGCAATACAATCCCGACACCTATCTGCCGTTCACGGTTCCCGGCGTCGGATTGCTGTTCGCCGTTTTAATCATCACTTTCCTTGGTGCAATCACAGCCAATCTTGCCGGCCGCACCGTGGTCGATTTTGGAGAGCGGTTGTTGAACCGGATGCCGCTCGTCCGGTCGATCTACAATGCGCTGAAGCAGATTTTCGAGACTGTGCTCAATCAGGAGCAGACGAGTTTCGAGAGGGTCGGGCTGCTTGAGTTCCCGCGACGTGGCGCCTGGTCAATCGTGTTCATTTCCACTGACGCGAAGGGAGAAATACTCTACCGGGTGGGCGATGGCGACGAGATGTATGCGTGCTTCATGCCAACAGTGCCTAATCCGACGACCGGATTCTTGATGTTCGTGCCGAAGAAAGACATTCGTGTGCTCGACATGTCGGTTGAGCAGGCCGCCAAGCTTGCCATCTCGGCCGGTCTGGTCGTGCCGGATTTTGATCCTGAGAACGCTGCGGGCGTGATTCGGGGGGAGCCCATGTCGCAAGAACAGGCAAGCCGGCGTGTCGCGGCTGAGATTGAAGAGCAACCCAAAGAGCCGGCGCAATAACCGCACTGCCATGGACTAGCCAGCGGATAAAAAGCGGACCGCGGCATCGCGATCAAACAGATAGAGGAGGATTCGCAAGGCCTCGCCCGTGTCGCCGGTCAGCCCGGGATTGTCTTCCATGATGCGGGCCGTCTGCTTTCGCGCCAGTTCAAGCAAGTCGATATGCTCTGCCATATCGGCAATGCGAAACCCCGGCATGCCGCTCTGCCGCGTGCCAAGGACATCACCGCCGCCACGCAGCCGCAGATCCTCCTCAGCGATCCTGAATCCGTCTTCGGTATTCCGCATTACATCCAGCCGTGAACGGGCCGTCTCACCCAGAGGCGGTCGATAGAGCAGCACGCAGCTTGATTTCCGGTCACTCCGGCCAACGCGGCCACGGAGCTGATGCAGCTGTGACAGACCGAAGCGCTCGGCATGCTCGATGATGATGCCGGTGGCATCGGGAACATCGACGCCAACCTCGATCACTGTTGTGGCGACCAGAACAGGAGTCTCGCCTGAGCGGAACCGCCTCACAGCTTCGGTTTTTTCATCAGGGCCCATTCGGCCATGGACAAGACCGACACGGCCCGGAAACGCCTGACTGAGTTCAGTATAGCGGTCTTCGGCCGCCGCAAGATCGCTAACCTCTGATTCAGCCACCAAGGGACAGACCCAGAAGAATTTCTCGCCACCTCCGATTGCCCGACCTACACCCGCGATGACGTCATGCATCCTGTCATCGGGCAGAGCGCGGGTATCGATCGGTGTGCGGCCCGGTGGCTTTTCATCAAGCCGGGACACGGCCATGTCGCCGTAAAAGCTCAGCAGCAGCGTGCGGGGGATCGGCGTTGCTGTCATAACCAGAAGGTCAGGGACATCGCCCTTGGCCGACAGGGCAAGCCTCTGATGGACGCCGAAGCGATGCTGTTCATCGACGACGACGAGCCCAAGGTCGGCAAACTCAATGCCCTTCTGGAAGAGGGCATGTGTCCCGATGACGAGATCGGCTTTTCCGTCGGCTATCTCTGCCATAGATTGACGGCGGGCGGCGGTTTTGTCTTTGCCGGTCAGCAGGCGGACAGACAGGCCAAGAGGCTCCGCAAGCTGGGAGATCGTTGCTTGATGTTGACGCGCCAGGATTTCCGTTGGTGCCATGAGCGCTGCCTGCGCGCCTGACTCGACCACACCGAGCATGGCATGCAGGGCCACAAGCGTCTTGCCCGCACCGACATCTCCCTGTAGCAGCCGAACCATACGGGCATCCGAGTTCAAGTCAGCGTCGATTTCACGGCAAACACGCTGCTGTGCGCCGGTGGGTGGGAACGAGAGGCTCCGCCATAAGCGCTCTGTCAGTGATCCGTCCACAAGGCGGGCCCTGCCGCCACGTTTGATCGTGTGCTTGCGGATCAGCGCCAGCGCCAGTTGGCCGGCCAGTAACTCGTCAAAGGCGAGCCGTCGCCATTCCGTCGAACTGGGCGTTGCCCGATCGGGCATGTCCGGCAGATGGACGCTGCGTAGTGCCGATGCAAAGGCTGGCCAGTGTTCCTTTGCCATCAGATCGGCAGGAAGCCACTCTGGGATCTCTGGCAGTCTTTCGAGCGCTACCCCGATAGCATTGGCCAGCGTCGCGCGGCGAACGCCTTCGGCGAGGGGATAGATCGGCAACACAGCCGGCCGTTTCGCGAGATCCTCCGGCGTCCCGATGATCTCAGGATGGACAATCTGCAGCGTCTCGCCGAAATGTTCGGGTGATCCGGCGACAAAGCGTTGTTCGCCCACCGGCAGGGCCCTTTGCAGGTATTCCGGCCGAGCATTGAAAAAAACGAGCAAGATGTCGCCCGTATCGTCATGGCAGGCGATCCGGTAGGGCGCTCTGGACGCGCGATGGGGAACCGCGTGCTCGTCTACATGCAGGTGCAGAACGGCACGGATACCGGGTAGAGCCTGAGCAACGGTTGGTCGGTTCCGATCATCCACAACACCCGAAGGCAGGTGAAACAGAAGATCAATGATGCGGGGCCCATCTTCTGTTTCGATTTGCGGCAACGACAGCGCGCGCGGCAGGGCGGCTGCCACTTTCGGGCCAATGCCCGGCAGACTTGTTGCTGCCGCAAATACCGGATTGAGGAGAGCGGGGCGCATCGCACCGAACGAACCACCTGGCGTCATTTCATGCAATGGCGCAGCATCATCCACCGCAGGCCATTGCGTCGTTTGTCGCCACGTAATACCCAATCGGCGCGTTTTCGGGAGGCGGCGGCCATCAGCGCAGTTGAGCGCACAATCGCGAGCGCCATATTCGATGACGACGGGCTTGCCAGAAGGGGCAAACATGACAGGTAGCAGCATTTCGAGCGCCGATCTTGATGAGCGCCGCAGCCGTCTGCTGTTTCGGGCCTGGCGCCGGGGAACACGCGAAATGGACTTCCTTGTTGGTCGCTTTGCCGATCATGCCTTGCCGCGGCTGAATGAGGATGACCTGACAGACTTCGAACGTCTGATCGAGGTCCCCGATGCCGATCTGTTTGGCTGGGCTACGGGATCAACCGCGGTGCCGCCGAACTACGATACGGCGGTGTTTCGCGCGATGTTGGACTTCAACCGTGACAACCCCGTTGGTGGCAGTATCTGAGAGCGACTGATCGCGTTTGAAAATGCCGAAAAGTCAGTCACGAGAGAACCGGTTTGCGCTGCCCGCAGCGATTGATGCGCTCGATTTCAGTGCGGCAGGCCGGACTCACCTTGCAAGCGCCCCCGAAGGTGTGGATGCACTTGTCGCACAACACATCGCCGCCGCAGCCCACATGCGCCACCATGGCGATCGGCGCGTCGATCTGGTCTTTCTAACCCGCGATGCGCCGCGCTTGCGTGCGTTGGCCGAAACGCTGCACTTCTTTGCGCCGGATGTCGACGTCATCACGCTGCCAGGGTGGGATTGCTTGCCCTATGACCGGGTTTCGCCATCCTCAGGCGTCCTGTCTGATCGATTGAGTGCACTTGCGGAGCTCACAGCACCGCGCGACGGCCATATCCGCATTCTTGCGGCGACTGTTGGCGCTGCCATGCAGCGGCTGCCCGCACCGGACTTCGTTCGCCAGGCAGTACTCGATATGCGGCCGGGACGGGCCTTCAACATGGAGACGATCGCGGCATGGTTGGAGCGCAATGGTTTCATGCGCACAAGCACGGTGCGCGAAGAGGGCGAGTACGCGGTACGCGGCGGCATTATCGATCTGTTCGCAGCTGGTCATGACGAGCCGGTGCGGCTCGACTTCTTTGGCGACACGCTGGAGAGCATCCGCAGCTTCGATGCCGGCACGCAGCGGACCTTGAGCCAACTTGGCGCATTGGACCTCAAGCCCATGAGCGAAGTTGTGCTCAGCCAGGATGCCATTGACCGCTTCCGTGATGGATACCGCGCCGAGTTCGGCGGGATGACCAAGGGCGACGCGCTGTATGAGTCCGTTGCGGTGGGACGTCGTTACAATGGGGCCGAGCATTGGCTACCGCTGTTCCACGATCAGTTGGCAACGCTGTTCGGCTATGCCGACGGGGCACCGGTCCTACTCGACCCGTTGGCTGACGATGCCTTTTCCGAACGTCGCGCGCAGGTCGATGACTACTATGATGCCCGGCGGACAGCGCTGGATGAAGCCAAGGGAGAGGCGGCATCTGTTTACAAGCCCCTGCCACCGGACAGGCTATATCTCGATGAAGAGGAGTGGCGTCAGGGCTTTGCTTCCAGGATGCGGCTTGATCTGTCACCGGGATCGGTGCCTGATGCGGGGAGCAGTACGCAGATCATAGATCTGGCTGCAAACGTCGGGCGGAGCTTTGCCCCCGAACGGCAGGATGCCGGGCGCAATGTCTACGATGCTCTGATCGGCCATATCAGGGATTTGCGGAGCCAAGGCCGGACTGTTGGGATTGCCTGTTTCTCTGAAGGTTCGCAGGCGCGGATGGCTGATATGCTGTCCGATCACGGATTGTCGGCGTTTCGCGCCATTGAGGGGCCAGGGCCGTTGCTGCAGCCGCAAGCGGACGAGCCTATCTCGCTGTTCACACTGCCGCTCGAACACGGATTTGAAATCGGTCCGCTGGTTGTCATCGGCGAGCAGGACATCCTTGGCGAACGTTTTGTCAGGCCAAAGCGTAAGACCCGTCGGCCGGCTGACGCGATCATGGCCGCGTCAAGCCTGTCTGAAGGCGATTACATCGTCCATGTCGAACACGGCATCGGACAATTCGCTGGCCTTGCCACCGTGGCTGCAGCGGGCGCACCGCATGAATGCGCCGAACTGCACTATGCTGGTGGCGACAAACTGTTTCTGCCGGTCGAGAACATTGATCTGTTGTCTCGTTACGGCGCGGAGGACACAGCTGTTGTCCTCGACAAGCTGGGTGGTGTTGCCTGGCAGGCGCGCAAGGCGCGGCTGAAAGAACGCATCCGCGAGATGGCGGGCAAGCTGATCGATATCGCGGCCAAGCGCGCGCTGCGCCAAGGTGATCCGCTCGACCCGCCCGACGGGCTCTACCACGAATTCTGCGCCCGCTTCCCCTATCCCGAAACCGAAGATCAATTGCAGGCCATTGAGGCCGTGGAAGAGGACCTCCAGTCGGGCCATCCGATGGATCGTCTGGTGTGTGGCGATGTTGGCTTTGGCAAGACAGAGGTGGCACTGCGCGCGGCCTTCATCGCTGCGGCTTCAGGGAAGCAGGTGGCCGTCGTCGTACCCACAACGCTGCTGGCGCGACAGCATTTTGCAACGTTCGCCGAGCGTTTCAGGGGTTTCCCGCTGAATGTTGCCCAAGCGTCGCGCATGGTTGGTGGCAAGCAATTGAACGAGACCAAACGCGGGCTCGCCGACGGATCAGTCGACATTGTTGTTGGAACGCACGCGCTTTTGTCAAAGTCGGTCCAGTTTCAGAACCTTGGACTGGTGGTGATTGACGAGGAACAGCACTTTGGTGTCGCTCACAAGGAGCGGCTGAAGGAAATGCGGGCCTCGGTCCATGTGCTGACACTGTCAGCGACACCGATCCCACGCACGTTGCAACTGGCGATGACGGGCCTGCGTGATCTTTCGATGATTGCCACGCCTCCGATCGATCGGCTGGCGGTGCGAAGTTATGTGTCGCCATTCGATCCACTGGTGTTGAGGGAGGCTCTGCTGCGTGAACGGTATCGCGGCGGTCAGTCGTTCTTTGTCTGCCCACGGATTTCCGACCTCGACGAGGCGCGCAGTTTTCTTGCCGAGACGGTGCCCGAGGTCAGCGTATCGGTGGCGCATGGGCAGATGCCAGCAAGCGACCTCGAAGACATCATGTCGGACTTATACGATGGCAAGTTCGATGTGCTGCTGTCGACCGCAATCGTTGAGTCCGGTCTTGATATTCCGACGGCCAACACCCTCGTCGTCTACCGGGCCGATGTGTTCGGGTTGTCACAGCTCTACCAGCTACGCGGCCGTGTTGGGCGGTCGAAGACCCGCGCCTATGCCTATTTTACCCATCCCGCCAATCGCAAACTGACCGATGCTGCCGAAAAGCGGCTGAAAATCCTGCAATCGCTGGAAGGGCTCGGTGCGGGGTTCATGCTGGCGAGCCACGATCTCGACTTGCGCGGTGCCGGCAATCTTCTCGGCGAAGAGCAGTCCGGCCACATCAAGGAAGTCGGCTACGAACTCTATCAATCGATGCTTGAGGAGGCGGTGCAGTCCTTGCGGGATGGTGGTGCGGCGCTTGACGATGACTGGTCACCGCAGCTCACCCTCGGTGTCCCGGTCATGATCCCCTCGGCTTATGTGCCCGACACCGAGACACGGCTCTCACTCTATCGCCGTTTCACTCAAGCCATCGATGCGAGTGAACTCAATCAACTGGCCGCTGAAATGGCTGACCGTTTCGGCCCGCCACCGCCGGAATTGCAGGACCTCGTCGCTATTCTCGAGATCAAGCTGTTGTGCAAGCGGGCCGGTGTGGCCCGGGTGGACGCCGGACCGAAAGGCGTTGTTCTTGGCCTGCGCAATAACCGTTTCGAGAACCCGGCCGGGCTCGTCCAGTTCATAAGTTCAGAAGGTCCGCGCGCCAAGATCCGCGCCGATCATTCGATTGTTTTATCGCGTATATGGCCGGAGGCCGATGACCGGCTGAAGGGAACGGCGAAAATCGTCAGTGAACTTGCTGACCTTGCCGCCGAAGCGGCTGCCACAGCCGCCTAGCTTGGCCATTGCAATCAGGCAGCGGGTGGTTCGTCACCAAGCGCAAGCGCCTTGTCGATGGCCGCGAGCAGACCTTCTGGTTCCTGCGCGCCCATGACCGCAACGCGGCCGGCAAAGACGAAGCACGGAACCCCTTCGATGCCGAGCTGCTGGGCATGGGCGATCTCGGCATCGACCGCGTCAACATCCTTGTCGGAGTCCAGGAGTTCACGCAACAGCGCTTCATCCATGCCGCTGCGACCGCCGATTTCGGCCAGAAGTTGCTGGTCTTCAACGTCCCTGCCGGCAACGAAGAAGGCGTGGAACAACTCCTCGACAACATCATCTTGCACACCGGCGCCATGGCTCCAGCGGATCAACCGATGGGCATCGGTCGTGTTGGGGGAGCGCCGGATCGACGCAAAGTCGAATGCCAGTTGTTCCGCGGCGCCAGCCTGTTCGATGTTGGCGTAGATGGCTGATGCCTGAGCAGCACCTCCGAATTTGCGCGACAGGTATTCCTCTCTATCGACGCCACCCTTCGGGATTGTCGCGTCGAGCTTGAATGCGCGCCACCGAACATCGAGGGCGAGGCCCGGGCGTTCGGCCAATGCGCGTTCAAAGCGGCGTTTGCCAATATAGCACCACGGGCACATGACATCAGACACGATGTCGACCGTGATCGGCGCGCTTTCCGTGTCGCTCATGCGCCCACCAGTTCGTCGGCAAGAGTGGGGTCGGAGCGGCGCTCGGTCGGGGCGAAGCCCTGAAGGAGGCGCGCAGCAAACGTCTCTGCAGTGTCGCCTGCATGATAGGACGTGATGGCGTAGCTCACTGGTGCGATCCGGGGCAGGCCAACTTCATCGACTCCGAAATCGGTGCTGCCGACAATCGCAGAGACGCGGTCGCGGATGATCCGAGCCTGCGGGCCATCGGTGCCCGGCAACATGATCATGAACAGGTCTGGCGACAGCGATACGGCGAGGTCCTCGCCACGCACCATGCTTGTCAGTGCGCCGGATATGGCGCGGGCAAAACCGGCGGCGGGACCGTTTGTGTTTATCTGTACGCCAACGGCGGAAAACCCATCGCCATGACGGTCGCAGTCATGGATCAGCTCCATTAGATGTGCCAGCGCGAAGTCGCGACCCGCAAGCCCGGTTTCAGGCTGCTGGAGTTGCTCGCCGATGTCCCGGAAGGCTTGCTGGATTGCCATTGCATAGCGGTGCTCGCGGATCAGCACCGTGATCCGGCTGGCGGACAGGGCATCGTCTTCTTCCAGTCCGATCGTGTCTGTTGCGCCGTAATCATGAATGATCTTGCGTGTTTCCGGCGTTGTGACGGCATCGGTTGTTGCAACGATCGGCAGAGCGCACCAGCGTGGCATTCGGCGCATGACGGCAATCGTTTCGAGCGCCTTGCTCATGTCTTCCGTCGAGTCGACACAGACGAGATCGACAGAGAAGTTCTCAAGATGGTCGAGGGCCAGATTGGCAGTAGGCACGCCGAACACCGTCGCCTGGTCCCCTAGTGCGGACTGGATCTTGGGTAGGCCCAGGCCAACGCCTGCCACGAGAACGTGGGGCCTTTCGACGAACCCTGGCGCAGCAATGTTAACGTCGGCGGAGATGCCGATCCTGTTTGCCGTTCTCAAGCGACGTGCAAGCTCTGAGCGCATGGTGCTGAGGCGGGCCAGGGCGGCCACACGATGATCGATTTCCGCATCAGACGGATTACGGCCGAGACGATCGATCAGCAGCAAGGCGTCATTTGCCAGTTCGGCGTTTTCGTCCTCCTCCAGCATCAGAAACGGGAGTTGCTGCCAGAGAACCGTGTCCCGCACCGCAGCCGCAAACTGGTTGAGCGCGGTTGAAACCTGAGAGTCCTGTCGTGCGCCACGTCGGTCAAACAGGATAACGTCGGGCCGTCGAGCCGCTAGCAACTCAACGATGGCCTCTTCGGGATCGGACAGAACAGCCTTGTAGCCGCGTGCACTGAGCACCTGCGCGGTTTCCGCCGCGCGGCTTTGCACGGCTCCTACGACCAACACACGCGCAGCACGTGGCATCAAGGCACTCCAAGCTCTTGGCGGCGGCACTGCTGATGGTGCGCTTCGTCACCGGACCGACTCAGGCGGGACACAGATCATACCGCCAATCGGTCTACGACCAATGCGTCCCTGTTGACTACTCCTTCGGGCGACCGTGGAATGCCGGTGAGAATTGAGAGCTTTACCGGCAGTGTGTGGGGCGAGTGTCCGCGATCAATCAGGTTGCGCCGCAGCATATCCAGCGATGGTGGCTCCGCGTCTGGGACGATCGCCGCGCCAATCCGTGAACCAGCCAGCCCCCCGGGTATCTCGAATGCCGCCGCATCCCGCACCCCTGGCAGCGCCCGCAAGGCAGTGTCCAGTTCTCCAAGGTTGTAGGTCCGGGAACCGATGCGTCGAACGGCGTCGACCGAACCAATGACGTGGATTTCCGGGCCTTTGGGACCATCCGTCAGGTGTCCGCGTAGTCCGGTCTTCAAGAAGCCGCCATCGAACAATGGTGCTCTACTGTTCGTGTCCTCGGTGTTTGCCGATGTTGGCTCAGGAAAGGGGGCAGATGGCGTGCCCGGTCCGCTAAGCAGAATTTCACCGCGGATGAGTCCCTCGCGATCAGGCAAATCGCCAGCCTTCTCGACGCCACCAGCCAGCTTTGCTTCGACGAACTTTGGCAAATCCTGTTCTGCGTTTCGCTTGCCGGCGAATGACAGGGCCGATGGCGTTGTGCTCGGCCCGCGCACCAGCAAGCCGCATTCGGCAATGTTGATCGCATCGGCCACGATCCGCCCATGTCCCGCTGCTGAAGGCTCGATCGTGCTGCCCTGAACACTCGGTGCCATCGGATCATTCCAGACACGGAGCACATCCGCCGGAGCGGGTAGGGCAGGTGCGACAATCCCAGCGAGCTTGCCCGGCAAACAGACCACCCGCCGTCTGTCTTCATTTCTGACAATGGCGTTTTGCAGTGCTGCCCAGTCCTGCGGGGCCGAGATGTTCAGAGTTGCACCGGTCAACAACCACGCCATCATCGTCGTACTGAGGCCTGAGAGCCGCTGCGGCATTAGTGGCGAGAACAGAGCGTCCTCACTGCTCAGACCAAGTGACAGAACGGTGTTCAGTCCCGCTGCCAACAGTTCGTTATGGCTCCGCGCCAGAAGCGGAGCATTCAAATCGTCCGTTTGCGGCCACACCATCGCGACGTGGTCCGCCGGCCTTTCCGGCCGCGGCACAGGCTGAGCCATCTGCCCGGCCCAGGTCTCGCCGGTCAGGACGGTGTCGAGTGGAAGGATTCCGTCCGGAGCCGTGCCACCGACACTGAGCAGAAACCGCATGTCGAACACATCGGTTGTGGCTTCGACCATGGCCTTGGGTGTGTTGGCGTTGGGAACGGAGAGGTCAATGATTGCGGCCTTGGCGCGGGTTCTCTCCATAAGTCTGCGCAGTGAGTTCCGGCTGGATATGCCCGGAACCGGAACGGTGACTAGATTGGCCCTTGATGCGCCGAGCAGAAGCAGGACCGTATGCAAGCGCGGGGCAACTTGAACCAGCAGGGCGTCATCCTGCTTCAGGCCAATGTCGAGAAAAGCGTCCGCGACCGCGCTGACAATGGCGTCGACTTCGACTGCTGTAAGCCGCATTGCGGGCTCGGATTTTGCGCCCCAGAACTGCAGCAGCACGTCTCTGGGTTGTCGTGCAACGACTGCTGCCAGAGCGCCATCCAGCGTCTGTCCACCAAAATACCCGACCTGTGCCCATTCGGCACTGCGAGCCGACGAAGATAATATCATGGTCTTGGGATTTCCCGCCGCGGTATCCCCCGATGATTCCCGTCGCAGGGGAATCAGTTGACGAATGCAATTATTCCGGAATTGCCCACCATGTGTCGATGCGAAAGCCAAACAGTGGTGTCTGTTGTGGACGATCAATCCTGTTCCAGCGGGCAACCCACTGGCGCGGAAGGTGGAAGAGCGGGATGACGTAGTGCCCGGACAGGAGCACACGATCCAGAGCGCGCACCGCTGCCTCGAAGTCTTCACGTGACTGCGCTGCGACGAGCGCGTCGATCATGGCGTCCACGGCCGGGTTGCTGACTCCTGGGAAATTGAACGTTCCTTCGGTCTTGACGCCTTCACTGGACCAACGGAAGCGCTGTTCGTTGCCTGGCGAAAGTGATGCTCCCCAACGAAACTGGATCATGTCGTAGTCGTAGCTGGTGCGACGCCGCTGATACTGCGCGGAATCCACCAGCCTTACGGCCACTTCGATTCCCAACCGTTCGAGTGTTCGCGCATAGGCCAGCGCCAGTCTCTCCTGATCCCTGCTCGCCACAAGGATCTCAAATGAAAATGGCTGACCGGTGCCCGCATTGACCAGTTTTCCCTCGCGCGATTCAAACCCGGCCCGTTTGAGCAGCCCTAGCGCGTCCCGCAGCATGCTGCGGTCGCGGCCCGATCCATCGGTGCTCGGCATCTGGCCAGTACCATCCAGCAAAGCTGGTTCAACGTAGTCGCTCCATGGCTCAAGCAGCGCCAGTTCCGGAGCATCTGCCGCCTGGCCACGTGCGGACAGCGCTGACCCCTGGAAGAAGCTGCCTGTCCGCTCATAGAGACCGTGATAGAGGCTCTGGTTGATCCATTCGAAATCAAAGGCCCGGATCAACGCCTTCCTGACCCGTACATCATCAAAGGGCGGGCGACGGTTGTTGGGCACAAAAGCCAGCATGCCCTTTGGCAATCCGGTCTCAAGCTCTTCGAGCAAGACACGGCCGTCATCCACCGCAGGGAAGTTGTACGCGGTAGCCCATTGGGCAGGGTCACCTTCTCCGCGAATATCATAGAGGCCCTTTTTGAAGGCCTCGAAAACCGCATTGTCGTCCCGGTAGTAGTCGTAGCGGATGGTGTCGAAATTGTACCGCCCCTGATTGACGGCCAAATCGCGCCCCCAGTAGTCCGGGTTACGCCGGTAGACGACGGCCGCACCTGGCTCCGCTTCGGCAAGCGTGTAAGGCCCCGAGCCGACGAGCCCGTCGAGGGTGGTCTCTTCGAAGGCTTCCGCATCGGTTTGCTGCACTGACAGGACCGGCATCAACCCCAGGATCAGAGGTAACTCCCGATCTCCGTTTTCATCGAATGTGAAGCGGATCGTCCTGGCATCGATTTTCTCCGCCTCGACAACGCGATTGTAGAAGTTGCGGTGATTGGGACGTCCTTTGGTCCTTAACAGTTCCCAGGTGAACAGCACGTCGTCGGCCGTTACCCGCTCGCCTGTTGAGAAGCGGGCTTCAGCGCGCAGCTTGAATTCAACAACTTTGCGATCAGGCGATGTCGCGATTGATTCCGCCAACAGCCCGTACAGCGTGAACGGTTCCTCGTAGCTCCGTGCCATCAGTGACTCGAGGACATATTCTCTTATGCCGGCAGCGCTGTTTCCCCGAACAATCAAGGGATTGATACTGTCAAAACTTCCACGCGCTGCGAGCGTTAGCGAGCCCCCCTTCGGTGCATCGGGATTGACGTGATCGAAATGCGAGAATCCGGCTGCGTATTTCGGTTCTCCGTGCATGGCAATCGCGTGGCGGTGCACCAGTTCAGGGTCATTGGCGCTCGCTGTCGCATGGAGCCAGCCGAGTAGCAGAATTGCGGTCAGGCTATTCAAGAACGCCGCTGGGACGGCCAGGTTATGAACGATTCGCATTCCATGACCTTGCAGTTCGGCGCGATGTCTATCAAGCAGGATAAGGGGAATGGTGGGAGAAGTGATGCTTCAATTAACCGCGGGTTGATTCATCTGCTTTTCTTGCGTCGCATGGTTTGCTAGATCGTCCCGCGGCTGTGTGGGAACTAGATCGATCAAACACAGTCTTGCCTCAATTGGAGCGCAGGCCAGCAGCACTTGCGGCACGGCGCTGATGGCGGACGGATCGCATGTCTGCCATCTCAAACAGAATTAAACGATGCCGGCGGTCTGCGACGCTATGGTGCAGGCCCTTGGCGGGAAAAAGGGAAGCGTGATGAAGTTCACCAACTATCCGGCTGGACATGATCTGGCCGAGGGCGGCAAGATTTCTGGACTGCTCATGCGTTTGGGGTTCGTTGCGCTCATCGGCCTCGGTGTCATTGTGTTCGCCAGCAATGCTTCGGCGCAAGACAGTGCAGGTGAGGAGGCGCAAGCCGCGCCACAAGAGGGACCAAGGCTTGTCAGCAGCGGCTGGCTGAAGCAGACCTCGCCCGTTCCTGACAACCCGGAAACCAAGTTCAATATGATCTCGTACCAGTCGCGGGATACCAACGGAAACGTGGTCATTGAGGTCGGGATTTTCGAAGTTCCCGAACAACCCAAGCGTATGATCGTTGTCTTGCCCCATGTGGCCGAAGGGCATCTGATTCCGGCTGGTATCGGCCTGCGGGTCGACGAAAACGAAGCTAAGGTGGGGCAGTTTGTGTTCTGCAATCAGTCCCGGTGCCAGGGCGAACTTCAGATCGAAGACGCGCTGATCACGGAAATGAAGGCTGGCAATAATCTTGTCATACTGACTCGCCAGGCTTCGGACGGCGAAGCGGTTGGTGTTGCGCTTTCGCTTGAGGGGTTCACCGCGGCCTATGACGGAGCCGGTGTCGATGCTGCTCAGGCCGCAGCGCGCCAGGAGCAGTATGACAACCAGTTCAGCGAGGCTCTGAAACGCCGGGCCGAACAGAACCGCCAACGTCTGCAGCAACAACAGCAGAACTGACTGCTCTCAAGTCCAAGAATATCAACGAAAAAGCCCGGGCAGCATGCCCGGGCTTTTTTCATGTGCAAGACGCACGAGCTAGGACGATTGTATCCCGTTTAGTGATGCAGTTCCCCGCGCAGTTGGTAGACGCCGGAGTCGAGTAGAATGAACTCTTCCTCGACTTGCGGATGCCGTAGCGGCTGGCCTGATTCATCCGGTAACAGATTCTGTTCGGAAACGTAGGCCACATACTCGCTTTCGTCGTTCTCCGCATAGAGGTGATAGAACGGCTGGTCCTTGTGTGGTCGGATGTCTTCCGGGATCGAAAGCCACCACTCTTCGGTGTTGCTGAACACCGGGTCCACATCAAAGATCATGCCACGAAACGGAAACACACGGTGTTTGACGACCTGGCCGATTGTGAACTTGGCTGTGCGAATGCCCGCTCCAGCGTCCGGCGCAGCCTCATACCCGCTCTCAGGCGTTGTGTTCGCTGTCATTGTCTCTGCCCCCTTGCCGGCGCATGAACCGGCACGGCTGTGAAACGTCCATATTAGTCTTGTTTTTGCGACTGCGAAGTCAAGGGGCGTTGCAAAGAGTTCACCCGTAATGGTGAAAAACCGTCACAAATTGAGACGACCGCCCTTGAGCGCCGTCCGCCAGAATCGCGTAAAAGTTACGCGGCATAGGCATCATTGGCCTAAACGGTCCAGCGGACTGATGACCGGATGGCGGCGACAACAACCATGCCTGAAATCAGTGAACTACGTCATTCGGCGGAGTGACCTTGGCTCAGGCCTATGGTCGATTGCCAGATACGACAGCGAACCGATGAAGGCTGTCCAGATATACAACGGAACAGTCCGGGGAGCCGGTATTGCAAGAGATCATCGGCCTGGCCGCACCGTTCTTTGGGCTGATTGCGCTCGGCTATGGGGCGGGCAAGATCTGGAACCGGCCGCAGGAAGGGCTTGAGTGGCTCAATCTTTTCCTGGTGTATTTCTCTTTGCCGGCCTTGTTCTTCAAACTGATCGCGCAGACCCCGTTTGACGAACTTGGACGCTGGTCGTTCATTCTCTCCACCACGTTCTCGACCTACACCGCATTCGCGCTGTCTTTCGTGGTCGGATACATCTTCACCGGAGGGCGGATCGACCGTGCCACAATTCAGGGCATAGCAGGCTCTTATGCCAATGTCGGTTATATGGGCCCGGGTCTGACATTTGCGGCGCTGGGACCGGCTGCAACGGTGCCCACGGCTCTGATTTTCTGCTTTGATTCAGCGCTCTTGTTCACACTCGCACCACTCCTGATGGGTATGGCAGCCGGAGAGGCACTCAAGGTCGGCCCACTCATCCTCTCAGTGCTCAAGCGTGTGTTTCTGCATCCTTTCATCATGGCCACCATCGCTGGTGTGATCGCTGCCTACTTCGAGGCTGACTTCCCCGACGCGATTGACACCATGCTCACGTATCTGTCGTCAGCAGCCGCGCCAACGGCGCTCTTTGCCATGGGTGTGACGGTGGCTCTACGGCCGCTGCAGGCTGTGCCGTGGGAGTTGCCAGGGCTCGTCTTCATCAAATTGATCGTGCACCCTATTGTCGTCTGGCTGATACTCGGGCTGGTCGGTGATTTTGATCCGATGTGGGTCTACACCGCGATCCTGATGGCCGCGCTCCCGCCGGCGCTGAATGTGTTCATCATTGCGCGTCAGTACGACGTCTATGTCGAGCAAGCGTCCAGCACCGTGCTGGTCGGCACCGTCGTGTCGGTCATTACGCTGACTACGGCGCTCTATCTGGTCACCAACGGAATTGTGCCGCACGATCCATTCCCGAACGGTATTTGAGCGTCCGCAACGCTAGTGGACCGCCTCCAATAGCTCGTCCCGCCGCATGATTTCAGGAAGACTTGCAGCAGCGGGGGCCATACCTTCACGCATCAGAGCCTTGCGTAAGGCAGGCAGGGACTCCATGAGCGCCATTCCTGCGGCACGACCGGCCTGAAAGCCGACAAAGCTCGACAAGAGGGAGCGATTAAGCAAGTCAACCGCCGTCGTCCGCAGCCTGATATCGGCCGAGCGCGCATCGTTGTACGCCTCGATCACGTCCAAACCTCCAGGATCGGTGTTGTGGTCCGCGATGATCTCCGAGAGCACGGCAGCGTCCCGAAGCCCGAGGTTGAGGCCCTGGGCGCCAATCGGCGGAAAAACATGGGCGGCCTCACCGACAAGTGCAGTGCGCCCGGCAGCGAACCGGCGCGGTGCCAGAACGGATAGTGGATAGGCTCCGCGCGGCCCATCAACGGTGATACGGCCCAGCATACGGTGTGAAAGCCGTTCGAGTTCCTCAGTGAACTCGGCGTCCGACATTGCCCGCAGTACTTCGGCCCGTTTGGGGGTTTCGACCAATACGATCGCCGATTGATTGCCGGCCAAGGGCACAAGTGTGAACGGCCCGCTGGGGCGATGAAATTCGGTCGACAGATTACCGTGAGGACGGGAATGACGAATTCTCAGGACGATGGCGGTCTGCGGATACTCCCAGAGGTCACTCTGGATTCCTGCGGCCTCGCGCGCTCTTGACTGACGCCCGTCCGCACCGACGATCAATCGCGTCTTCAGTCGATTACCAGAGGTCAGCTGGATTTCTGCGTTATCTTCGATCTGGCTGCAGGTCTCGACACTGTCGCGGACGACCTCAATCGCCTTGTCCTCCGAAACCCGTTCCATCAGCGCGGCGTTCAGGTCTGCGGCTGGAATGTTCCAGGCAAACGCTTCGATGCCAATCTCGATGGCACTGAAGGTCACCGTGGGCGCGCGCAGTGCGCGGCCGGTTTCATCGATGATGCATAGTTTCTCAAGCGGAGCTGCCTGACCGGCACATGCGTCCCACACACCAAGACGCTTGAGCATCTGAACTGGGGCGTCCATCAGAGCAAAAGTGCGGTGATCCTGACCAGGCTCAGGGCCGACGAGGGCGACACGCAGGCCGGCGCGCGACAGCAACAACGCAGAGACCATTCCAGAGGATCCGGCACCAACCACAGCCGCATCGTACATCTCTTTTGACGTCATCGTGACGTTGCCTCTCTGCCGGTCTCCAACATGTCCAGACCTAGACCGAGATATCGGGCTGTCAAACCCTGCGAACAGACTCCGGGTCATTCCGCCGCACGGTTTGGGCTGCTAGGAAGGCCGGACGCTAGCAACGAAAGGAGCCGGTCCATGGCCAAGGCGATCTTAGTAAATGAAACCGGTGGGCCGGAGGTTCTGACGCTCGCTGATCGCGACCCCGGCGATCCTGGTGCAGGTGAGGTCCGCGTTCGGCAAACGGCCATCGGCCTGAACTACATCGATGTCTATTTCCGCACGGGGCTCTATCCGGCGCCTCAGTTGCCGTTCGTGCCCGGCATGGAGGGGGTCGGGTTTGTCGAGGCGGTCGGGTCTGGCGTTTCGGAATTCAAGGTTGGCGACCGGATCGCCTATCCCGCGGTCCTTGGCGCCTATGCCGAGCAACGTCTCGTCGCCGTCGACCGCATCGTCCCCATCCCGGATACCGTCAACGACGAGACGGCTGCTGCCATGATGCTCAAGGGGATGACCGCGCGCTATCTCCTGCGCGAGACCTTTCCGGTACAGGCTGGTCAGACCATCCTGTTCCATGCCGCTGCCGGTGGGGTCGGATTGCTGGCTTGCCAGTGGGCCAATGCGCTCGGCGCCACAGTCATTGGGACCGTTGGATCAGAGGAAAAAGCCGAACTTGCACGTGCCAACGGTTGCCATCACACGATCAATTACCGGACCGAGAGTTTTGTCGACCGGGTGAAGGAGCTGACCGGGGGAACTGGATGCGACGTGGTGTATGACTCGGTTGGCAAGGACACCTTTCCCGGCTCTCTTGACTGTCTCAAGCCCAAGGGCATGTGGGTCACATTCGGCAATTCGTCGGGGCCGGTGCCGCCATTCGAGATGGGCATCCTGTCGCAAAAGGGATCGTTGTTTGCGACACGGCCATCATTGATGACCTACATCGCCCTGCGTGAAGACCTGCTCGCCAATGCCGCCGATCTTTTCGAGGTGGTCGGTAATGGCCAGGTCAGAGTTGATATCCATCAGCGTTATCCATTAGCGGAGGCCTCCAAGGCACACAGCGATCTTGAAGCACGCAAAACGACCGGGGCCACCGTGTTGCTGCCTTGAACAGCGGTGCCGTTGACTAAGCCTCTGAAGAATCGCCTTCGCTCAGTTTTCAATTGCTGGGAATGATGCTTCAATAAAATCGAAGGTTCGGTGGGTGATGTCCGTAAACTTCGATCAGGGTGATCATCATGCAACGCTCGCAATTGAGCCTGAAATGGCTCGAAGTGTTTCAGATGGTGGCGCAGCGAGGGTCGGTGCAGGACGTTGCCGCCGAGGCCGGCCTATCTATCTCGACAGTATCGCATCATTTGCGGAGCCTTGAAGAACAGCTTGGCGTCAGCCTCGTTGATCATTCCAAGCGACCAATGGTGCTGACCACGGCCGGCGAGACCTTTCTGCGTCACATCGAGCAGGCCATGCGTCACATCCGGATGGCTGAACAGGAGCTAGTCTCAGGCGATCTCAGCACCGTGCAGAGCCTGTCATTGGTTCTGATTGAGGAATTCGACAGCGACATTGCCCCCGAACTGGCCAGTATTCTGGCCTCGCGCATGCAAAACACCAAGCTTGGTCTCTATTCCCGGCCAAGCCATCGCGTCTTTCCGTTGCTCCGCAAACGTCAGCTGTCTGCGGCCATCTGTGCGCGCCCGCTCGAGGCTGTGCCAGACCTGATCGAATACCCGCTGCTGCGCGACCCGTACATCGTGGCCATGCCTGAAGCGACGGATTACACCGCGCAAGACTGCCTGGCTGGGGCGACATCGCTGCCCCTGTTGCGATACAGCCGCGACCAATTCATCGGCCGGCAGATCGAAGCTCAGCTTGCGCGGCTGCGGATCAAACTGCCGAACCGATTTGAGTGCGATAGCACGCTGTCTATTCTTGGGCTTGTGGCCGAGGGCCGCGGATGGGCCATCACGACGCCGAGCAATGTGCCGCGCGTGCGGCGGCTGCGGTCTCAAGTCAGGTTCGAGCGTTTTCCGCAGCAGGGATTTGCGCGTTTTCTCTCGCTGTTCACAACCGATGAGTTTTCGGAGGATCTCGCGCGGACGATCGCCGAAACGATGAGGCGATTGATCGAACTCAGAATGGTCGCGCCGGCGTTGGAGCAGATGCCGTGGCTGGATGAGTCATTCTACCTGATCGCGGACAGCGGCCTCACGATAGAATCCGAAACCGTGATCTGATCTCAGCATCCTGTGCCTCTGAAAGGTACTGTGGCTGGTGTGAGGTCAGAATCTGATTGACCTTGTCACGCGCCACGGTCCAGGCGTCGGGCGCTCCTTTCTCGGCCCAGACAGCGGGCGCATCCCGGTCCGCGATGGCAGGATAGAAGTAGTCCCGTTCCATGGCGGCCAGCGTGTGTTCACCGCCCAGAAAATGGCCTTCGCCCAGGACAGCGTTGCAGATCGCGTCAAAGCCGAGGCTTTCATCATTGACTTCGACCCCACGCAACGCCCGGTAGATCATCGAGTGCATCTCGTCATCAAGCACAAAGGCCTCGAAGCTAACCCCCAGCAGAGACGCCATCATGCCGGAACTCTCATAAACAAGATTGCCGCCGGCTAGCGCTGCCATCAGCGTGGTTGTTGCTTTTTCAACCCCGAATTGCGCATCAATGGCTTTGGCATCGGTCATTGATGCCGCTACGCCTGATGGCAGACCGAGCCAGTTCGACAATTGCGCCGACGCGGCATTGAGTATTGCGATTTCACCACCGCCGCCGGTGAAGGACCCGGTCCGCAAATCGACAACGAAGGGCCAATTCGAGAAGATCATGGGATGGCCGGGCTTGATGGCATGGACCATAACAAGACTGGCCAGTGTCTCGGCGAGCGACTGGGCGAGGAATCCGGCCAGTGTGGCAGGGGCGGTGGCGCCCGCTTGCGCTGCTGTGATGCAGTTCATCGGCATGCTGTGTTCGACACATTTGAACACCACGTCGACGGCGTCTTCACCGTAGCGCATGGGCGAAATAACCGGGCTGATATGGGCCTTCAGGAAAGGCTTCCTCGAAAAAGCGCCTTCACCGCCTGCAACCACATCAAACATCTGAACGATCGGGTCGATGTGCTCGGCGAGCGTGAACGAGGTGCCGACCGGTTTCGTCGTGTTCCTGACCAGCGCAAAGGCAGTGTTCATGTCCAGATCGAACGGGTCCTCGACGTCGGTCGCCACACAACAGCGGGTGAACCAGCTGACATTGGTGAGCGCGTCCTGCAGTCGGGTGAAATCATGCAGGTCCTGCAGGGTGGAGGGACGATAGAGCCCAGTCTCGATATCAAGCGTCTGCACGGCGGCTCCGCCGGTGCCGAGAAAGACGCGGTCACCGCCAACTTCGATGGAGCGCTCTTCATCGCGGCCATGCAATATGAAACGTTTCGGCGCCCGTCCGATCGCTTCTTCAACCAACGTGGTTGGAAATCTCAATCTGCCGCGACCATCGGGTTCCGCTCCGGCGCCAACCAGCGCATCGTGCAAACGGGGCGGCACTTCGCCCATCCCTAGATCACGCAACAGGCGCAAGGCCGTGTCATAGACGGCGCGAAGGTCAGTTTCCGACAAGGGTCGGTATTGGCCACCGGGCTGGCCAGGAGGGCAGGGGCTGATTTCCGGTTTGGCCGCCCGTTTGGCCATCCTTTCCCGTCGTCCGGAACGCCGTGGCGGAGGCGCGTCGCTTTCCGACATGATCTGCTGTTCCATGGTGAATCGGCCCTTCATCGTTCAGTTCCAGTTCATGAAAAACCCGTGTGGCCGGTGCGGCAAGATCGATTGAAGAGGCGAGCCGTATTTGGATCTATTTTTCGAAAATATCGAAACTCGAAAGCCCACGTTGACGGATTTGCGAAGCCTGCTGCTGATGATCCAATGATGTGTTCGGGAGAGCTGTAATGAAGACGCGCACGAAGGTCGTGGTTATCGGAGGCGGCATCGCCGGCTGTTCCACGCTCTACCATCTGACGCAGGAAGGGTGGAGCGATGTCGTTCTGGTCGAGCGTGACGAGTTGACCAGCGGCACGACATGGCACTCAGCCGCCCAGGTGACAAACTTCGGCATGAACCAGACCATGGTCGGGCTGAAGTCCCACTCCATCAGCCTATACAAGGAGTTGGCAGAGGATCCCGACTATCCGATCAATTACCACCACGCCGACGGCGGGATCCGGCTCGCCAATACCGCAGCACAGATGGACGGCTATCGGCACTTTGCGTCTATGGCGCGGGGTATGGACGTCCGTTTTGAGGTCATCGATGCCGAGGAATGCGCTCGGCGGCATCCTCTGATCTCAACCGACAATCTGCTTGGCGGGTTGTGGGATCCGCTGGACGGCGACATTGATCCCGCACAGCTCTGCCAGGCCCTGGCAAGGCGGGCGCGGCGCGCCGGTGCCGAGGTCTACCGTCACACACCGGTAACCGGCCTGAGCCAGCGCCCCGACGACACTTGGACCGTTCATACCGCCAAGGGCGACATTGATTGTGATATCGTCGTCAATGCCGGTGGCTACCGGGTCAACGAGATCGGCGCGATGATGGGTGTGCATCATCCGGTGATGTCCATGGAGCATCAGTACTTCCTGACCGAGCCAATCCCGGCGATCGAACAGGCCGGGCATCGCATGCCTCTGCTCCGTTGCCCGATCTCCGACTATTACTGCCGGCAGGAAAAGACCGGTCTATTGCTTGGCTTCTATGAACAGGATTGCCGGACATGGGGCATGGATGGGATCGATCCGGACTTTGCCAATGCGCTGTGCCCGGACGACCTCGACCGGATCAGCGATGTCCTGGAAGGCGCGTTTGCCCGCATGCCGGCCCTGATGGAGGCAGGCATCCATACGGTCATCAACGGCCCGATTACCTACACGATTGACGGCGCTCCGCTGGTCGGGCCGATCCCCGGTAAACGCAACGCGTTTTGCATTATTGGCTTGCGCGCAGGTCTCGGCGAAGGCGGCGGGCATGGCTGGTTGCTGGCTCAGCAGATCGTGCACGGCGAAGCCTGCTACGACACATGGATTATCGATCCGCGTCGCTTCACCGGTCATGGCAATGTCGAGCTGACGGCACTCAAGGCCATTGAGGACTATCAGAACGAGTTTCGCTTCCATTTCCCGCACGAACACCGGCCGGCGGGGAGACCGATCAAGACGACTCCGCTGACGCCTGTTCTTGCGGCGGAAGGCGCCGCTTTCACGGTGGTCAATGGCTGGGAGCGGGTCGAGTACATCAAGCCTGAACCCAGCTTCCATCCAAGCCTGACCTTTCAGTTCGACGAGGCCTTCGATGTGGTTGGCCGGGAAGTGGCTAATCTCAGTGAGAAAGCCGGGCTCGCCGAGGTCAACGGGTTTAATCGCTTCGAGATCACCGGCAGGGACGCGCATGGTTTTCTCGACCGGATGATCTGCGGTCGCCTGCCGCGAAAACCCGGACGGGTCGGGCTGTGCTACCTCCTGAACCAGCACGGCATGGTGAAAGGCGAGGCGACGATTGCGAACCTGCCTGATGGGCGGATCTGGTATGGCTCGGCGGCGGCGTCTGAGTTCCACGACATGGACTGGCTAACCGCGCACATTCGCAATGACGAGGATGTACGGATCACCTCACTCACCAATACCCACACCATTCTTGTTCTCGCAGGGCCCAAGTCGCGAGACATCTTGTCGGAAGTCAGCCGCGCCGACTGGTCAGTTGAGGCTTTCCCCTGGTTGTCGGCACGCCAGTGTTTCATCGGCATTGCGCCGGCCGTGGTTCTGGGCGTCAGCTTCTCTGGCGAGTTGGCCTATGAGATCCATGTGCCGAACAATCAGCTTTATGCGGCCTATCTGGCATTGCGAAAGGCGGGGGAAGGTCACGGACTCTCGCTGTTCGGCGCCCGCGCTGTCGAGAGTATGCGCATCGAGAAGGGTTTCCTCCACTGGAAGGCCGATATTCTGACCGAGTTCGACCCCTTCGAGACCGGGCTCGACCGGTTCGTCACCATAGGAAAGGGTGACTTCATTGGCCAGGGAGCATTACAGAAGCGGCACAATCTGGGGCCGCGAAAATCACTGATTACTCTCGAGGTGGCGTCAAGAAACGCTCCAGCCCATGGCGGGGCTTCGGTGATGATCGGAACCGATGTGGTTGGCACTGTTACATCGGGCGATTGGGGACATCGCGTTGGCAGCAACCTGGCTTACGCTTTCGTCGAGCCTGAGCTCGCAATGGCAGGTTCGGAGATGAACATTGATATGCTGGGCGATCTGATCCCGGCACAGACGATTGCCGCCAGCCCCTATGATCCCGACCACGTTCGCATGAGATCGTGAACGCATCAGCAGATCTGCAATTGAACCGCTTCGCCGGAGCGCTACTTCTGTTGCCGGCGAAGTGGAGGCGATGTTGGCGAAATTCACTTGGATTTTGATTGCTGCCGCCGGTGCAACAGCAGTTGCAGCGGTGGGGGCCTGGGCCTGGTCGACCCAGAATGTGGAAACGCCGGATTACACTCTTGAAAAGGCGGATGGTGCGATCGAGATCCGCCGCTATCCCGCTCTGGTCATTGCCAAGATTGAGAAAGCTGGCAATCGCGGTGAGGCCGTACGCGCCGCCTTCAGCCCGCTTGCACGCTACATCACCGCTAAAGAGCGCCCCGGCGAGAAGATTGCCATGACAGCGCCCGTCACACAGGGTCGGGACGATGATGACTGGGTGGTGTCTTTCATTATGCCGTCGGGGCGGACGCTTGAGGACCTGCCCACGCCGACCGGAAGCGTGACCCTGGCGGAAATACCGCCGCGTCGGGTCGCCGCAATACGCTTCTCGGGACGCTGGACTGATGATCGTTTTGCAGAAGCGAAAGACCGTTTGATGGCATGGGTGTCGGCTCAGGGGCTGGTCCCCAGCGGTACGCCCCAATACGCCTATTACAACGACCCTTTCACGCCGCCATTTTTGCGGCGCAACGAAGTGCTGATCGACATCTCAGTCCCCTAAGACCGTATTCGTCTACCGCTGCCACGCGCGATGACCATTTGACGCACGTGTCCTATGCGTAAGGACTGACGTCCGTCATAGTCCGTCACCACATATGCCGCTCAGACTGCGTCAACCGATCGGAGAGGACACCGATCATGGCGGCCAACGTGACTACCGAACTCGCGCCGCATCAACGCCAGGTCTCTGCAGGCGCTGATGCGGTGTTCCAGGTTGAGAACCTGACCAAGATCTATCGTACCGGCGAAGTCGAGGTTCGCGCGCTGGACGATGTGACCGTGTCGCTCCATGAGGGCGAACTGGCGGTCATGCTTGGCCCTTCGGGTTCTGGCAAGTCGACCTTTCTAAACATCCTTGGCGGGCTCGATGTCGCCACATCCGGACGGGTACAGTTCCGTGATCTTGATTTGTCGGGAGCCTCGGAACGGCAATTGACCCGTTTTCGGCGTGACCATGTCGGTTTTGTCTTCCAGTTCTACAATCTGATCCCCAGCCTGACAGCGCGGGAAAATGTGGCGCTGGTGACCGAGATTGCGCGTGATCCCATGTCTCCGGCCGAGGCGCTTGAGATGGTCGATCTGTCAGATCGTTTGGATCACTTTCCAGCCCAGCTTTCGGGCGGCGAGCAACAGCGTGTGGCCATCGCCCGGGCGATTGCCAAGCGGCCGGAAGTGCTGCTCTGCGATGAGCCTACAGGGGCACTCGACTCCAAGACCGGGGTCACGGTGTTGAACGCTCTGCGCACGATCAACAGGGAACTGGGAACTTCGACCGCGATTATCACCCACAATGCCGGCATTCAGGCGATGGCTGAACGTGTCATCCATTTCATCGACGGGCGGATCGCCAGCGTCAATCTGAACGCCGACACGATATCGCCCGAGGAAATCACGTGGTGAGGCGAGTATGACCGGATTGGCAGTACTCGACCGGAAGGTGTTGCGGGATCTCGGACGTCTCTGGGTTCAGGCGTTGGCCATTGCGCTGGTTCTGTCCTGCGGTGTTGCCAGCCTGATCATCTCATTTGGCGCTTATCGCTCGCTCGAAGAAACCCGGGCCGCCTATTACGACCGGAATCGCTTTGGTGATGTGTTCGCAAATGTCACGCGCGCGCCGCGCGCCTTGCTGCCCCGGATTGAGGCGATCGATGGAGTAGGGCACGTCGAACTAAGGGTCAGCGACTATGCCATTCTGGACATTCTGGGCATGCGTGAACCTGCTACTGGTCTTGCTGTGTCTATTCCCGACTATCGCGAGACTGCGGTTAATCTGCCCTTCCTGCGTTCGGGGCGATTGCCAGAGCCGGAACGGACCAATGAGGTCACGGTTACGGAGAAATTCGCCGAGGCGCATGGTTTCCGGACTGGAGACAGCTTCCAGGCGATCCTCAACGGGACCAAGCGTGATCTGATCATCGTCGGCACATTCCTGTCGCCGGAATTCATCTACGCGCTGGCGCCGGGCGACATCATGCCGGACCCGCGGCGCTTCGCGATCATGCTGTTTTCCGAACGTGCGCTGTCCGGGCTGCTCGACCTTGAGGGCGCGTTCAATGATCTGTCGATACGATTGCTGAAGGGCGCGAACAAGGAGCAGGTGATCGACAGGCTTGATGCAATGCTAGCCCCCTTCGGCGGCACGGGTGCAATCGCGCGCAAGGATCAGATGTCCCATGCCTTCATTGATGCCGAGCTGGCGCAGCTTCAAAGTATGTCGACACTGTTGCCGCCGATCTTTCTTCTGGTCTCGGCCTTTCTGATCAACATGATCCTGTCCCGGCTGATCGCGCTGGAAAGGGAGCAGATTGGCCTGTTCAAGGCCGTTGGTTATTCGAGCGGCGCGATAGCCATGCACTACCTAAAACTCGTGATGGTCATCTCGATGATCGGGATCATCATTGGGTTTGGCGTGGGGACCTGGCTTGGGCGCGGATTGTTCAGGCTGTTTGGTGAGTTCTACACCTTTCCGTTCCTCATTTTCCGGCTCCATATCGACATCTATCTCATTGCCGCGCTGATCTCGCTTGCTGCAGCGGTTGCCGGCGGTCTTAAGGCCGTCTGGTCGACCGTCACCTTACCCCCGGCCGTCGCCATGAGTGCACCAGCACCTACGACCTACCGCAAGCTTCTGACCGAGCGCCTCGGACTGCTGCAACCGTTTTCGCGGCTCACCGTGATGGGGCTGAGGCACTTAGTGCGCCATCCTGTGCGCTCGGGGCTGACAACGCTTGGTATGTCGTGCGCGGTCGGACTGCTCAGCGCTTCGATGTATTTTCTCGACGTCAACACCTTCATGATTGACTGGCTCTACAACCAGTCGCAACGGCAGAATGCGTCGGTCACTTTCATTGATGAACAGCGCCCTGATGCGGTCCAAGCTATCAAACGCCTGCCGGGCGTGATCAAGGCTGAACCGACGCGGCATCTCGCCGTGACCATGAGCCACGGCTATCGCGAGCGCCGCACATCGCTTGTGGCGAAGTCTAACGAAGACACCCTCGCACGGGTTGTTGATCAGGCCGGAAACATCGTCTGGGTGCCAAGACATGGGGTGCTGATCAACGATCAGCTTGCCCGGAATCTGGATGTCCAGGTTGGCGATCTGATCCATCTGGAAATCACGGAGGGCAAGCGCCGAATTGCGGATGTGCCAGTGACACACATTGTCACCAGCTTCTTCGGCATTGATGCCTACATGGATGCCGAAGCGCTGGACCGGCTCGCGGGCGAGGGGCCACGGGTCGACGGCTTTCATCTCACAATGGATGAGGACGCCGCCGATGATCTCTATCGTGAGGTCAAGGAGTTGCCGCGGATTGCATCACTTGTCCTGCTGGATCTGAGCCGGGAGAAATTCCAGGAAACCTTGAGCCAAAACAGCACCATAATGGCAACGATCTACATCGTGCTGTCGGTGATCATAGCGTTCGGCGTCATGTACAACGCGGCCCGCATTCAGCTCTCGGAACGCGCACGCGAACTGGCAAGCCTTAGGGTGCTCGGGTTCACGTCGCGAGAAGTGTTTTCGGTGCTCCTGGCCGAGTTGAGCATGATCGTCATCCTTGCTCAGCCGCTGGGCTGGTTTATCGGCTTCCTGATCGCCTGGTCGATGGTCCAGAGTTTTGACAGCGACCTGTTTCGCATCCCGCTCATTGTAGAAATCGACACCATGGCCATCGCAACCATCATATCGGTGATTGCTGTGGTGGCTTCGCTTTATCTGATCTGGGAGCGCGTTCAGCGCCTTGACCTTATCCGTGTCTTGAAGACGAGGGACTGACCATGCCCGAACGTAGAAATGGCCAGTGGCTTAAGCGGTTGATCCTGGCCGGCACTACCGTAGCTGTTGTTGGCGGACTTGTCTTTGCACTTCAACCCAAGCCGACGCCTGTCGATATAGCAGTGGTTTCGCGCGGAAATCTCGATGTCACGATTTCAGAGGAGGGCGTGACCCGCATCCGCGAGATCTATGAGGTGTCGGCACCGGTCGGCGGACGTGTTGAACGGTCCGGTCTGGACGTCGGAGACCGGGTCATCAAGGGTGAGACAGTTATCGCGTCCATCCATCCGGTTGAGCCGCCTTTTCTCGACATGCGAACGCGGAGCGAATTGTCGGCGGCAGCCGAAGCTGCCAATGCGGCTGTTGGGCTTGCGACGGCTGAAGTCTCGCGCGTGCAGTCTCAGCTCGAACTCGCCCGTGGCGACCTGCGGCGCGCGCGCGCCTTGTTCGAGAGGCGCACGATTTCGGAGCGGGCCTTCGAGAATGCCACGACCCAGGTTGATGTTCTGGAAGCACAGCTCACGCAGGCCAACGCCACGCTAAATCTGCGGCGCAGTGAGCTCGATAGCGCGAGAGCGCGGTTGATTCCGCCAGGTGCACAGCCGGCGGACCCTAATGCCGCCAGCTGCTGCATGGTGGTTCACGCGCCGGTTTCGGGTGCTGTGCTGGAGGTTCAGGCAGAGAGCGAACGGGTCATGACCGCTGGCAGCATTCTTGCGGAGATCGGCGATCCAAGGGACTTGGAAATTGTCGTAGACCTATTGTCTGCCGATGCAGTCAAGATCGTAGAAGGCGCGCGGGCACGGGTTCTCGATTGGGGCGGCGGGAACACGCTTCATGCGATTGTCAGGCAGATCAATCCGGTTGGATTCACGAAGGTCTCAGCACTGGGCATCGAGGAGCAGCGGGTCAATGCCGTCCTGGATTTTGAAGGAGAACCTGACGCCTATGCCCGACTTGGCCATGATTTCCGCGTCTTCATCGAAATCGTCACCGAGGAGCACACGGATGCTATCGTTGTGCCGCTTGGTGCTCTGTTCCGGGACGAGGGTAAGTGGGCGACGTTCCGGGTCAATGGCGGTGTTGCCGACCTTGTCCACCTCGAACTTGATGCGCGGAATGACCAGAGCGCAGCTGTTGCCAGCGGGCTGGATATCGACGACCAGGTCGTAATCCACCCTCCTGACAGCCTTCAGCCGGGCGGGCGTGTGGTCTCGCGCGACGGGCGGTGAGCCAGCGCGAGTAAGCGTTACTGCAATCCGCGTGGCAGCAGGCGGGTGAACAAGGTCACCAGTGAAGCCGTACTGAGGCCGAAACTCAGCAAACCGGATACCGAAGCCATGGCACCAAAGATGCGATGGGACTCGGGCAGAACCACATCGCCAAATCCGACCGTCGTGTAGGTGACAATGGCGTAATAGGCGGCTTCCTCGAAGTCGGACATGACGCCTGAGAAGATCAGCGCGAAGGCCCAGATCCAGACCTGTATGGTGTGCGCTGCGACAATCATGATCACGATGACCATCATTGGGATCGTCCATCGAAGAGTATTGTTCCTGCCATCGAGTCTGTGAATGAGACGTGCCAGCATTCTGATTGCCACCATCAGCATTCCGGCATGCAGGATTGTGCAGGCCAGCAGGAGGGCGCTTCCCCAGAAGATCTGAAGGGTCAATGACATCAGAGCCTCTTTGATGGTTGGTGAAATCCGCCCCAAGGGGCGTGGCACACGTCAGATTGCCGTCAGTTTTCGATCAAGATGCTACTTGAGCGGAGATGGGAACCAGCTCAGTGCAGTCCTGCCTCCTGAAGGCAATCTGACGTGTGCCACGCCCCTTGGGGCGGATTTCACCAACCATCAAAGAGGCTCTGATGTCATTGACCCTT
>JBCDCP010000016.1:0-31028 GCA_039181495.1 Pseudomonadota bacterium | reverse complement strand
GACCTATCCGCGGGATATCCCTGCTCAGGCTCGGGTCATCAGTGACTATCGGGGTCGCGTTGCTGCGGCTGGCAGCACCAACAAGCCGGTTATGCAATCGCTCTATGTCGATCTGGTTGCCGATCCGGATACTGCCGCTACCCCGATCCATCTCGGCTTCCGGTCCGGTGTGAATTACCTGCAAGTTTATCTGACCGCGCTTCGTGATGCCGGCATGAACCACGTCGCTCTCAACCTGCGGTTCAACCAGGGCGACGTCGAAGAGACCCTGAAACGACTGGCGGATCAAATCCTGCCTGCGTTCCATTCATGATTGAGCATTCCATGACAAAGACGATTCTGATTACCGGCTCCACTGATGGCATTGGCCTTCTCACGGCTCAGTTGCTGGTTACGGCGGGGCATCGCGTGCTTCTGCATGGGCGAAGCGCAGCCAAACTGGAAGCAGTGGCCGATGACCTCGGAGGCGACACGGAGATCTTTCTCGCTGATCTTTCAGACCTCCGGCAGGTCGATGCTCTGGCCGATGCCGTTCGAAACCGGCACGAGCGGCTCGATGTCCTGATCAACAATGCGGGGGTTTTCAAGACGCCAAAGCCTGTGGCGCGAAACGGCCTCGATGTCCGCTTCATGGTCAATACTCTTGCGCCTTACAGACTGACGCGCTTGCTCCTGCCGAACATTCCGGCAACCGGCCGGATCATCAATCTGTCCTCCGCCGCTCAGGCCCCGGTCGATCTCGTAGCGCTGAAAGGTGACAAGGCTCTGGGCGATATGGAGGCCTATGCTCAGAGCAAACTGGCGATCACGCTGTGGTCGGAAACCCTGGCCAAGGAGCTTCCGGGCGGCCCGATCGTTCTCGCCGTTAATCCAGGCTCGCTGCTTGCGTCAAAAATGGTCAGAGACGGGTTTGGGGTTGCTGGCAACGATCTGCATATCGGCGCCGACCTTCTCGTCCGAATGGCCACAACCGATGACTTCAACAAGGATTCGGGGCGGTATTGGGACAATGATGCAGGTCACTTTTCCCACATTGATTCCAGCCAGGCGGTGGCGGTGGTCACCACGATGGAAGCCGTGCTCGATGGACTTGCCTGACGGCAGCAGCAGGCGCCACGCCGCCGTGTTGATGACTGTCAACGTGAAGTGTGCCCGGAGCAGTCCATAACGATCTCGGAGCTTGTTGTGATGGAGAGGTGAGGGAGCCGTGGTCCAGGACCATCCGAACATTTCGCTGCTCGAGCGGCTTGATCCGAGCGATCTCGCATCATCCACCGAACTGTTCTCCGAAGATGTCGTCTTCCACTACTTCAACTCCGAGCTGCCTGATCTCAATGGCGATTATGTTGGCGTCGCCGGTATCCGCACGTTCTTTGAGACGCTTGGCCAGAAGACGGCCGGAACATTCAAAGTCACACCTGTCTCGGCGACTGCCGTGGGAGACGAACTGGTCGTGACCCAAACGCGGAACACGCTGACTCTCGAAGGTGAGGCGATCGCGATCGACGTGGTTGTGGTCTGGCGGTTCATCAACGGCCGAATTGCCGAAGTCTGGGACATCCCATCGGTCTACACTCAGGCACGAGCCTGACCGTCAAGGCGGCGATCCGGCGTAGAGACCATCGTTCACCGCTTAAACCGCCGGCATGCCCCGCGTGATCAGCACGTCCTCGGCAATGCCGGACCGCACAGCGCCATAAGCTAGCGATCGGTTGGCCGGATCTAGGCGCGCGGCGCAGAAGCTGTCGAAGACCTCATCGGGTCCTGACTGGAGGGCGGCGGCCTGTAGCGCCAGTGCCGTTTGCTCTGCGAAGACCCGTGCAGTGCTCTCACTTGGCGGATCTGATATGAACCAGCGCTGCCATGTGTCGAGATGTGCGTCGTATCGCGCATTGGTGCCACGTACGTTCTCAAGTTCCGACCTGATAGCTTCAATCGAGTCGGGTTCGCGTGCCATCGCCCGCAAGATGTTGAGCGCGATAACGTTGCCGCTGCCTTCCCAGATCGCGTTGAGCGGGCTCTGCCGATAAAGGCGGGGCATTGGCCCGTCTTCGACGAAACCAGCACCACCCATCGATTCCAGCGCTTCATAGACGACACCAGGCTGTCGCTTGCAGACCCAGTATTTGGCTATCGAGGTGGCAAGCCGTGCGAACGCCAACTCGCCGGTGTCATTTTCACTCGCATCGAATGCGCGGGCGACGCGAAAGCCGAGTGCGATCGTAGCCTCGACCTCAAGGCACAGATCGGCCAGAACAGCGCGCATGGCCGGCTGATCAACCAGTCGTCTCTGAAACGCCGTGCGGTGAGCGGTGTGCCAAAGCGCCTGCACGAGGCTCGCGCGCATCCCACCTGCTGAACCGAGAATACAATCGAGCCGGGTCCCCTGAACCATCTCGATAATGGTTCTGACGCCGCGACCTTGAGGGCCGACGCGTTGGGCCCATGCGCCGTGATACTCAATCTCGCTTGATGCGTTTGAGCGATCGCCGAGCTTGTCTTTCAAACGCATGATGTGAATGGCGTTGCGCGTCCCGTCCGACCGCCAGCGAGGCACGAGAAAACAGGAAAGACCGTCCTCGCAATAGGCAAGCGTCAGAAAGGCATCTGACATTGGCGCTGAGCAAAACCATTTGTGGCCGGTCAGTTCAAACACGCCGTCGCCGAGCGGTATGGCACGGGTTGTGTTTGCCCGAACATCGGACCCGCCCTGCTTCTCTGTCATGGCCATGCCCATGGTGCAGCCGGTCTTTTCGGCGGCCGGGATAAAGCGCGGATCGTATCGACCAGCTGTCACCCTTGGCTGCCATTCGGCTGCAAGGTCCGGCTCGCTTCGTAGCGCCGGCACGACAGCATAGGTCATGGACATCGGGCAGACTGTGCCGGCATCGGCCTGGGTCATGAGATAGAGCAATGCTGCATGCAGCGTGTGACCGGCCTTGCCGACCGTCCAGGCGGCGGACGACACTCCGGCAGCGATGCCGAGCTGCATGAGCTGATGATAGGCCGGGTGGAATTCCACTTCGTCGAGCCGGTGGCCGTAGCGGTCGAAGCTGCTCAGCCGTGGCGGGTTCTCATTGGCGAGCCGCCCCCACTCGATCGTCTCAGCGCTGCCGATCTGCCCGCCAAATGCCGACAGCCGGGCACCGTGCACATCGTCGCCCGCCTTCCGCACTGCCGCTTGAAGCGGTGTATCGCTGTCATAGGCGTTGTAGTCGACCAACGGTGGCGGCTGGTTGGTGACGTCGTGTGTTGCGAGCCTTGTGAGAGGTGCGCGTGTCGTCATCCGTACAGTGTGGCGGAGCAAGGGGGCCGGGACAAGAACTGGCCAGGTCTTGCGGCCCGGTCACTCGGCTCATCAACCCTTTGCGGTTGCACGTCTCTTACGGATGAAATTGATCAACGGCAGGAAAATCAGGATCAGAGCCACAATCGTGATGGGGCCAGCAATCGGCCGGGTGAAGAAGATCGACGGATCGCCCGACGACAGCAACAGCGACTGACGCAACGTCGGTTCAGCGATTGGCCCCAGCACGATGGCCAGAACTGCTGGCGCTAGCGGATAGTCGAAACGCCGCAGGAAGAACGCTCCAAGACCGAAGATCACCATGAGCCAGATGTCGAACATGTCGCGTGTGGCGGCATAGCCGCCGATGATCGAAAGCACGAAGATCATTGGTGCGAGGATGGTGAAGGGCATCCGTAGCATCCAGATGAACACTGGAATGAAGGCCAGATTGATAAGCACCGCGGCCAGGTTCGAGATGTAGAACGAGCCGATCAACCCCCAAACGAATTCGGTTTCCTCGACAATCAGGCGCGGGCCGGGAAGCAGTCCCCAGATCACCATGCCGCCCAGCAGGATGGCAGTGGTGGGCGAGCCGGGAATACCAAGCGTGAGCATCGGCAGCATCGAGCCAGTGGAGGCGGAGTTGTTGGCCGACTCCGGCGCGGCCACGCCGTCCGGGCTGCCCTTGCCGAATTCCTCCGGTGTGCGCGACACCATCTTGGACACGCCATAAGCCATGAGCGAGCCCGGCGTTGCGCCAGCGGCTGGCAGGATGCCGACAAAGAAGCCAAGGATCGATCCGATCCACGTTCCCTTCCATGCCTTCCTCAGGGCGATCCGCAAATCGGCGATCATGCCTCGGACGGTGAACTTCGGCGTAGTGGTCGTGATCTCGCCACGGGTCTGCTCGATGGTCCACAGCATCTCGCCGATGCCATAGACGCCGATCGCCAGTACGAGGAATCCGATCCCTTGCAGGAAGTCGTTCATGTCGAACAGGACGAGCCGGGGGGCGCCTGAGATCTGGTCAAAGCCGATCGATGCGAGCACCAGGCCGAAGCAGATCGAGAAGATCGTTTTTGGAATGTCGTCGCCGCCAAGCCCGACGAAGGTAGCAAAGGCGAGCAGCATGAGTGCGAAAATCTCCGGCGGTCCGAAAGACAGGGCCACCGATGCAAGGATCGGCGCGAACATCGTGAACAGGATGTTGGCCACCGTACCGCCGACAAATGATGCAACCGCAGCGGTAACCAGCGCAAGGCTCGCCTTGCCTTGCAGAGCCAGTGGACGGCCATCGAAGGTCGTGGCAACAGCGGTCGAGGCGCCGGGGATGCCCAAGGTGACAGACGAAATCGCGCCGCCATACATGGCGCCATAATAGATCGCCGCCAGGAAGATGATGGCGCCGCTGGGCGGCACCAGGAAAGTGATCGGCAACAGAATGGCAACGCCATTCACCGAACCGAGCCCCGGCATCGCGCCGATGAACAGCCCGATGGTGACGCCAATCACGATCAGGCCGAGATTGAGCGGCTGCAGCGCCAGCAGCATGCCATCGCCGAGAAGGCCCAGAATTTCCATCGTCAGACGACGTCCTTGGTGCGGGCGGACTAGTAGATGATGTCGTAGAGCACGTTGAACACCGGGTCGGTGAACGACATGCCCGTCGGCATCGTGATCCGCATGGCGCCTTCGAAGAAAAAGAACAGCGCAATCGGGGTGATCAGCGAAATAGGCAGGCTGGCAGCCCAGCTGTGGCGGCCGAGATAGCGGGTGTAATAGAGCAGGAACACGGCGATCGCGCCGTACATCGAGATGATGTTGATCAGCCCGACAAAAACAATGATGCCGCCACCGACCATCAGCAGCATGCGCCAGCCATAGGCATCGAGCAGCGGCTCGTCAGACTGGGACGGCGGGCTCGTCCGCCGCCACCAGTTGAACGCGATCATGCCGCAGCACAATAACATCACGCCGGAAAGCCAGAAGGGCCAGGCACCGCCGCCAGGCCCTTGCCCTGAGATGTACCCGACGGGCAGCTCGGTGCTCTTCCACATCAGATACAGCGAAAACAGGGCCAGCACGCCAGCGGTTACAATTTCACCAATGCGCATCCGGCCCTGCTTTTCATTCTAGTTCATCGTGGAACGGCCTGGCGTCACTCGCCAAGCGCGGCCAGCAACTCCTTGTGGTTCTCTACCTGTAGCGCCCAGTAGCCACGCTGCTCGTCGGCGTCCATCCACAAAGGCGACAGACTCTCGGACTCAAGATAACCCTGCCAGTCGCCGGTCTCATAGATCTTGGTGAACAGGTCGCGGTAGTAGGCGGCCGCTTCGTCCGACATGCCAGGCGCACCGACCACAGCGCGCTGGTTATAGTAGGAGAAGTCGTGACCCTTTTCCTTCATGGTCGGGACGTCGGGGTAGGCCGGCATCCGTTCATCCGAGAAGGCCAGAAGCGGCACGAAATCGCCTGCTTCATAAAAGCCCTTGGCTTCGGCCGGGTTGTTGACCGTGGCCATGATCTGTTTGCCGGCGAGGTCTTTGGCAACTGCACCACCGCCATCATAAGGGATGTATTTGATCTTCAGATCGTAGGCTCCCGACATGAATGCGATCACGATAGAGTCTTCCTGACCCTTGCCCGTGCCACCCATGACCCACTCGCCATCGGCAGCTTTCACGGCTTCAACAAACTCTTCGAAGGTTGAAATACCCTGGTCCTTGTGGACCCACAGCACAAACGGATCCACGCCCATCATTGCAACTGGCGTGAAGGTTTGAATGTCGATCCCAAGGTTCTGCTGACGCAACGGAGTCGTGAAGAACGAATTCAGCGTCACGAGGATCGTATGGTCTGGATCGCTTGCGCCATTGACATGGAGCAGTGCTTCAGCGCCCGATCCGCCTCCCTTGTTGTTGGGAACCAGCGGGCGGTTCGTCATGTCCTGCTTTTCAGCGACCGACTGGATGAAGCGCGCAATCTGGTCAGCGCCACCGCCTGCTCCAGCCATAATGACGAAATCGATGGGTTTTCTTGGCTGCCATTCCGCCATGGCCGCGATTGGTGCTGTCGCCACCATCGCCGCGCAACCAATCCCCATAATCATTCTTCTGGTGATACTCATATCGCCCTCCCTGAACGTTTGTTTTTCACCGCTTGTTAACAAATCGGTGAATGTCCTTACGGCACTTCCAGGGTGATGGATTTCTTCAATGGTCCCGAATGATTGGCGATCCGCCCCCGATACGATCGCTCAATGTACCAGCACGACCGGGATTTCTGCTGTATCGACAACGGTTTGGGTATTTCCACCGAACAGTGTTTCGCGTTCGTGACTCTGCCCGTATGCGCCCATGACAAGAAGGCTGGCGCCGGCTTCTGTCGTCTTGCGCAGCAGCGCTGCGCCGGGATTGCGATCCTCGAAGCGGGTTACTTTCGCCTCAATACCGCGAAGCCCATAATAGGCCACCAGTTCTTCAGCGGTCGCGCCATGGGGCTCGCCCTTGCCCCCGGCAAGAATCGTGACGCTCTTGGCCGCGGCGACAAGATCCAGTGTCAAAGCCACCGAACGGGCTGCTTCCAGAGATCCATTCCAGCCAATGGCAATGTTCTCGCCCAGATCGGGCGCGGTCTCTCCGTTGCGCGGACACATGAGAACAGGCCTGCCGGTACGGAACAGCCCCGACTTGAGTGAATTCGTTCCGAGATTTCGGTCGCGGTCGGGCTTGGCGACAACGATGAGGTCAGCGAGCCGGCCATGATGTTTGATGACATCGGCCATGGTGCCGTGTTCCTCAATGAAGGCAACGGTCGCCTTGTCTCCATCCGGCGCGTCGGTTTCCGAAAGGCTGTGCCTTTCAGCAAGAGTATGAAGCTCCTGGCGCAGTTGCTCTTCCTGCTGGTCTGCCAATTCCTGCGCTTGCTGGACAAAGGTGTCGCGCGCAAAGCTCGGCAGGTGTCTGCTGAATGGTGCAAATTCTTCCGGGTTGGTACGGCAATGGGCAACGACCAAATGGGATTGGTGTCGCTTGGCAAGAGCCGCTGCATGGGAAACCACCGTTTCCTTCATGCCGTCTCCCCGTACGGGAACAAGTATTTTACTCAGCATTTTGCCCGCCCTTGATATCCACAGTTCCGCTTCCCGATCCCTTAGCCGGATGCGCTGATCCGGCGTGTTTGTTTTGAAGCGGCCAACCCATGCCAGCCGATCGTCGTCTGCGACACGTAGTGCAATGCCGACAGGTGGTCGATGGCCGTCGGCTGTTTTGTTGTTCTTACGTTGTGCGCTCCGACAGTCATTGAATGCGGTTCCTGGCGTGAACTCGGGGTCCCTAAAACTGTTTCCGACGTGGCGGATTGGGCGAACTGCAAAACCGAATGTGGCGTCACTCCGTACCTTGGTTGGTCTTACGCCGGTGCATGACCAAGAGTCGGGGCCCTGTTCTTTCCTTGTCTGATGAGATACGTGAAGCCCCGTATCTGGATTGCGGTCGCGCTTCAGACCACGGCGCCGAACGTTGTTCTCCGGCGACAAAATCAACAGCGGCATGGTTCCCGTCAGCGACTGGAGCCGCTAACCCGCGCTTCAGGGATGGAAACCACATGCCCGACACGCTTTCTGGTCTGCTTGACAGACATTCCGAAACCGCACCCGCCATCGGTGCACCGGATCGCCCCTGGCTCAGCTATGGAGCCTTGCGCGAACTGACAGACCGTACGCTCGCGTCTCTCCATGACGCCGGGGTCGGCCGCGGCGACCGGGTGGCGATCGTCTTGCCCAATGGTCCCGAAATGGCTGCTGCGTTCATCACGATCGCACAAGGCGCTGTCACCGCGCCCCTTAATCCCGCCTACCGGGAAGATGAGTATGATTTCTATCTCTCCGACCTGAAGGCCAAAGCAATTGTTGTCGCCGACGATTACGATGGTCCGGCCCTGCCGGCGGCTACCAAGCACGGGCTCGTCATCCTGCGACTGTCTTTCGATGTCGAAAGTCCAGCTGGTACCTTCACTCTGAAGACCGAGGAGAGTGCGTCCGGAGCTGCCGACACAGCGAAGTCCGGCCCGGACGACATCGCGCTGATCCTTCACACATCAGGAACCACGTCGCGCCCGAAAATCGTCCCGCTCACGCAAACGAACGTGTCCGCATCTGCGCAGAACATTGGCGCGGCCCTCGCTCTGACCAAAGAAGACCGTTGCCTGAACGTGATGCCGTTGTTCCACATCCACGGGCTGGTCGCTGCGGTGTCCAGCAGCCTGGTTGCCGGTGCATCGATCTGGTGCGCGCCGGGTTTTGACGCCTTGCGGTTCTTCGGTTGGCTGGAAGCGGCTGACCCGACCTGGTTTACCGCAGTGCCGACCATGCATCAGGCGATCCTGTCGCGGGCCAAGCGCAATTTGGAGATCATCGAGAAGAGCCGGTTGCGGCTCATCCGCTCGTCGTCGGCTTCTCTGCCGCCGCAGGTGATGGAAGCGGTCGTCGAGACCTTCGGCGTGCCGCTGGTCGAAAGCTACGGCATGACCGAAGCTTCACACCAGATGGCATCCAACCCCCTGCCGCCGCGCGCCCAGAAACCTGGTGCAGTCGGCGTTCCGGCCGGGCCGGAAGTGCGGCTCGCGCATGAATCCGATCCGGTACTGCTGGCCAATAACGACACTGGCGAGGTGGTGATTTCCGGACCGAACGTGACTCCGGGTTATGAGGGTAACCCGGAAGCCAATGCCAAGAGCTTCTTCGAGGCTGACGGCAAGCGCTGGTTTCGCACCGGTGACCAGGGCTCCTTTGACGGTGATGGCTATCTGCATCTGACTGGCCGCCTGAAAGAGATCATCAATCGCGGTGGCGAGAAGGTTAGCCCGCTCGAAGTGGATGCCATTCTGATGGATCACCCAGCGGTGCATCAGGCCGTGACGTTTGCGCTGCCCCATCCCAAGCTGGGTGAGGAGGTGGCCGCGGCCATCGTGCTTCATGACGGCGAGAGTGCGGATGCGCAGGCAATCCGGAGCTTTGCGCAGGAGCGGTTGGCCGACTTCAAGGTGCCGCGCAAGGTCGTCATCGTCGAGGAAATCCCGAAGGGTGCGACCGGCAAGCTGCAGCGCATCGGCCTTGCCGAAAAACTTGGGCTGGGCGAATCGGCCGCCTGACCAGCACCTCTGACGAAAGACAAGACCAATGAAAATCTGTGTATTCGGCGCCGGTGCGATCGGCGGTTATATGGGCGTCAAACTGGCCAAGGCTGGCGCGGATGTCAGCTTGGTGGCACGCGGGCCGCATCTGGCTGCGATGCAGGCCAACGGGCTGACGCTGATCGAGGAAGGCGAGACAACAAAGGTTGCTGTCACCGCATCCGACGACCCCAGCGTTCTGGGGCCGCAAGACTATGTCATCATCACGCTCAAAGCCCATTCCGTCCCGCCAGTGGTCGACAAGATCAAACCGCTTCTGGGACCGGATACCACGATCGTCAGCGGTGTGAACGGCGTGCCATGGTGGTATTTCCATGGCATTGATGGCCCGCTCGCGGGTACGCAGCTCGAAAGTGTCGATCCAGGTGGCGCGCAATGGAACGGCTTTGGCCCGGACCGCGTACTGGGTTGTGTGGTGTACCCCGCAGCAGAGGTCTCCGAACCCGGTGTCATCAATCACATCGAGGGCAACCGATTTTCGCTGGGAGAGCCCAACGGAGAAAAAACCGAACGGGCGACGCAGCTGTCCGAAGCGCTCTCGGCGGCCGGATTGCGCGCGCCAGTCCGGCCACGCATCCGCGATGAGATCTGGGTCAAGCTATGGGGCAATCTGTCGTTCAACCCGATCTCGGCGCTGACCCACGCAACGCTCGATGTGCTGTGTACTGATCAGGGCACGCGGGCCGTGGCTCGCGGCATGATGGTCGAAGCCCAGGAGATCGCCGAGAAGCTGGGCGTCAAGTTCCCGATCAATGTCGACAAGCGCATCGACGGTGGGGCGGCGGTGGGGGCGCATCGTACCTCGATGCTACAGGACCTCGACATGGGCCGGCCGATGGAGATCGACGCGCTGGTGACTGCAGTCCAGGAGCTTGGCCGTTTGACCGAGACGCCGACACCGACGATCGATACGGTGCTGGCGCTGATCCAGCTTCGCGCACGGTCTGCCGGTCTGTACGGCGCCTAAGGGCATCTACGCAGAAAATAAGACGCTCAGGTATGGCGTCCAACGCGGCGGCATCGCTTGCCCGCACCCTCCATCGGTAATCTCTGTGGTGCTGCCACGGCCTGGGCGAGCAGGCGGCTGGGCTGCAGCGCAAACAGAACACTGCCTGCGTATGGAGGAGACCCATGAAGAAAACGCTCATGGCCTCGGCCGCTGCGCTGGCGATTTCGTTGTCGCCTGCTGCGATGGCGGAAGACACGATCACCTTTGGAGTGCTGGTTGCTCTCGAAGGTCCGTTTGCAGAAGGCGCCAAGGACAGCGTGCGCAGCGTCGAGATGGCGTTGCGTCAGAACGACTCCATGGCTGGCGGCAAGAAGATCGAATTCGTCGTCGCGCCTTCGGATACCACGCCGGACACAGCAGTCCGTCAGGCACGCAAGCTGATCGAGCAGGATGGCGCGGACGTCATTATCGGTCCGCTGTCAGGTTCAGAAGGCATCGCTTTGCGGGACTACGCCAAGACCATACCCGACAAGACCGTCATCAACGGGATTTCCGGTGCACTTGAAACCACCTGGGTCGATCCGGCACCAAACTTCTTCCGCTTCAATCTCGACGGTGCACAGTGGGGCGCAGGCCTTGGCACCTATGTCGTGGAAGAAAAGGGTTGGAAGAAAGTCGCCACCATCGCGGCCGACTATTCCTTCGGCTACACGAACTTTCTTGGCTTTGCCGTCGACTTCTGCCGTTCTGGCGGTGAGATTGTCGAGCGCTTCTGGCAGCCACTGGGCTCGTCGGACTTTGCCGGCATCATTGCGGCCCTGCCGGAAGATGTTGATGCCATCTATCTTGGCGTTGGCGGAACAGACGCCATCAACTTCCTGAATCAGTATCAGCAGGCCGGTTCCGAGACCAACCTGATCGGCGGAACGATCCTGGCTGGTGAAACGGTGCTGACCTCAAAGGGTCGTGCGAAGGACGCCCTGATTGGCACGCCGACCTCCGGACCGTTCGCCAATGACAATCCTGACTCGGCCTGGCAGGACTATGTGAAGGCCTATCAGGACATGTTCCCGGCTGATGAGCGCTTCCCGTCACCGTCGCTGTTTGGCTTGGGCTACTATGTGGCAACGTTGGCAGCCATTGAGGGCCTGAACGCAGTGAATGGCGATCTAAGCGATGGCCAGGCCAAGTTCCACGCCGCGCTTTCCGCGCTGTCGCTGGATACACCGGTCGGCACCGTTCAGCTGAACGAGAACCGCCAGGCCACAGGCACCGTTTTCGTCAACGAGGTGGTGGAAGACGGTAGCGGCGGACTGACCAACAAGATGGTCGCCGTCAAGGAAGGCGTGAACCAAACGCTCGGCATGACCACGGACGAGTTCCGCGCCATGGGTCTTCCCGGACGTGATGTTCCGAACTGCGCAGCCCTCGGCGGCGCGGGCTAAACACGACGCCCCTCGGGTGGGTCGGACTTCGGTTTGTCCCACCCGTTTCCACCTTCCGAGATCGTACAGCCATGCCTGTGCGAACGGGAGCGATGAACCCTCCGGCCCTTGCCCGCGCGGCGGCCGGCTGGCGGAGAGGGGACTCAGCAGATGTCGCTGATCACCTATCTCACCCGCATTCACTTTGCGGACGGCGTTCTGGATGATGCGCTGGCCGAGGAGATGCGTAACCTCGGCATTGTTCGTCCGCTGCTGATTACCGATCGCGCGGGAGAAGCCGACACCGTTTTTGAACCGCTGAGCGATGCCCTTCCAGGGCAGGCCACCCCCATCCGAATCCACCAGCGCGCAGATGTGGTGACGCGCGAGGCTGCCGAACAGGCACAGGAAAGCTACCGTGTCCAAGGCTGCGATGGCATCATCGGGTTCGGTGGTGCTTCCGCTCTCGGGCTTGCGCGGCTGACTGGCGCCGGGATTGATCCCGCTGCCCCGGTTATCACAATCCCGACGACACTTGGTGGGATCGGGCTCGAACCGCTAGGCCTGCCGCATCAGACGAGCGTTAGCCAACGATCAAGACGCCGGCGCATTCCCTCAGCGATCCTCTGCGATCCATCTTTGGTTCAGACGGGGGAGCCAGCAAGCGCGGCTGCTGCCGGAATCGATATTCTGTCGCACTGCGTCGAGGCGTTTCTTGGCACGACCTTCAACCCACCGGCGGACGGCATGGCGCTCGAGGGTGCACGGCGGGCGTTTGGAAACATCGAACGTGCCGTCGAAGATCAGTCTGATCGTGCCGCACGGCGGGAATTGATGGCTGCTTCTGTTTGCGCGGGTCTTGCTGCCGAAAAGGGTTTGGGCGGTCTTGAGGCCTTGTCCTGCGCGTTTGAGTTGGAGTCTGGCTGCCGCGAACAGCATGGCCATTTCCACGCCGCACTTCTGAAGCCGGTGCTGGGCTTCAATAAGCCTGCGGTCGGCGGCAGGTTCGAAGTCATACGCGGCGCCATAGGCCTGCCGCCAAAGACGGATCTTCCCGACGCTCTTGCCGATATGGCGTCCAGCCTCGGTCTGCCAGAGCGGCTCGGCGCGGCGTCATCCTGTACCGAAAAGCTGACACCATCGGTTCTTGAGCGCGCCGCAGATCATGCCGCGGCACATGCTGCCAACCGAACCAATCCGCGCCATGCAACGGCGCGTGACTACCTATCGCTTCTCGAAACGGCGATCTGAGATGTTGTAGCAGCAGCGTTGCCTGCAAAGCGGCGCGCTTGCTCCGCTGAGATTACACGCTACTATCTGCGCCAAGGCATCGACAGAATGCCTGCACAACTGTGCGGAGGAACGTCATGAGTACAGCGGTCGCCGTGTTCCACGGCGCCTTTGGGCGTGTTTGTCTGTATGACATGGACCGCCCCATGGTGCCGCACGGGCATCGCGAAGGACACCTGGTTTTTCACGTCCAGGGCCCGCCTGCCGAAATGGTCGTCAATGACGATGCCTGGCCTCTGACACCACGGCAGGCTGCGGCGGTGAGCCCATGGCAAGGGCACTATTACAAGCCTCTCGACCAGCGTTCGCCGACACTCGGACTTGTCCTGTACATTCGACCAGGCTGGTTTCTCGAAGCATCGCGGCACGCCACCGCGTCGTTGCGGTTTGGCCGCAATGGCATCGAGGTGACTGACCAGATGTCGCGTCTGGTCTACAGCATAGCCCAGGCCATGCTCGACCCCGACAGCGACGATCCAATGATTGAAGACCGGCTTTGTGCCCTGACGCAGTCTGCCTATGACCAGTCATGGCAATGGACCGAGAAAGGCGCTGCATTTGTTGGCCCTGAGACACCGGCGCGCGACTACCGTATCCGCAATGCCGTGCGTCTCTTGCAATCACGGGTCGGCGAAGCGCCAGATCTCGACAATGTGGCACGCGAAGTCGGCCTGTCCCGGCCGCATTTCTACAAGCTGTTTCGGGCCCAGGTCGGTTTAACACCCAATCTCTATCTCAATGCCTTGCGCATGGAACGGGCGATCGACCGTCTGACCGAGTCTGAAGAGGGCGTCACCGAGATCGGCTTTGATCTTGGTTTCTCAAGTCAGGCGAGTTTTTCACGGTTCTTCATCGCAAATGGCGTTGTCGCGCCGTCTGCCTATCGCCGCAGTGTCTTCGTAACCTGATAGAACCACGCGGTTTTCCGGACCAAGAGCGTCGCTATCAGACTGTCAGGTATGCCTCCCGGCGGGTCTCGCCATTAGAGTCGTTCAACTGTGACATCCACAGTTTGCCGCGCAGACGTGCAGCGGGACGGGGGACATGAGAGGCTTCGCATCGCGCCACCCCATATGGTCCTTGATCATCGCTCTCGCGGTGGCGGTTTTGCTGTGGCTGATTTTTACGCCTTGGCCGCCTGGCCTCGTCGAGGCAATTGGGCGCAAACGTATCTTCCTCAATGCCATCTTCGGCGGCATCACGCTTGGTGCGCTGTACTTCCTCGTTGCATCCGGCTTCACCCTCATTTTCGGGCTGATGCGCAACGTCAATCTTGCGCATGGCTCACTCTATCTGCTGGGCGGCTATCTCGGCTTTGAGGTCTCTGAACGAACCGGCTCCTGGCTGCTGGCTTTTCCGGTGGTCTTCATTCTCGTCGGACTGCTCGGCATGTTGTTGCAGCATCAGGTTTTTCGCCGCATGGAAGGCGAAGAGCTGCGCCAGACAATGGTGACCATTGGTTTGTCGGTGCTCATCGCCGACATCTTGTTGTGGATATGGGGCGGGCAGTCCTACACCATTCTGTCACCGGATTTTCTCAGCGGTCCGGCGGAACTCCCTATCATTTCGACTGTCCGCTCGAACGGCGACATCATTTATCTCAAATACCCTGCCGTACGGATCGCCATTCTGATTGCGGCCATCGTTATCGGCTTTGCCATGTGGCTGGTGCTCAATCGCACCAGCCTCGGTATGTTGATCCGCGCTGGCGTTGATGACCGTGAGATGCTCGGTGCCTCCGGAATCCGCACGCAGTATGTGTTCCTGATTGTCTTCGCGTTTGGTGCCGGGCTTGCCGGTATGGCTGGCATTGTTGGTGGGACGTTCCAGTCGCTCAGTCCCGGTGAAGACACCCGCTTCCTGCTGGCAAGCCTTGTGGTGGTCATCGTTGGCGGCATGGGGTCGATCCCCGGTGCCGCGCTCGGTGCGCTGATTATCGGATTGTCGGAGACGCTCGGACTCGTCTACGCGCCTACCTATTCGGTGGTGTTCACCTTCCTGATCATGGCAGCTGTGCTGGCTTTCCGGCCGCAGGGTCTGCTCGGACAGACGAGGTAGGACGGCATGGCACTGGTCGATCGCGCGTCCGTTTCCGCCGCACAATCCAGCCCATCGGGGATCTGGATCGACAAGGTCCCCACGTACTACTGGGTCATCGGCTTGATCATGCTGTTCATGCCGGTCATCGCCAACGATTTCTGGCTGTTCCAGGTATTCGGCTGGACGTTCATCCTCGGAATGATCGCGCTCAGCCTGATGTTCCTAGCCGGCTACGGCGGGATGGTCAGCCTGATCCAGATGAGTGTCGCAGCTGTCGGCGGCTATATGGTCGCGATCTTTGGGACGTCCGGCATAACCGACCTCAGTCTCGGATTGCCGTGGTGGCTCTACGTCCCCATCGCGATCATCGTTGCGATGATATTTGGCACGATTGTCGGCGCGCTCGCGGTCCGGACCGAGGGCATCTACACCATCATGATCACGCTGGCGATTGCCGCGGCCTTCTTTTATTTCGCGCGCCAGAACTACCACATCTTCAATGGCTACACCGGCTTCAATCTTGTGGTCCCGCCGCAGCTCTTTGGCGTGGACTGGCGACAACCGATGCCATTCTACTACCTGACGTTAGCCTTCGCACTGCTGAGTTATTTCGTTGTTGTCTACGTTTCGCGAACGCCATTCGGCCTGGCGCTCCAGGGGGTGCGGGACAATCCGCGCCGGATGGCAGCGCTCGGCTTCAACGTGACAGCCCACCGCGTCCTCGCTTACACCTTTGCCAGCGTTATTGCAGCTGTCGGCGGTATCCTGCTGGTCTGGCAGAATGCGCAGATCTCGCCGGGCACGGCGGGGATTCCGGCGGTCATCGATATTCTGGTGATCGCGGTCATTGGCGGCATCCGCAAGCCGATCGGACCGTTCATTGGCGCCTTTATCTATGTGTTGCTGCGCACCTTCTCGCCCGACGTTCTGACAGCATTCGGCATGTCGGGTGAGCGCTTCAAGACACTGATCGGGCTTGGTTTCCTCGTGCTTGTGTTCTTCTCGCCCGATGGCGTGCTGGGGCTTTGGGAGCGTTGGCAGAATCGGCGCAAGCGGGACCCGCTGATGGGCAGCGGCGAGACACCTGGTGACAGGGATGTGGGAGGGCGCAATGTCTGACACATCGGTCGCTGAACGGCTGTCTGCCACAGGTACGGCGAGTGCCCTGGAATTGCGCGGGGTCTCGCGCTACTTCGGCGCGCTGGCAGCGCTCGAAGACATCACCATGACCGTGGAGCCGGGCGAGCGCCGGGCGGTTCTTGGATCGAATGGTGCCGGCAAGACCACGCTGTTCAACTGCATCACTGGTGACTTCCTGCCCTCCAGCGGATCGATCCGGCTGTTCGGTGAGGACGTCACGGTCTTTCCGGCGCATGAGCGCATTCGTCGTGGCTTGCGTCGGACCTATCAGATCTCGCTGTTGTTCGGTGGTCTGACGGTGCTCGACAACATCTATCTTGCCTGCCGCGGTGTATCGCGCGGCCGCTTCTCGCTGATCCGGCCGAGACGCAATGATGCTCTGGTCAGCGCCGCGGAGGAATTGTGCGAGGCTGTGCACCTGATCAGCGCCAGGGACACGCTGGTGTCTGAACTGTCCTATGGCCAGCAACGCCAGCTTGAAATCGCGCTGGCGCTGGCCGGCGCGCCTCGCTTCATTCTGTTTGATGAGCCTGCCGCGGGATTGTCCCCGGCGGAGCGCCGCGAATTGATCGACATCCTCACCAACCTGCCCGAGCACATGGGCTACATCATCATCGAGCACGACATGGATGTTGCCCTGCGTGTCGCGGAAAGTGTCACGATGATGCACAATGGGCGCATCTTCAAAGAGGGCAAACCGGCTGAGATAGAAGAGGATCCCGAAGTTCAGGAACTCTATCTGGGCGGGGGGCACTGAGATGGCTGAGACGCGTCAAAGCGGACCAGCGCTGCAGGTCAGTGGGCTCAACGTCTACTACGGTGCGAGCCATGCGCTGCAGGGTGTCGACCTTACGCTAGACTCCGGCGTCTTGTCGGTTGTCGGCCGCAACGGCATGGGCAAGACGACGCTTTGCAAAGCGATCATGGGCCTTGTCCCCGTGTCCTCAGGTTCGATCCGGTTCCATGGTCAGGAACTCGCAGGCCGCCCGTCGCCCGAGATTGCACGCCTCGGCGTTGGCTACGTGCCGCAGGGGCGCCGGCTGTGGCGCTCGCTGACGGTCGATGAGCATTTGCGGATGGTCGGCGCCGGGCATGCCGGCCCGTGGACGCGCGACCGGATCTACACGACCTTTCCGCGGCTCGCTGAGCGCAAGAACAATGGCGGTGCTCAGCTCTCGGGCGGCGAGCAGCAGATGCTGGCGATCAGCCGCGCGCTGCTGACCAATCCGAAGCTTCTGGTCATGGACGAGCCGACCGAAGGGCTGGCGCCACGCATCGTCGATCAGGTCGAGGAGATGCTCCTGACACTTGGTGCCGAGGGTGACATGGACGTCCTCGTCATTGAACAGAACATTGGCGTGGCTACCGCGGTGTCACGCGATACCGCCATCATGGTCAATGGCCGCATCAACCGGACGATCGACTCGGCCCAACTGTCCGCCGACCGGGACCTTCAACAAAGCCTGCTCGGTGTTGGCCGGCATGCACATGATGAGGACGATACCCCAGAGACAGGTCATGTGGCTGGCGGTGAGAAATCCGAGGCCGCGCATGCCCCAGCAGAGGGCCCGCGCAAGGTCTGGAACTCAAACCCCAAACGGCCTGACCGTTGGTCGCAGCCAACGCCCGTCCATGTCATCGAGAACAGTGCCCGCGTCATATCCGGCGGCCTGCCGGGCACAGCGAGTGGAGCGGTTTTACCCGGGTCAACCGAGCTTCGGTCGCTGGGACCGCAGGGGCTGCCAATCGTGCTGGTCGCCGGCACGCTCGACACCAAAGGCGAAGAGCTGCGCTATGTACGCGATGTCGTGGCGAGCCATGGCCTGCCGACGCGGCTTGTCGATCTCTCGACCTCAGGCGGCCATTCGGGTGCGGATGTCCCGGCCTATCAGGTGGCGGCGTTCCATCCGCGCGGAGCCGCCGGGGTTTTCACCGGCGACCGCGGCCAGTCCGTTGCCGGGATGACGGTCGCCTTCGAGCGCTGGATGAAGCGACAGACGGGTGTCGCTGGCATCATCGCAGCGGGCGGCTCCGGCGGCACGGCGATCGTATCGCCGGCCATGCGGGCGTTGCCCTTTGGCGTGCCGAAACTGATCGTCTCCACCGTGGCGTCCGGTGAAGTGCGGCAGTATGTCGGTGCGGCAGACATCACCATGATGCACTCGGTTGCCGATGTGCAGGGGATCAATGCAATCAGCCGCGAAGTGCTCGCCAACGGCGCACATGCGCTGGCTGGCATGGTGGCGGCACGGCGCGAACGGCAGGCCGTCCCGGTAGAGGACAAGCCAGCCCTTGGACTGACGATGTTCGGCGTCACGACGCCCGCGGTGCAGCAGCTCGTAGCGGCGCTGGACGATGACCATGACTGTCTGGTCTTTCATGCCACCGGCATTGGCGGTCAGTCGATGGAGAGCCTGATCGATTCAGGTCTTATAACCTCGGTGCTGGATGTCACCACTACCGAAATCTGCGACATGCTGATGGGCGGGGTTTTCCCGGCCAATGAGGACCGGTTCGGCGCGATGATCCGCAAGCGCATGCCTTATGTCGGCGCGTGCGGCGCGCTTGATATGGTCAATTTCGGTGCACCGCCGACCGTGCCGGAACGCTACAGCCAGCGGCTCTTCTACGAACACAATCCGCAGGTGACGCTGATGCGCACCACGGTCGAAGAGAACGCTCAGATGGGCCGCTGGATCGGGGAGCGCCTCAATCTGATGGAGGCTCCGGTTCGGTTCTTCTTACCAGAGGGCGGCGTTTCGCTGCTGGACGCACCCGGCGAGGCATTCTGGGATCCGGCTGCCGACAAGGCGTTGTTCGATGCGCTTGAATCGACCGTGCGGCAAACGTCTCAGCGCAAACTCGTTCGTGTTCCTCACAACATCAATGACCCCGAAGCGGTCGCCGCGATGCTGGATGCCTTCCGCGAACTCAATGGTGGGTCCGCGCGGCGGCCCCGTCCGTCATCCCGCAATCACGCCAGTCGACGATAGGAAAGAGAAGATCGATGCCATTTGAACGATCCGCGCTGCTTGAGAAATTTCACGGCATGAAGGCGCGTGGCGAGCCGATTATCGGCGGTGGAGCCGGAACCGGTTTATCCGCCAAGTGTGAGGAAGCTGGCGGCATCGACCTGATTGTCATCTACAATTCAGGCCGCTACCGCATGGCCGGACGTGGTTCGCTGGCGGGCCTTATGGCCTATGGCAACGCCAATGACATCGTCATGGAGATGGCGTCCGAAGTGCTGCCGGTCGCGCCCAACACGCCGGTGCTGGCCGGCGTCAACGGCACCGATCCGTTTTGCCTGTTCGACAGTTTTCTCGATGACCTCAAGCGTGTCGGTTTTTCTGGCGTGCAGAACTTTCCAACCGTCGGGCTGATCGATGGCACCTTCCGTGCCAATCTTGAAGAGACGGGTATGTCTTATGGTCAGGAAGTGGACATGATTGCCATGGCGCATTCAAAGGACATGCTGACCACGCCGTACATCTTCAATGAAGACGACGCGACAGCGATGGCCAGAGCCGGTGCCGACATCATCGTCTGCCATCTGGGACTGACTACAGGCGGATCGATTGGTGCCGAAACGGCGTTGACGCTCGAGCAGTGCCCGGCACTGGTCGACGCCTGGGCGGAAGCCGCACTCAAGGTCAACAAAGACGCCATCGTGCTTGTCCACGGCGGACCGGTTGCCATGCCTGAAGACGCCGAACACGTGCTCAAGCACACCAAGAACTGCCATGGATTCTACGGTGCTTCCTCGATGGAGCGGCTGCCGACGGAACTGGCACTCACCGAACAGACCAAGAAGTTCAAAGCTATTCGCGGGCGCTGATCCCCGCACAAGAAGAAGCCCCGAAACGGGGCGCGTTGGAGGACAACCATGACAGGGCAACTCATCGGCCAGCTCATCCTCTGGCTCATCGTCGCGGTCATTGCCATCGCCATCATCTACTGGGTGATGCAATGGCTGTACCGGCGATCAACAAAGGAAGTGGCCTTTGTGCGAACCGGTTTTCTTGGCGAGAAGGTGGTGATCGATGGCGGCGCGTTCGTCTGGCCGATTATTCACGACATCACGCCGGTCAACATGAACACGCTGCCACTGGAGGTGATCCGCGAGAAGGCCGATGCGCTGATCACGAAGGACCGCATGCGGGTCGATGTCGAGGCCTCATTCTACGTGCGGGTTAAGCCTGACCGTCCCTCCGTTGCGATTGCGGCCTCGACCATGGGCCGCCGGACGCTCGAAACCGACCACATGCACGCGCTTCTTGATGGCAAGTTCGAAAGTGCGTTGCGCGCGGTGGCAGCCGAGATGGCGATGGACGAGATGCATGCCGGGCGCGGGGAATATGTGAAGCGTGTCCGAGAAGTTGCCGAAGAGGGGCTCGCCAAGAACGGGCTGGAGCTTGAATCGGTTGCCATCAAGGACCTCGATCAGACAGGCCTTGAGTTCTTCAATCCGTCCAACCGGTTCGATGCCGAAGGTCTCACCTCACTGATCGAGACCATCGAGGAACGCCGGAAGCTGCGCAATGACATCGAGCAGGAGTCGATGATCAAAATCCGGTCGCGCAACCTGGAAGCCGAGAAGCAGGCGCTTGCGATTGAGCGCGAGAGCGAAGAGGCCCGACTGGAGCAGGAGCGCGACGTTGAGTTTCGCCGGGCACAGCAGAGGGCCGAGCTGGCCCGCGAAAGGGCGGAACGTGAGACCGATGCGGAAAATGCCCAAATCCTCGCCCGCGAGGCGATCGAGAAGGCGCGCATTTCCAACGAGAAGGTCATCTCGGAGGCGCGGATCCTCTCTGAACGCGAAATCCGCGAACGCGAGATCGAGCGCCAGAAACAGATCGAGGAAGCCGAAATCGCTGCCCGCGAGGAGACCGAGAAGGCCCGCATTCAGCAAGAGCGCGCGGTGAACGAGTCACGTATCGCCAATGAGCAGGAAGTTCAGGCTAAAGAGATTGCCCGCACCAAAGCCATTGAAGAAGCCGAGATCTCTGCGCGCGAGGCGACTGAGCGTGCCCGCATCGAGCAGGAAAGGGCGCTAGAGCAGGCTCGAATCCAAAAGGAGCAGGAAACTCAGTCCAAGGAAATCGAGCGCCGCAAGACCGTCGATCAGGCCGAAATCGAGGCCCGCGAGAACACCGAGCGGCGGAGGCTTCAGCAGGAAAAAGCGGTCATCGATCAGCGCAATGCCGGCCAGGAAGACACCCGCCGCCGGGAAATCGAACATGAAAAGCTCGTCCAGCAGGCTGAGATCGAAGCCCGCGAGGACACCGAGCGGAAGCGTCTGACTCAGGAGCAGGCGGTGAGCGAGGCCCGGATTGCGACGGAGGAAGAGACCCGTCGCCGCGAGATTGAGCGCAACCGGACCATCGACCAGGCGGAGATTGAAGCCCGAGAAGATACCGAGAAGAAGCGTCTGGCGCAGGAGCAGGCGATCACCGAGACGCGTATTGCCACGGAAGAAGAGACCCGCCGCCGTGAGATCGAGCGCAACAAGGCCATTGAGGAGGCGGAGATTGCCTATCGCGAGGCGACCGAGCAGCTGCGGATTCTGCGGGCGGCCGAGACCAACCAGGAGCGTATCGCCAATGACAAGCGCATTCGCGAGCTTGAGATCCAGCGCAACGAAGCGCTGGAGACGGCCGACATTCTTGCCCGCGAGGCGATCGAGGAAGCCAATATCGCCCGACAGAAGAAGATCGATGCCGAGCGCATTGCCCAGGAACAGGACAAGCGCGAACGTGAAATCCTGAGCCAGGAGGCGATCGAGGCGGAGGATATTCGTCGCCGCGAGGCGGTCGAGCGCAGGCGGATAGCCACCGAACTCGAACTCGAGAAAGAGCGCATTGCCTCGCAGGAAACCCGCGAGATCGAGTCGATAGAGCAGCAGCGTGCTGTGGCCGAAGCTGACGAAGAACGCGTCATCAAGTTGGCGGCCAATCGGGCTCAGCGCGCAGCCGCCGAAGCGAAGCAAAAGGCTGCCGAGATCGAAGCCGAGCGCGATGTTCAGCGTAGCGAGGTTGAGCGCGAGAAGGTGCTGGATGCCGCCAAGCTTGAGCGTCAACGCTCAACGGAGCAGATCGAGATCGCGCGGGTGCAGGCATTGCGTGAGGCAGAAATCGCTTCGCAGGAAGAGGTGGAACGTGCCCGGATTGCGTCGGAGCGCGGGCTTGATGATGCCCGGATCGGCCATGAGCGCGACCGGCGGCGGCTCGAGATCGAACGCGAACGCGATGTCGAGCAGGCGGCGCTGGAAAAGGCCATCGTGCTCTACAACAAGTCGCTTGAGGAATCCGCTGCTCGCGTTGAAGCCGAGAATGCGGCCGCTCGCGCTACTGAAGCGGAGGAGAAGAAGAAGACCGTTCAGGAAACCGAGGCTGCAAACCGGCGCAAGACGGTGGATATCGTCATGGCCGAGAAGGCCGCCGAGGAAGAACGGCTCGCTGCCGAAGCAGCCCGTATCCGCGCCGCTGTGGAGGCAGAGGCCCAGAAGCTCATCAACGAAGCCGAGAACGTGCTCACCGACCCGGCGCGCCAGTCGGTGTTCCGGCGCCGCCTCCTGGAGCGTGTCGAGGGGATCGTCGCGGCATCGGTCAAGCCGCTCGAGAAGATCAACGACATCCGGATCATGCAACTCGATGGTCTCGGTGGTGCCGGCGGTGGCGATTCGTCACGGACGGCAACGGACGAGGTCATCAATTCAGCGCTGCGCTACCGCGTTCAGGCGCCGCTGCTTGATGGGCTCTTGTCGGATATCGGAATCGAAGGAGGCAATCTGGCGAAGATGGGCGGGCTCATTCGTGAGGCGTCTGACATGCAGCGCATCTCCAAGGAAGCAGGCAAGAGTGAAGGAGGCGGCCAGGGCGGGTCAGGCGGATCCGGTGAGGGCGGAGGTTCCGGTTCGGTCGGAGGGTCCGACACTCCCAGCGGTAGCAAGGGCTGAGGCGCGCCATGGCGAGAGTCTATACATCCTCGGTGATCGATGCGCCGGCTGCCAAGGTCTGGGAGCGGGTGCGGGATTTCAACGGTTTGCCGCGGTGGCACCCGGCGATCCGCGACAGCCGCATCGAGAATGCCGAACCATCCGACAAGGTCGGCTGCATTCGCGATTTCCACCTGCAGAACGGCGATCAGATCCGCGAGCAGCTCCTTGGGCTGTCCGACTACGACATGTTCTGCACTTACTCGATCCTCGAAAGCCCGATGCCGCTGACCGACTATGTCGCAACACTGCGGCTGACACCGATCACCGACGGCGACCGGACCTTTGCGGAATGGTCAGCTGAATTCGAGTGTAGCGCCGATGCCGAACAGGAGCTGGTCGATGGCATCGGCACCAACGTGTTTCAAGGCGGTTTTGACTCCCTCAAACGGCACTTCTCAGGTGCGCGCTGACGGAGCCGAAGCGACAATGCAAAGCGAAGAAGGGAGGAAGTGACATGACGAAGTTCTCAATAATCCCAGCGGTGTTTGCGGTGATGGTCTCCGGGGCGGTCGCGCAGGAGCTGCCGCCGCTCGAAATGCAGCCCAACGCTGAGCGTGTCACCTTCGAACACATCGATGCGCTAAATGCCTGTGACTGGAATCGCCTGATGGCGCAGTACCCCGAGGAGGTCTTGATCATCCTCCCCAACGGTGTCTGGGTTGAAGGGCGAGGCGCCGTGGGCGACGTGTTCAAGGGGTTTTGCCAGGACCGAGCGGACGGCGGATTCAAGGGTGCGACCTTTATCGCGGAGAAGGTGAAGACGGTGGGTGACACGGTCAATGTGTCATGGCGCGTGGAGGCTGATTGGCTGGCCGAGCCATACAAAGGTGCAGACGCATACGTCACCCGCGACGGATTGATGTACGTCCAGGTCACCACTTTCGATTCCGCCGACATGAAGTTCAAATAGGCGGGTTGATCGCACAGATGGTCAAGGTGTCGCGCAGTACGATCATGAATGCCCCGGTTGACGCCGTTTGGGATGTCATTCGTGATTTCAACGGTCATGACCGTTGGCATCCGGCGGTGGCCGACTCCCACATCGAGCGTGGCGAGCCGGTCGACCGTGTGGGCTGCGTACGGCGCTTTCATCTTGCCGGTGGAGAAGAACTGCGCGAGCAGCTTCTGACACTGTCCGATATCGACATGGCGTTCAGCTACTGCCTGCTCGATACCGAGGTTCCGCTGTTCAATTACGTGGCGCATGTCCGACTGTTTCCGGTCACCGATGGTGATCAGACATTCTGGCAATGGGAAAGCCGTTTCGACACCCGGCCGGGCGAAGAGCGGACGATGGCTGATCTCGTCGGGACCAATGTCTATGACGCAGGCTTTGAGGCCATCCGCCAGCATATGGGGCTCGCGGCATGATCTGGTTTGCCGGCAAAAAGGAAGGGTCGCAATGAGCCTTCAGGTGACGACATGTGCCAGCCTCGACGAGGCGGGCCGGGCGCTGTCAGCGTCGCAGACGGCGAAGTATCTTGGCGGCGGCACGCTGGTCATGCGCTGGGTGAATGAGGGCGACCAGAGTTTCAACGAGATCGTTCGTACGACCGATTCCGCCGCACAGCGGATCGATATCTCCGGTGAGCGTGTGACGCTTGGCGCGGGCGTGACGATGGCGATGGTGGCCGAGCACCGCGATCTTGTCTTTCTTGCGCCGGCTGCCCGGTCGGTGGGCGGACCGGCCATTCGCACCATGGCGACAGTCGGCGGAAATCTCTTTGCGCACCACCCCTATGGAGACTTTACCACTGCGCTGCTCGCACTCGACGCGGAGGTCACCATGGCGGGCGGTCAGACACAGCCGCTTGAAACACTGCTTGCTCAGCGAGATCGGGCAGGCCTGGTTATGTCGGTGACTGTCAACCGACCGCGCAATCCCTCCGACTTCCGCTTCAGCAAAGTGGCACGGGTCAAACCGAAGGGTATTTCGGTGCTGTCGATCGCCGCTCTGCTGCCGCAACAGGGTGGTGCGATTTCCGGTGCCCGCATCGCCTATGGGGCTATGGCCCCAACGCCCGTGCGGATGCCATCTGTCGAACAGGCGCTCGAAGGGGCTCGGCTCGATGCTGCCGGGGTCTCCAGTGCGCTGGCGCGTGCAACCGATGGCCTTGATCCGCCAACCGATCCGATTGCGACGGGATGGTATCGTCAGGAAGTGGCGCCGGTGCATCTCAGGCGTCTGCTGTTGGGAGACAGCGCATGAGCAAGAAGCCGCTTCAGTTCATTCATAATGGCCGCGCCGAGGCGGTGTTTGTCGAAGACGGGCAGAATCTTCTCGACGTGCTGCGGCGTGAGGTTGGCGATCTGACGGCGAAATATGGCTGCGGCCAGGGTGCCTGCGGGACCTGCACCATCCTGGTTGATGGACAGCCGCAGCTGTCCTGTCTGACGCTCGCCGAAACGGTCGAGGGCAAGTCGGTTGAAACCACTGGCGGCATGATGGACGGCTCCGAGCTGCATCCGCTGCAAGCGGCCTTCATGGATCATTTCGCTGCCCAGTGCGGTTATTGCACGCCAGGCATGCTGATGGCTGCGAACGCGCTGCTGCGCCAGAATCCGAATCCGAGCCGGGACGAGGTGGTGGAAGCCATAGGCGGCAACATCTGTCGCTGTACCGGATATCAGCCGATCATCGACGCTATTCTGGAAGCCGCGGGCAAGATGTCCCAGCGGCGATATGGGTGAGGCCATGCTGGATTTCCGCAAGGACTACTTCAAAGACGAACGTGACGATGATCTCAATGAGATCGGCAAGCCAACCCAGCGGCAGGATGCACTAGGGCATGTCACAGGTCGATCGCCTTTCTATGACGACCACCTGTTTGACGGACTGCTGCATCTCAAATGTGCCCGCAGCCCGCACCATCACGCCCGCGTCCGCAATATCGACACGCGCGAAGCCGAGGGCATGCCTGGCGTTGTCCGGGTGCTCCGCGGCAAGGATGTTCCAGCCAACTTGAACACCCTTCTTTCGCTGCTCGATTTCGGCCTTGATGACGAGCCGGTACTGGCGGAAACGAAGGTGGCCTATATGGGCGAGCCGGTCGTCGCGGTTATTGCTGAGACCGAGCGACAAGCGCTCGACGCGGTCGCCAAGGTGCGGATCGACTACGAGCCGCTGCCCCATGTGCTTGATGTCGAGGAGGCACTGCAACCCGGTGCGCCGGCCGTCAACGAGACCTATCCGTCGAACGCTTTCATCTATTACGAGAAATACGACCACCAGAAGCTCCGCTTCGGTGATGTCGAGAAAGGCTTTCGCGAGGCCGATCAGGTCATCGAGAACGTCTACCAGATGTCGCCGATCGAACAGGCTCCGACTGAGCCCTGCGGTGCCATTGCTGCACCCGAAACCAACGACCGCTACGTTTGCTACACCTCGACCCAAGGCCTGTTCTTCTCGCTTGGGACCACCGCAAAACTGCTGAATGTTTCCTCCAGCCGCCTGCATTTCATCGGTGGAACGGTAGGTGGCGGCTTCGGCGGCAAGGTCGACTCGCTGCATGAGCCGCTTGCGGTTCTCGGCGTCATGCTGACCGGCAAGCCGGTACGGTACGGTTACAACCGTGAGGAGGAAATGCAGGTCGGTGCGCCGCGCGGCGGCGAGCGCTGGGTCATCAAGGACGGCATCATGAATGATGGGCGGATTATCGCCCGCAAGTTCACCGGCTACTTCGATTCCGGTGCTTACACCCGGCTGTCATCCTACGCCGTGGTCAAAGGCACGGGCCATCTGCCCGGTCCCTATACGATCCCCAACGTCTCGTCCGATGTCTATTGCGTTTACACCAACCGAACCCCATCCACGGCAATGCGTGGATTTGGCATCACCGGCGTTGATTTTTCCATTGAGTGCCAGATGGACAAGCTCGCCCATGCGGTGAGCATGGATCCCATAGAGTTCAGGATCCTGAACTCGTATCGCGACGGCGATATGAAGGCGCATCGGCGCGAGACCAAGAACTCGGCGCTGATTGAATGCTGCCAGGTGGTTGCCGAGAAGGCGAACTGGCAGCTCTCCGCGGCGGCCAAGGATGCGTCATCTTTGAAAGATGGCGGTGGTGACAGAGCTGTCATACTGCCCACCGCGACTGATGAGTTTGGCCGGGTGCAGACGGCGAATGGCGAGCCGCGACGGGAAGGCCGCCCGAAGACACATCTCAGTGGCAAGACAGGGGTAGACGCCGTGCTCGACGTGCCGGCCGACGCTTATGGCCGAGGCATAGGTGCACCACATCAGCCGAGTGCGCCGACTTCGCCACCTCAGCAACCAACGCCTGCGCCCCAGCCCACCCCCGCTGCTGCGCCGCCGGCTGCTCCTCCACCACAGTCTCAACCGTCGCCACCGCCTGCGGCCTCAAAGCCCGCAACACCTCCGCCTGTACCGCCACCTCCGGCAGCGCCGGAGGTGCGTCGATCACCGACCCGCTTTTCATCCATCTCCGGTCTGAGGAGGCGCTGATGGCCAAGCATCGCGGACGCGGTTTCGCGTCGATCAACTATCCCATCGGCATGAACCTTGGAGGCGATCCCAGCCAAGCGCTGGTGCACTCAAATCCCGAAGGCAAGTTCATGGTCGCTTTGTCCGCGATCGATCTTGGCCAGGGCATGAAATCTGTGACGCGGCAGATCGCCGCCGAGACACTCGGCGTGCCAATCGAAGACGTCTATGTCGATACTGCCGACAGTGACACCGGCCCCCATTGCATGGGCTCCTTTGCATCGAGAGGCACGCACCGGGTTGGCAATGCCGTCATCCAGGCCGCCCAGGAAGCCCGAGCCGTAATGCTGGAGGCGGCGGCCGAAGAGCTGGAAGTGGATGCCGCTGATCTCGTCACCGATGGCAAGGGCAACATTCACGTACGCGGTGCGCCGTCGCGCTCGATCACCACCGGTGAGGCCGCCGGTGCCGCCCAGTTCAAACAGGGCAAGACGGTGTCGGGGCGCGGCATCTTCCTGATCCCGATGTCCGATGTGGATCCGGAAACCGGCGAGATGACGCCGGTGTCCTGCTATGCGCATGGCGCGCTCGTCGTTGATATCGAAGTTGACGATGAGACCGGCGAGGTTGCGGTCCTGAACAAGACCAGTTGCTACGAGCTTGGACGAGCGCTGAATCCGCGGCTGGTTGAGCAGCAGCTTGTCGGTGGCGGCTGGATGGGCATGAGCCACGCGTTGTGGGAAACAACCGAGCCGCATTATCCCGAGCGCGACCACCGGCCAGTCGACTTCAACGAGTACCTCATGCCGGGCCCTGGCGATATCGCCCCGCATGATATCGCGGTGTTGGAACGGCCTGCACCCGATGGTCCGTATGGCGGCAAGGGACCAGGTGAAATGTGTGCCAACCCGATCATGCCGGCGCTGGCCAATGCCGTGTTCAATGCCGTCGGCGTGCGGATCGACGCTCTGCCGATCACGCCTGAAAAGGTGCTGCGTGCGATCCAGGCTCAGGGTGGCGCCAAGCCACAAGGCGTGCCCGGGCAGGGCAATGCAAAGGGTATGGCAGCGGCAGCTGGGGAGCGACACTGATCCATGGCCGTCCAGTCCACCATTGTCGGGATCGATCGGCCGGAGACCCTGGCTGACGCACTTCGCTCAGCGCAGTACCTCGCCGATGACGGGCTGGCGACATCCGCGTATCTCGCGTTGGCACTCGGAAAGCCGCTGCTGCTCGAAGGTGCCCCCGGTGTTGGCAAGACCGAAGGTGCTAAGGCCATCGCGTCGGTGCTTGGGCGGCAGCTCGTACGGCTGCAGTGCTATGAAGGCATCGATTCCGCAGCGGCGATCTATGAGTGGAACTATCCGCGCCAGATGCTCGCCATTCGCCAGGCTGGCGACGACTACGTCAACATCTACGCCGATGACTTCCTGATCGAGCGACCGATGCTGGCGGCCTTGAGAAACCCAGCTGACACCGTCCTGCTGATCGACGAAATCGACCGCTCGGATCATGAATTCGAGGCCTTTCTGCTCGAATTTCTCTCCGACTTCACGATCTCCATCCCTGAGACCGGGACGGTGCGGGCGAGCCGCCCACCGGTGGTGATCCTGACGTCGAACAGGACACGCGAGCTGCATGAAGCCCTGCGCCGCCGCTGCGTCTATCACTGGATCGGCTATCCCTATCCGGAACGTGAATCCCAGATCGTCATGATGCGGGCCAGCTCCGTGGCGCGTGAGACCGCGGACCGTGTGGTGGCGGCCGTTGGACGGTTGCGCGACGAACCACTGGCCAAGCCCCCGGGGGTTGCCGAAACGGTGGAATGGGCCGAAGCCGCCACGCTGCTGCAATCGCAAGGGGCCGAATGGCCGGTTGCCTTCCGCCGCGCTATCGGGGTTGCGCTGAAGGACCAGGACGATCTCGCCTTTGTCGAAGGTCGGCTCGACCAGATCATTTCAGGCGAGGCAGCATGAACCAGCCTGCTGCTCCTGAAGCGCCTGGTGCGCTAACGCCATTCCTCGACTTCACGCAGCTGCTGCGTGCGTCGGGCTTCTCGATCGCGCCCGACCAGACCCAGAGCTTCGTAACAGCTGTCGGCCTGCTGGGACCGCGCTCGATGGAGGACATTCGCCGGGCTGCCATGGCCACGCTGGCCCCGCCGCCTGAGCGGATGGACGAATTCGAGGCCTTGTTCCGCAGGATCTTCTATGGCCAGACATTGGCACCGGACATCGAAGGCATCTCGGAAGAAGACGAAGAGGTTGAGGCTTTCGACGCCCGCGACGGTGAAATGCCGCCGCCAGATCCCGACGAAGAAGCCGAGTCTGGTGCCGAGGCGACGACGTTCGAGAAACTCAGCACGCGGAGTTTTGCCGCCGTCAGTGAAGACGAGGCGTTGAGACGCTTCCGCCGGCACGCGGCGCGTGAACTGCCGCGCCGCCGATCATTGCGCCGATCGCGCGCCAAGACCGGTGACAGCATCGATATGCGGCGCTTGCTTCGCGACGCCGCCAAGCATGATGGCGAGATCATCACGCTGCCGGCGCGGGCCCGCCGGACCAGGCAACGCCGCATCCTGATGCTGATCGATGTATCGGGTTCGATGAAGGAACGCACCGATGCGCATCTCAGGATAGCACACGCGCTCTATCACACCGGTGAGCAGGTCGAGGTGTTCACCCTGGGTACCCGCCTGACGCGGGTGTCGCGGGCGCTCCGTCAGAGCAATCCTGACCGGGCTCTCAGCATGGCGTCGACACTAGTGGCTGACTGGGACGGCGGGACGCGACTCGGGGACGCCCTTGCGGCATTTCTCGCCGTGCCGCGATTTGCCGGCTTTGCGCGCGTCAGCCTCGTCGTGATCGTGTCTGATGGTCTTGAGCGCGGCGGGCCGCAGGCCCTGATGGCCAGCACCGAGAAGCTCTCGCGGCTTGCCTGGAAAGTGCTTTGGCTGACACCGCTGATGCAGGATAAGGACTATCGTCCCGAAACCGAGGCCCTGAGCGCGGTTCTGCCTTATCTCGACCGCCTCGGTTCGGCCGCCTCAACGCAGGCCATCTGCGCCGAGCTGCTCGGACGGGAGGCGGCGTGATGGACATCATCGATAGCCACTTCCACATCTGGCGGCAAAGGGATCTACCCTGGTTGCTTGGCCCTGAACGCCCGCGCATCTTCGGGCCCTACAAACCGATCAAGCGCGACTACCTGATCGACGAGTATCGTAGCGATACCCAATCGGTGTCGGACGGCAAAAT